>CAJPUR010000014.1 GCA_905381055.1 uncultured Flavobacteriaceae bacterium
AACCCTGTACTTTTCACTGCAAAAGTGAGTAAAAATAATTTAGATAAGTTTCTAAAACTAATGGATACTGAGGCAGGTCTTAGTATGACAAGAAATTATGATGGGTGTTCACACTTAGAAACATTATATCATGCGGAAACGGAAACTTATATTGCTTTTTCATATTGGGAATCTTATGAAAAATATGAAACATATCTGAATTGGAGATTAAATGATGATCAATCAGGTTTCGCAGGTAAAATAAATCGACTTGTAAAAGGTGGACAAAGTGGAGTTAAAATTCATTTTAACAATTCTAACTATAAGTTCTTTTAAAATAAAAAAACTACAAAAGTTTTTACACAGGCACCTGAAATGTATTTTGTACATTTAGGTGTCTTTTTTTAATATGTAAAATTTATAGGGATTTAATTAAACCTCCATCAATTGGAATGTTAGCACCATTGATATAAGCAGACAACTCAGATGCAAGCAGGATCAAAATCCTTTTAATCATTTAAATAAATAACGAGAAAATAACGAGGAAAAAAATAAAGAAAACATTGACTAAACTCCTTTTGTAAGTTTTGTTTTTTGGACCTCCAAATAACCAATCAAATATCCCCATTTTACTCATAATTATTTGTTTAATATAAACAATTTTTAAAAATAAAGATTAAATTTTTTAAATAAAGGAATTGAACTTATTTCTTAGATTATCAGTATATTACAATCGTATGAAAACAAAAACGAGAGACAATCTTACGACTATCTCCCGTTAAAGTACTCGAGGCGGGACTTGAACCCGCACGACCGCAATGGTCATTGGATTTTAAGTCCAACGTGTCTACCAATTCCACCACTCGAGCAAAAATTAATGAGCGAAAGACGGGATTTGAACCCGCGACCCTCACCTTGGCAAGGTGATGCTCTACCCCTGAGCTACTTTCGCAAGTGGCTTGCAAATGTAAAATAAAAATAAATATTTTAAGTCAGTTTTAATAAAAAAGCAATTTTACTTTTTCAAAATTATTTTTTGCTTAATCTCATTTAATTTAGTAAGAGCCTCAATGGGAGAAAGAGTATTAATATCAATTTTATTGATTTCCTCAATAATTGAATTTTCTATAATTTCATCTTTTGAAATAAAGTTTAACTTTATTTGATCTGAATTATCAACATTTTTAATTGAATTTATACCTTTATGAGAATTTTGAAGAAACTTTAATTTATTTTCAGCTGATAATAGAACTGAATTTGGCATACCAGCCATTTTAGCAACGTGAATACCAAAACTATGATCACTTCCTCCCGGGATTAATTTCCTTAAAAAAAGCACTTCATTTTCCATTTCTTTTACTGAAACGTTATAATTTTTTATTCTTTTAAATTTTTTTGACATTTGATTTAGCTCGTGATAATGAGTAGCAAAAATAGTTTTTGGCCTTCCTTTGTGTTCGTGCAAAAATTCTGCAATTGCCCATGCAATTGAAATTCCATCATATGTACTTGTTCCCCTCCCAATTTCGTCAAGAAGTACTAAACTGTTTTCGGTTAAATTATTTAAAATTGATGAAGACTCATTCATTTCCACCATGAAGGTTGATTCTCCCATAGAAATATTATCACTTGCACCAACTCTGGTGAAAATTTTATCAGTAATGCATAAATTAGCAGATTCAGCAGGAATGTATGAACCTATTTGAGATAAAATTACTATTAAAGCAGTTTGTCTTAAAAGAGCAGATTTCCCTGACATATTTGGCCCAGTAACCATAATTATTTGTTTATTTTTTTTATCAAGAAATAAGTCATTTGAAATATAATGCTCACCTGGAGGTAATTGATTTTCAATTACTGGATGTCTTCCTCCTTTAATATCAATTTTATTTTCAGAATTAAATTTTGGGCAACAATAATTTTTCTTTTTTGCAAGAATTGAAAAGCTTGTTAGGCAGTCAATCTTGGCAATGTGATAAGCATTATTTTTAATAAGATTCAGGTCCTCCTGAAGGTTTTCAAGAAGCTCATTGAATAGTTTGACTTCTAAATCTTTTATTTTGTCAGTTGCACTTAAAATTTTTATTTCAAATTCCTTTAAGTCTTGAGTTATATATCTTTCTGCATTTACAAGAGTTTGTTTTCTTATCCAATCATTTGGGACTTTATCTTTATGAGTATTTCTCACCTCTAAATAATAACCAAAAACATTATTAAAAGCAATTTTAAGAGAATTAATACCTGTTTCTTGAACTAGCTTATTTTGCATTTCTTCAATTAATTGCTTTCCAGAATTAAGAATATTTTTTAGTTCGTCTAGCTCATTGGAAAAACCTTCTTTTATATACGATCCTTTTGAAATATTTGCTGAGGGATCATTCATAATTCTTTCAGAAATTTTCAAAATTGTTTTTTCACAAGAATTTAATTCATTAGATAATTCAATTAAATTTTCATTTTTTGAAAAGAAATAGTTTCTTTTAATTGGAGAAATATGCTTTAAAGAATTATTTAAGTGCATTAATTCTCTTGGATTAATTTTTAAAGTAGCCAGTTTAGACATTAATCTTTCTATATCTCCAATTTTACTTAGTAATTCAATATTTTTTTCATTTAATGATTCATTTTTTAGTAAAGCTCCGATAACATCATTTCTAAATTTAATTTCTTTTTTAAATTTTATTGGGAAACATAACCAATTTCTTAATAATCTTGCACCCATTGGAGTTATAGTATAATCGATAGATTCAAGTAAGGATACGCCTGAAGATGAATTTGATGAAAATAGTTCAAGATTTTTAGATGTAAATTCGTCAATACCTACAAAATCAGAATTATTAATTTTTTTTATAGAACTTATATGATCTAGTCTTTCTTGATGAGACTCTGAAAGGTAATGTAAGATTATTCCTGAGGAAATTATTCCTAGATTTAATTTTTCTATTCCAAATCCTTTAAGACTATTGGTTTTGAAATGGTTAGTTAATTTTTCTTTACAAAAATCAAATTCAAAGGCCCAATCCTCTATTAAGTATTTAGAGTATTTTGTTCCAAAAATCTCTTTAAATTCATTTTTAAATGGCTTTGGTATTAATATTTCACTTGGGTTATATTTTTCAACTAATTCAAATATTTCGTCAAAATGCCCTTGACTTAAAAAAAAATCTCCGGTTGAAATATCTAAAAAAGATACAGCCCAATCTTTTTTATAATTATATAATGAAGCTAAATAATTATTTTTCTTTTGATCTAAGACATTATCAATCATTGCCAATCCAGGAGTCACTAATTCGGTTACACCCCTTTTGACTATAGTTTTAGTCATTTTCGGATCTTCAAGCTGCTCACAAATTGCAACTCTACATCCTGCTTTGATTAGTTTTGGCAGATAATTATCAATTGAGTGGTATGGGAAACCAGCAAGTTCAATTTCACTTAAACTTCCAGCTCCTTTTTTAGTTAAAATAATACCAAGAATTTTGGATGTTTTAATTGCGTCTTCCCCAAAAGTTTCGTAAAAATCTCCAACTCTAAATAATAATAATGAATCAGGATATTTATTCTTGATTACATTATATTGTTTCATTAAAGGAGTTTCCTTTTTGTTTTTTTTCAAAAAAAAATTGTTTAAGTTATATTACTAAAGTAATTATTATTTAAATTATAAAAAATCAATTATTAGTGTTTAGTAAAAATGAAATTTAAAAAATTGAAAAATAGTGAATTAATAAGAAAGTCAATTGCTGAATTCAAGGAATCTGATAAAATTCCTTTAACAATTGTAATTGATAATTTACGGAGTTTAAATAATATAGGCTCAATATTTAGAACTGCAGATGCCTTTCTTATAAAAGAAATATTAATATGTGGGATTTCAGGAACACCTCCTAACAAAGAAATTAACAAAACAGCAATTGGATCAACTGAAACTGTTTCTTGGAAATATTTTAAATCTTCATTGGAGTCTATAAAATATTTAAAGGATAAAGGGACAAAAATTTTTTCTATTGAACAAACATTAAATTCTATTTCATTAAAAGATTTTAATGTAATTAAGAATAATCAATATGCCTTTGTATTTGGAAATGAAATTAACGGTATTTCTCAAGAGATAATTGATTTATGTGATGGAGTAATTGAAATTCCTCAAATTGGTACAAAACATTCATTAAATGTTTCTGTATCAGCTGGAATTTTAATTTGGAGTTTTTTTAAAAGTTTATAACACCGTTAATTTTATCAATGATTTTTTCTAAATCCTCTCGGTTTTTAATAAAATCCTTGTTTGTTAAATCAATTTCAAGCACTTTAATAAACTTATTTTTATTTAAAAAATCCAAGTAGCCATTTGAAATTTTATTTAAATAAGAAATATTAATTTTTTTTTCAAAAGTCCTATTCCTTTTTTTTATATTTTTAATTAAATTAATATTTTCTTGTCTAAGAAAAATAATTAGTTCAGGGGGTTTAAAATCTTGAATTTTCTTTTTAAAATTGAATTTAAATTTTTTAAAATCTTCATCATTTAAATTTTGTTTGGCAAAAATTAAAGATTTATATATACTAAAGTCAGAAATAATATTTTTGCAATTGTTTTTATCAATTAACTTTTTTTTAAAATCTTTGACACGCAAATTAAAAAATTCATCTTCTGTATTGAAAGCAAATTTTTTTTGATTTGTGTAAAAATCCTTTAGGAATGGATTTTTTTTGAAATTTTCTAATAAAACACAACAATTCTTTTCCTTAGAAATTAACTTTGCCAGTGATGTTTTTCCAACTCCAATATTTCCCTCTATTGAAATAAATTTTTTCTGTGATTTCAATAAAGATTTTTTATTAAATTTTACTACTGAGTTTTTATCTTCACATTCATGCAATAATTTAAAAATTGTTTTATTAGAAATTGGATGTATTTTTTCTCCTGCAATTTCAGAAAGAGGTTTAAGAATAAATTTTCTTAAACTTATTCTTGGGTGAGGTAGTTTAATTTTTTTTGAATTAATAATTTTATTATCATAAAATAATAAGTCAAGATCTATAAACCTATCTTGATATTCTTTTTGAATTTTACGTTTTCTTCCAAGTGATATCTCAATTTCAATCAAATTGTCAAGTATTTTTAAGGGATCTTTTATGGTTTCTATTCCAATACAAGCATTTAGAAAATTTTTTGATTTGAAACCCCAAGATGAAGTTTCATAAATTGAAGATGAAATTATAATTCTACCGATTTTTTTTTCAATGAGATTTATTGCATTTTTAAAAAAATCATATCTATTTCCTAAATTACTTCCTAAAGAGACATATGCTATTTTCAAAATTGAAATTTTTATTTTTTCAAAGTTCGTTAACTAAATTAACAATAACTTATATTTGCTAAAACTTTATAATTTAATTTTTTATGAATTTTTTAAAAGATATTATTTCCTCTGCAATTGGATTTTTTATAGCAATTTTAATTACCTCAGTACTTTTTTTTATTTCAATAGCAGGTATTACAACTTTTTTCTCCTTAGAAAATGATTCATATGGGCAAATTTCTGAAAAATCAATCTTAAATCTTGATTTAAACTATCCAATAGTTGAAAATCCTCCTTCATTTGACAAGTTTCAAAAATCTTTTGGGTTAATTGATAATAGTATTGATTTAAATATTATTTTAAAATCTATTGAAATCGCTAAAAATAATGATAACATAAAGGGAATTAGTATCAATCCAGGGATGATTGATGCTGGGTGGGCTCAAACCAAAACAATTCGAGATGAGCTTTTAGAATTTAAAGAAACAGGCAAATTTATATACAGTTTCTCAGATTTTTATTCTCAAAAGGGATATTATTTAGCATCAGTTTCTGATTCAATTTTTATAAATAAATTAGGTTCAGTTGAATTTAAGGGATTATCATCTCAAGTTCTTTACTACAAAGATTTTCAGGAAAAATACGGGTTCAAAATGGAAGTTGTCAGGAATGGTAAATATAAAAGTGCAGTTGAACCATATTTACAAAATAGGATGAGTCAAGAAAATAAAAATCAACTGAAATCAATTATTGATAATTATTGGGACATAATTAGTTCTGAAATATCATTAAGTAGAAATATTACTATCGAAAAATTAAACAGTATTGCTCAAAATTTAAAAGCATCTTCATCGAATTCTGCAATTAATTTAAATTTAATTGATGATAATTTATACAGAAATAAATATTTGTCAAAGTTAAAGGAAGCTTTGGGAATGGATTCATTAGTAAAGTTAAATAAAGTAAGACCTGAAAAATTAGTTGGATTAAGTCCTTCATTAATAAAGGAAACAAGAGATTTAATTGCAGTTATATATGCACAGGGACCGATCCTATATGGAGAGGGGGGTGAGTCTTATATTGGGCAAGATATTTTTCTTGAGTCAATTAACGAATGTATAGAGGATGAGCGAATAAAAGCCATTGTCTTAAGAGTAAATTCTCCCGGTGGGAGTGCAATTACCTCAGATATTTTATGGAATTCTATCGAAATGGCAAAATTGAAAAAACCTGTTGTTGTTTCAATGGGGGATATGGCAGCATCTGGAGGATATTATATTTCATGTAATGCAAACAAGATAGTAGCAAATCCATTTACTTTAACAGGATCAATTGGTGTTTTTGGAATTTTACCTAATATTAACGAGTTTTCTGAATCAATCGGAATAAATGCAGAAAATGTTAAAACTCATAAAAATGCAAATGGATATAGTATTTTTGAAAAAATTTCACCAGGGTATAGAACCTCATTACAAGAAGGAATTCAACAAGTTTATTCTACTTTTAAAACTAAAGTTTCCAAAGGAAGGAATATTCCTATAAATGAAGTTGAAGAGATTTCTCAAGGAAGAGTATGGAGTGGAATTATGGCCCTTGAAAATGGTCTTGTTGATCAACTTGGAGATCTTAGTGATGCTCTAAATATTGCAGCTGAATTATCAGAAATAAAAGAATTTAATACTATTGAATACCCAATTGTTGATCCTAATTTAGAAAATCTCCTAGGTATAGATCTTCCTTTAGGTAATATTGATATAAATAAAATTGAGAAAATAAGTCCTGTAATTAAAGATTTATTGATTTTTTTTGATAAAAGTATAATTAATAACTTAAGATTTCAAACTCAATTGCCTTTCTCAATTAAAATTGAATAGTTGATGAATAATAAAAGTACAAAGCTTGCAAGGATAATTTTTTTGTATTTAGCTGCTCTTTTCATTACTTCTTTAGTAGTTTCAAATTTAATTTTCCAAAAATTTATTTATTGGTATCCATTCGATATAGAACTTTTTGGATCAAAACTTTTTGAATTATCTGTTGGTATATTACCATATCCTATAACTTTTTTAATAACTGATTTGATTTCGGAAATATATGGACAAAAGAAGGCTAATCAAGTTGTGATTGCAGGTATTTTTTCATCAATTTTCTCAATATTAATTATTTTAGTTGCAGATTTTGCTCCAGCAATTCAAAATTCACCTGTTAATGATGAAATTTTCACTAAAGTATTTTCTAATTCTCCTTTAGCTGTTTTTGCTTCTATGATTTCATATTTATTTGCTCAATTAGTTGATATTAAAATTTATCATTTTTGGAAAAAAATCACCAATGGAAAGCATCTTTGGTTTAGAAACAATTTCTCAACATTTTCATCTCAATTTATTGATACGTTTACTGTAATTTCTTTGTTAACAATTTTTGAAATATTACCCAGTGAATCATTTTGGGGATTAGTTTTGTCAGGTTTCTTATTTAAGATTTTAGTTGCTGCATTTGATACCCCTTTTTTATATTTATTTGTATACTTTTTTAGAAAGAAATTTAATTTAAAAATTGGACAAGAAATTGTTTTAGATTAATTTATATGAAAAAAGATAGCTTTCCAATAAGAATTAACAAATACTTAAGTGAAATAGGTTTTTGCTCCAGAAGAGAAGCTGACAGTTTAATTTGCGACGGTAGAATAATTATTAATAATATTCAAGCTGAATTAGGTCAAAAAATTAACTTTAAAGATAATATACTAATTGATGGTGAAATAGTTAGTCATAATAAAAATAAAAAGCTTATTTATATAGCATTTAATAAACCACTAGGAATTGTTTGTACTACTGATACAAAAGTTGAAAAGAATAATATTATTGATTATATAAATTTTCCATCTAGAATTTTTCCTATTGGAAGACTTGATAAGTTTAGTCAAGGATTAATTTTGTTAACTAATGATGGAGATATTGTAAACAAAATCTTAAGAGCTAAAAATTACAATGAGAAAGAATATATTGTTGAGGTTAATAAACCTATTACTAAAGATTTTATAGGTAAAATGTCTAAAGGTATACCAATTCTTGATACTATTACAAGACCTTGTTCTGTAATTCAGTTACATAAAAAAAAATTTAAAATAATTTTAACACAAGGCTTAAATAGACAAATAAGAAGGATGTGTAAATATTTAAACTATAATGTTGTAAGTTTAAAGAGAGTAAGAATAATGGGCATTAGTTTAGATATTGAAATTGGTGAATGGAGATATCTTTCGACTTCGGAAGTACTTGAAATTAATAATTCATTAAAATCCTCATCAAAAACTATTTGATGGTTATTATCAATCCTTCATTGCTTCTTATGTTAAATACTGAATTATCCTCAAAAATTAGATACTGACCTTTAATTCCTTTAAGAGTTCCTTCAAAATTATTTTCTTTTATAATATTTAAACTTTTTACCTTTTCTGGAGTTTTAACTACAGGAAAGTTTATTGTTAAAGGGTCATCTTTTTTAGGAATTAATTGGGAATATATTTTTTCAGGAATCTTTTTAAGAGCCATATCTTTTTCTTTTTTTAAGTCTAATTGTTCAAAATTATTTTCTAACATTTTCCTCCAATTGGTTTTATCCGAATAATAGGATTTTAATTCTACCTCACATACCCCAGCAATAAATCTATTAGGTGCTTCGGCTAATGAAATTGCTTGATGAGCTCCTTGATCAATCCATCTTGTTGTTAATTGAGATTTTCTTGTTACACCAACTTTTAAGTGACTTGAAACTGCTAGATAAATAATGTGAGGTTGAATTTGAATTTTTTTTTCATATTCCAAGTTTCTATCTTCAATATTTAGATGGGCTTTACTTAATTCGGGTTTCATTATCCAATCTCCAGTTATAGGTAGATCATAAAAACATTTTTTACAATATCCTTGTCTAAAAATTATTTCATCTGATTTACAATTAAGGCATTCGTAACCATTGAAAATTAATTTCATTTTTTTATCCAAAAATTGATTCATTATTAAAAATTCATTTTCAAAATCCAGATAGTAAACTATTTCATTTCCGAATTCACTAATCATTTTTTTTAGAACTCCAGAAAACATAAAAAAGAAAGATTTATATTTATAATGTTTAAATATAATAAAAATGCCCATTCCTTTCTTTAATTCAATCGCTTCCTGGATATTAAAAAAAAGAATTCATCAAATAGAATTATTTATGAAATATCCAAATGAAGTTCAAAGAGAAATATTGACGGATTTAATTGATTTCTCTAAAAGAACTGAAATTGGTATTAAAAATGAATTCTCTACTATTAAAAATTATAGAGATTTTAAAAATAGATTACCAATTATAAATTACGATGATCTTGAGCCTAAAATAAATAAATGTAGAGAGGGTGTTAATAATATTTTGTGGCCAACACCAATTAAATGGTTTGCTAAATCTAGTGGTACAACAAATTCTAAAAGCAAATTTATTCCGGTCAGTTTAGAGTCGCTTGAAGATTGCCATTACAAAGGGGGTAAAGATATGTTGTCATTATACTTTAATAATAACCCTGATTCTAACTTATTGTCAGGCAAATGCCTTAGGCTTGGTGGAAGTCAAGAAATCTATCAAAAAGGGAATACTTATTTTGGAGATTTGTCTGCAATAATAATTGATAATCTTCCTATTTGGGCACAGTTTAGTAGTACTCCAAGCCAAAAAACTTCTTTAATTCCAATTTGGGAAAAGAAAATAAAAGGCATAATTGATGAAAGTTTAAATGAAAATGTAACAAGTCTTGCAGGAGTTCCGTCATGGATGTTAGTTTTACTTAATAAAATTTTAAAAGACACAGGTAAAAAAAATGTTTTAGAGATTTGGCCAGAGATAGAGGTTTATTTTCATGGTGGAATAAATTTTGATCCTTACAAAAATCAGTATGGTGAAATTTTAAATTCTAATAATTTTAAATATTATGAGATATATAATGCCTCTGAAGGATTTTTTGCTATTCAAGATACAAATAATTCGAATGAATTATTATTGATGTTAGATTATGGAATTTTTTATGAATTTATTCCAATTAATTCAAACAAAGAAGATTTTGAATCCATAATTCCTTTATCTGAAGTTAAAATTGGGATTAAATATGAAATTATAATTACTACTAACGGAGGATTGTGGAGATACAAGATTGGAGATGTAGTAATATTTACAAATCTTAAACCATATAGAATAATTTTATCCGGAAGGACTAAGAATTTTATTAATGCTTTTGGAGAAGAATTGATGATGAATAATGCAGAAAAAGCTATTTCAATTGCAACCTCTAAAGTCAATGTTAATGTAATTGATTATACAGTTGCCCCTATTTATATGGACAAAAATATTAAGGGTACCCATGAATGGTTTATTGAATTTGAAAAACCACCAACTAACATGAAAAATTTTATTAGAATTCTTGATTCAGCTTTAAAAGACGAAAATTCTGACTATGAAGCTAAAAGACACAAAAACATAACAATGAGAGAACCAAAGGTTAATATTGTTCCTAAAAATACTTTTTATAGATGGTTAGAATTTAATGATAAATTAGGAGGACAACATAAAATTCCAAGACTTTCAAATAATAGAGATTTTGTTGAGGACTTAATTAAATTATTTTAGTTATGACACGGCTTTTAAATTAGTAATTTTAATTTTTGATAATTTATTTTCAGCGTAAGTTTTAGTTATTTTCAGTTCCATTTTATTACTTCCAGGGTAATTGAACATTGCATCAGTTAAAATAGATTCACATAGTGATCTTAAGCCTCGAGCCCCTAAATTATACTCTAAAGCTTTATCAACTATAAAGTCTAATGAACCAGGAGTGAAACTTAAATTAATTGAATCCATCTCAAAAAGTTTAATATATTGTTTAATAATTGCATTTTTTGGCTCTGTAAGGATAGATCTAAGTGATTTTTTATCTAACGAATTCATATAAGTCAAAACGGGAAGTCTACCAATTATTTCTGGGATAAGACCAAATGATTTAACATCTTTGGGAGTGATATATTGTATTAAATTTTTTTCATCAAGATCATCTTTATTTTGAGAATTTTTGTATCCAATTTCTTTTAAATTTAATCTTTTGTTAATCTCTCTTTGGATTCCATCAAATGCTCCGCCAGCAATAAATAAAATATTAGAAGTATCAATTTCAATAAATTTTTGGTCAGGGTGCTTTCTTCCCCCTTTAGGAGGGACATTAACAATTGTTCCTTCCAATAATTTTAAAAGCGCTTGTTGAACACCCTCTCCGGAAACGTCTCTTGTAATAGAAGGGTTGTCACTTTTTCTTGCAATTTTATCAATTTCATCAATAAATACTATACCCTTTTCAGCTTTTTCAACTTTATAGTCTGAGGCCTGAAGAAGCCTAGTTAATATACTTTCAACATCCTCACCCACATATCCTGCCTCAGTTAAAATTGTTGCATCAACAATTGCAAGCGGAACTTTAAGCATTTTAGATATAGTTTGAGCTAAAAGGGTTTTACCAGTTCCAGTCTCTCCAACTAATAAAACATTACTTTTCTGAATTTCTAGATCATCAATTTTTTTATAATTAAGTATCCTTTTGTAATGATTATAAACTGCGACAGATAAAACTTTTTTTGCATGGTCCTGACCAATAACATATTGATTTAAAAAAGTGTTTATTTCTTTGGGAGTTTTTAATTCTAAATTATCAACTTCTTTTTTATTTGTTTTTTCTTTAGAAACATCTTCGACAAGAATATCCTTAGCTTGATTAATACATCTATCACATATGTGAGCATCTAACCCAGCGATTAAAAGATCAGTTTGATCTTTTAGCCTTCCGCAAAATGAACAACTAAGGTTTTCTTTTGACATTTACTTTTTTATTTTTTTAATACTTCGTCAATCATTCCATAAGCGTGTGCTTCTTCAGCCTTCATCCAGTAGTCCCTATCACTATCGTCAGTAACTTTAGATATTCTTTGTTTGGAATGTTTTGAAATAATTTGATAAAGTTCATCCTTTAATTTTAATATCTCTCTGGCAGTAATTTCAATGTCAGAGGCTTGTCCTTGTGCTCCCCCCAATGGTTGATGTATCATAATTCTTGAATGAGGTAATGCAGATCTTTTTCCACTTTTTCCAGCACACAAAAGGACTGCTCCCATTGAAGCAGCTATTCCAGTACAAATTGTAGCTACATCAGGAGAAATATATTGCATTGTATCATATATCCCTAAACCAGCATAAACTCCTCCCCCTGGAGAATTAATATACATTTGAATATCTCTTTTAGAATCAACACTCTGCAAGAATAGTAGTTGAGCTTGAATAATATTTGCCACTTGATCATTTATTGCAGTTCCTAAAAACATTACTCTATCCATCATTAATCTAGAAAAAACGTCCATTTGAGCAACATTCAATTGACGTTCTTCAATAATGTATGGCGTCATACTACTAATGATTTTATCATAATACATAGAGTTTATACCCTGATTTTTTGTTGCAAATTTTTTAAATTCTTTTCCGTAATTCATATTCTTATTTATTTAAACTAAAAGTTATTAAAATTATTGTTTAGAACCATATACTTCTTTAATGAAAGAATCATAACTAAGTTTTTTATTTTTAAAAGAAATATTTTTTTTATAAAATTCCAAAAGGTTTTTACTCATTAATTGATCTGATAATCTTTTTGTTTCTTCTTTGTTAGTAAAAATTCTAGCTGCAATTTTATCTAATTCTTTTTCTTCAGGATTTGTTTGTCCATATTGAGCCATTTGATTTTTAATCATTTCCTTTGCAAAAGATTTTAATTCTTCAAATTTAATCTCTAGGTTATTTAATTTAATAATTTTCGCTTCTATTAATTGATAACGAATTCCTTTTTCAGACTTTAAAAATTCTTCATTAGCTTCTTTTTTGTCAAGTGGTTTATCTCCAGAAGTTTGGATCCATTTGACTAAAAATTTTTTTGGTAAATCAAAGTTATTTATTGAAATGAGAAATTCATTTACATCATTTAAAAGTTTTTGATCAGATTGATTTTCAAATTGTTTTTCAGAATCAATCTTTATTTTTGACTTCAATTCTTTTAAAGATTTAATTTTTTCATTTTTATATGCTTTGTCAAACAAATTTTGATCTAATTTAGCAGGTTCAAGGTAGTTTATTTCTTTAATAGTTGTATTAATAATTAAATCTTTAATTTCTTCATAAGGTTTTCCAATTAGTCTAGAATAGTCATTTTCAGACTTAAATAGACCTTTAAAAGGAATTTGGATTTTGTCACTAACTTTGGAAGACTTCAACAACTTTATAATTTTGGTGCTTTTAATTTCTTTGAGCTCTATAGTAGCTGATTTATTGATTTGATTTTCTTTAATATCAAACTCTATTGTAATTTGTTCATTATTTTTTATATCCGTCTTTGGAATTAACTTCCCATATTGTTTTTGAAGATATTCTACTTGATTAGTAATCATTTTTGGATCAGCTTCAATCTTGTAGTAGGTTACCTTCTTTTTTGATTTGAGATTTAAATCAAAATTAGGTGCCAGTCCAATTTCAAATTCAAAAGTAATTTCAGGTGATTTCCAATCTAATTCCTTTTTTAACTTTGGCAAGGGATTTCCTAAAATTTCTATTTTTTCATCTTTAATGTAACTTGAAAGTTTTTCTTGTAAAAGTTTGTTTACCTCATCAGCTGTAACTGCATTTTCGTATTGTTTCTTTACTAGACCCATTGGGACATGGCCTTTTCTGAAACCAGGGATATTTGCTTTTTTTTGATAGTCTTTTAGGATTTTCAACACTTTATCTGCAAAATCATTTTGTTCCAATGAAATTGATATTATTGAATTTAATTTATCACTATCTTTTTTTATAATTTTCATTGGTATTTAGTTTGCAATTATGGTCGCGAAAATAGTCTTTTTTGAAATTTTAGGCAAAATTTATTTAAAGCTTAATTGAGAAATGAATTAATAAAGTTCTAATAACTTAAAATAAATTTTAATATTGATATTTAAAAAATACTATATTTGCATCCTGAATTAATAATCATGGGTCGAGTACCCAATTAAATTAATATGTTATGCCAGTAAGAATAAGATTACAAAGACACGGTAAAAAAGGAAAACCTTTCTATTGGATTGTTGCTGCTGATAGTCGTGCAAAACGAGATGGTAGATATCTACAAAAACTTGGCGTTTATGATCCTAATACAAATCCCGCCACTGTAGATCTAAACATTGATGATTCTTTAAAATGGTTAAAAAATGGTGCCCAACCTTCAGATACTGCTAGAACACTTTTATCTTACAGGGGGGTAATGTTAAAATATCATTTAAGTACTGGTGTAAGAAAAGGAGCACTAACTCAAGAACAAGCTGACAAAAAATTTGAAGATTGGCTTGATGATAAAAATAATAGGATACAATCTAAAATCAATAATATTTCAAAAGAACAGACACTTGCAAAGTCTAAGGCTTTAGAAGCTGAAAAGGAAGTAAATTTAAAAAGAATTGCTGATGCAAAAGCTGCTTTAGAAGCTGTCGAAGCTACTCCAGAGACTGAAGCTACCCCTGAGGTTGAAGCTACTCC
>CAJPUR010000015.1 GCA_905381055.1 uncultured Flavobacteriaceae bacterium
TACTTATAATTTCAAAAATAACCTTTGGACAAAATTACACTCTTACTGGTAATATTATTTTTGAAAATAAACCTGTATCAGGAGCTTCTATATATGCTAAAGAATTAAAAAAAGGGACGGTCTCTAATAAAAACGGTTACTTTATTATTAATAATATTAGTGAAACTAAATTTAACTTGATTTTTTCATTTGTCGGATTACAATCAAAAAAAATTTTAGTTGATCTTGAAAAAAATAATCTTCAAGATTTAGGTGTAATTGAATTATTTTCTAATGAAGATCTTGATGAAATTGTTGTTTCAGGGACATTAAAGCCAGTAACTAAACTGAACAGCTCCGTTCCAGTTGAAGTTTATAACAAAAATTTTTTTAAATCAAACCCAACAGCCTCAATCTTTGAGTCAATTCAAAATATTAATGGCGTTAGACCTCAGATAAATTGTGGAGTATGTAATACTGGAGACATTCATATTAATGGTCAAGACGGATCATATACAATGGTTCTAATAGATGGACTCCCAATTGTAAGTGGATTATCCACTGTTTACGGTTTAACAGGGATACCCCAGTCATTAATTGAAAAAATTGAAATTATAAAAGGTCCAGCTTCTGCAACATATGGCTCAGAGGCAATTGGAGGTTTAATTAATTTAATTACTAAACTACCAGAATATTCAAATAAACTTTCATTTGATACTTTTTATTCAGGATGGGGTGAAAAAAATTATGATTTAGGATATAAATATAGAATAGGAGATAAAATTGAATCTATCTTAGGTATAAATTATTTTAATTATTCAAACCCTATAGACAATAACAATGATGGCTTTACTGACCTTACTCTTCAAGATAGGATTTCTATTTTTAATAAAATAAATTTTAATAAAAAGTCATCAATAGCTTCAAGATTTGTATATGAAGACAGATGGGGAGGTCAAACCAATTGGTCTCCACAATATAGGGGTTCAAATGAAATTTATGGAGAAAGTATTTATACTTCAAGATGGGAGATTTTTGGTAATCATAACTTTAGTAATAATCTAAAATTCGAATTTAGTCTGAATAATCATATTCAAAATTCCGCATATGGGACAACCCTATATAAAGCAAATCAATTTATTGGATTTGGTCAATTTTTATGGAATAAATCAATTAAATCAAATGATTTAACATTTGGATTAGCATTAAGATATACCATGTATGATGACAACTCAACGGCTACATTTAACGAAATTTCATTCAAAAACGAGGATGATAAAGTTTATTTACCTGGTTTTTTTATTCAAGATGAATTAAAATTAAATAATAATAATTCATTACTGCTTGGAATTAGATATGATTACAATTCTACATATAAAGATATTATAACTCCTAGAATCAACTATAAATGGAATTCTAATGATAAAACATCTACAATTAGAATTGGAATGGGAACAGGATTCAGAATAAAAAATGTATTTACAGAAGACCATGCTGCTCTAACTGGATCAAGAGAGGTCGTATTTTTAGAAAATATTGATCCTGAAAAATCAAAGAATATAAATCTAAATTTCGTAAAAAATATTTATTTTAAGTCAGGTGTAATTATTGATTTTGATTCAAGTATTTTCTATACAACATTTAGTAATAAAATAATCCCTGATTATGATTTTGATCCTGATAAAATAATTTATCAAAATCTAGAAGGATCATCAATATCAAGGGGAGGGTCAATAAATATAAATTCAACTTTTCCCAACGGGTTAAGAATGAATTTAGGGGTTACTTTTCTTGATTCTTATACAAAAGATGAAGGAATCAATAAAGATCCTTATTTAACAGAAAATTTTCACGGTAATTGGAGAATTTCTTATGAAATATCAAACTTAAATCTAAAATTTGATTATACTGGAAATATTGTTGGGCCAATGCTTCTTCCATTATTAAATATAAATGACCCAAGACCACAATATTCTCCTACTTATAGCATACAGAATATACAAATAACAAAATCTTTAATTAATAAATATGAGTTCTATCTTGGCTTAAAAAATATTTTAAATTTTACTCCAGATGCTCGAAGTATCTCTAGATCTTTTGATCCATTTGACAAAAAAGTAGTTTATGATTCAAATGGAAAAATTGAAGTCAATTCTGAAAATCCTTATGGATTAAGTTTTGACACATCTTATGTTTATGCTTCAAATCAAGGAATTAGATTTTTTGCAGGGCTAAGAATTAATTTGAATTAAGTTTTTATATACTTTTTAAAAATATAAATCAATTGTGTTTTCTCTACTCTATGAGAACCCTTATATTTTTCAAATGAAATTTTGATTTTATTTTTATTAACTAAAGTTATAACTTCATCGGATTTTTTTTTATTTATATATGGATCATCAATTCCATATGTATAAATAATATTAACTTTATTCAAATCAGTTTTACTTAATTTCAAATTAATATCTTCAGGAATCCAACATGAATATGGAATAAAATAATCAATATTGATATTTTTAGAATGTAGCCATCTGAATGCAATAGTACCTCCTTGAGAAAAACCTAATAAAATTGTTTTACATTTTTTTGATAAATACTTTTTATAAAGATTTAATATTTTTGTCAAATATGCTGATACATCTTTAATTTCCTCTAATCTATCTCTTTTTGTAATCCATGAAGCAACAACATCTCCATTAAATCCACTTTTATAAAATCGTGATAAACCTTCAGGGGATATTAAAAAATGTTCTTTAGGATTAAAATTTTTAAATTTGTATAACATTTGCTCACAAATCATATTTGAACCATGTAGTAAAATCCAAAAATATTTAGTCTCTAAAGTTAAATCACCAAAGGTTGAATATCTTACAGTTTTATTAATTTTAAGAAACTTATTCTCAATTTTCATTTTCCTATTTACTAATTTAAATAAAATTGTCTTGGTTTAATTAAAAATATTTTAGTCTTAATTATCTTTAACACATAAAATTTCCTTTATTGACTAAACTTTTTTTACTAAAATAAAATCATGACTCACGAATTTAAAGATATTTTAAAATTTTATAAAAAAGCAATTTCAAAAGGACTTTCATGTGTAATAGCAACAATAGTAGAACTTGAAGGGTCTTCATATAGAAAGCCTGGAGTTAGAATGTTATTTTGTGAAGATGGCACCCAAATTGGAGCGATAAGTGGTGGTTGTGTAGAAAAAGATGTATGGCATCATTCACTGAATGTTTTTAAATCAAATAATCCTAAAACAATTAGTTATGACGGAAGATACAGATTAGGTTGTGAGGGAAAAATATATATTTTAATTGAACCAATTAATCTAAAAATAAAACATGTTAATGATATTCTTAATTTTTTAAATGAAAGGTCTGAATTTAAAATAATTTCATATTACAATAAAGAAAATACCGAGGAATCAAACCAAGGATCTGAAATCTTATATAATAGATCTTCAAATAAGTTTAATAATAAACTAAAAAAATTTAAAAAAGGGTTGATTTTTAACGATGTTTTATTTCCAGTAATAAGATTAATTATTATTGGAACTGAACATGATGCCTCACCTTTATGTAAAATATCAAGTAATTTAGGATGGGAAGTTACAATTATAGGGTCACCAAATAATAGTAAAACTAAAATTGATTTCCCTGAAGCTAAAGTTGTTGAAAATATTCATTCAGAAAATTTTAATAAATTAAAAATTGACAACTATACTTCTGCTGTTTTAATGTCTCACAATTACGCCTATGACTTTAAAAATTTCCTTGAGTTAAGTAAATTTCCTCTTTTTTATCTTGGAATAATTGGAACTAAAAAAAGAAAAAATATGTTGATTAATTCCTCTATAGAATATAATTATGAACTTAGTGAAGATTTCCTCAATTCAATTTACAGCCCTGCTGGACTAAAAATTAAATCAATAACTCCCCAAGAAATAGCAATATCAATTATTTCAGAAATAATATTAATTTCAAAAAATAAATTATATAAAAAAATAATTTGAGATTTTTGAATCTAATAGTTAAAAATTATGGATAAAAATCTAGTTACAGTAATTCTTGCAGCTGGAGGATCAAAAAGAATGAATAAACCTAAACAGCTATTAAAATGGAAAGAAAAGACATTAATTGAAAACTCCATAAAAATTACTGAATCAATTAATAGAGGAAATAATATGATTGTTTTAGGATCAAAATTCAATAAAATATTTAAGACTGTGTCTAAATATAATATTAGGATTATAAATAATAAAAAATGGAAAAATGGAATTGGTAGTTCAATTTCAATAGCAATTAAAAATATTTTAAATGATAATCATAAAATTGATGGAGTACTTTTTATTCTCACAGATCAGCCTTTTATTTCAAAAAAATATCTTGAAAAGATGATTAATGAATTTAAAAAAAATAAAATAGTTGTAACTAAATACGGTAAAAAAAATGGAATACCTGCTATTTTTTCTAAATTATTTTTTAATGAGCTTTTAGAGCTAAATGAGGATTTTGGAGCAAAAAAAATCATAAATCAAAATAAAAAAAGTTTAATAATACTGCAGCCAGATCCAAATACTTTAGTTGATATTGATACGCCTGAAGATTATAATAATTTTATTTAAATGGATTAACCTCCTATAGTAATCATACTACGATTTTTAGAATGAATTTCAGGATTTTTAAATTTTTCAAAAGTATCCATTCCTGCCCTAACTGACATTTTTTTATCAATAATTCCAGATATTATTGGTTCTATTAATTTTCCAGATCGAAAAGATTTTAATAAATCAACTTCATTATTAGAAAATAAACAATTTTTCAATTTTCCGTCTGCAGTAAGTCGAATTCTATTACAGGTGTCACAAAAGGGATTTGTTACAGTACTTATAATTCCAAAAGAAGCATTTAATTTTCTGATTTTAAAATCTCTTGCAATGAAATTTTTTGTATCTGTTGACTCTTCAATAAAATGATTTGCATAATGTGCCTTAACTACTGATAATATTTCATTTTGTGAAACTAATTTATCTTTTTTCCAACTATTACCATCAAAAGGCATAAACTCTATAAATCGAATTTGAATACCTAGTTTAATTGATAGCTGAATGAAATCTAATATTTCATCATCATTTATTCCTTTCATTAAAACTACATTCAGTTTTACTTTAAAATTATTATCAACTAACTTTAATAAATTTTGATATGTTTTTGTAAAATGATCTCTAAAGGTGATTTTTTTAAATTTTTCAGAGTTAAGCGTATCAAGACTAATATTTATTGATAAATTTTTAATTTTTTTTAAATAGCTTATGTGCCTATCTACTAAAACCGCATTAGTTGTTAATGAAATTTTTGTTTTTAAAGTAGATATTTTTTTAATAATTTCTTCAAAATCTTTTCTTACTAGAGGTTCACCCCCAGTAAGTCTTATCTTATCCACACCATATTTGACAAATATTTTAGATATTTCAAAAATTTCTTCAGAAGTCATTAAATCTTTTTTTGGCTTCAAAGGAACACCATTAATTGGCATACAATAATTACATCGAAGATTACATTTTTCTATTAATGAAATTCTAAGATAAGAATGAAATCTTCCATACGAATCTGTTAAAATTTTGTTGTTATTATTAATCATGCCTTGATCCTTTAAAAATTTTAAAAACGTGAAGAATAAACGGGAAAATGGAATTCATAGATTCCTCAGCACCCTTTGTTGAACCTGGTAAAGCGACTACAATTGATTTGCCAATAGTCCCAACTAAACTTCTGGATAACATTGCATAAGGCATTCTTTCTTGCCCATATCTTCTAATTTCCTCCTCTACTCCTGGTATTCTTCTTTCTAATATAGGACTTAAAGCTTCGGGAGTATTATCTCTTATTGACATTCCAGTCCCTCCAGTAAAAATAACCAAATCGCTTTTCAAAGAATATTTTAAGGCGGTGTCTTGTATTTTTTGCTTATCGTCAGGAATAATTTTATAATTTAAAATTTGAACATTATGTTTTTTTAATTTTTCAATAATTTTTTTTCCAGCCTTATCTTCTTTTTTACCTGCGGAAATCGAATCAGAACAAACAATAACACTTGCATTATGAGAATTTTTAGAATTAAATTCTTTATAAGTACTCTTCCCTCCTATTTTACCAACTAACCTTATTGATTGAATTTCTATTTTATTATCAATTGGTTTTAACATATCATAAATTGTTAAAGCTACAATAGTTGAAGCATGCATAGCTTCAACTTCTACACCAGTTTTATAAATAGTTTTAACTTCAACATTTATAATTATTTTAAGCCCTTTTATTTCGAATTTAATCGCTGTGGACTCAATAGGTAATGGATGGCAATCTGGAATTGAGTTATAAGTGTTTTTAGCAGCAAATAAACCTGCAGTCCTAGACATTTCAAATACGTCCCCTTTGGGCACTTTGTTATCTTTTATAGCTTTAATTGTTTCTTTATTACTTACAACTACCTCTGCTTTAGCGTGGGCAATTCTTAGTGTGGTAGATTTTTCAGTAATATCAATCATAATTTATAATCAATTAATATTTTCTTTCCATTGAAATTTTTCATTTTCAAAAATTTCTTTACCAAAAATAGGAACTTCATTTTTTATTCTATCAACTAGAAACTGAGTCGCTTCATATACTTCGCTTCGTCTAACAGATGAAACAAAAACAAAAAAACTGATCTCTCCGACTTTAACATTTCCAAGACTATGATAGGTATGAAGACAGGTTAAGTCATATTTTTTAAAAGCATCCTCCCTTATTTCATTAACTTTTTTTTTTGCCATATCTTCATATGCAGAGTATTCAATTGACTTTACATTTTGACCTGAAATAACATCAGCCCTTACCTGTCCAAGGAAAATGTTATGAGCCCCAATGTTGAGTTTTGACTGATGTTTGCTTATCGAGTCAGAAATAAAATCCGGAGATATCGGACCATCTATAAATATTTTTTTCATTTCTTATTTTTTTATTAACTGATTAATTTCTTTCGCCCCTTCATTAATTAATTTTAATTTTACAAAATTATTATCAAATAAAATTCTTTTTGCTAATATACTTCTCTTTCCCGTTTGACAAAAGATCATTATCCAAGTTTTATTATTTAATAGATTAATTTTTTCTTTTAATTCACTTAATGGAATATTAATAAAATCATTTTTAACTATTTTAGGTATTTCATTTAATTCTCTTACATCTAAAAAAATTGAATTTTTAAAACTTAAGGCCTCATTAAAACTAATATTATTTATTTCATTATTTAAATGACTAGAAAATTGAGATTTGTCAACTAAAATATTTTTATTTTTTGAAAAATTATAAATTTCTTGTTTGTTGTTTAAAACATCATATAAAAGTAATTTTCCAGATAAATTATCTCCCTTTTTTAATATCAATTTCATAAGCTCATTCGCTTGAATCATTCCAATAAGACCAACTGTGGTTCCCATGACACCTCCTTCATCACAATTTTCAATAACTGCATTTTGGTTAGGATACAAACATCTATATGTAGGTCCATTTTTATAGTTAAAAGTTGAAACTTGACCCTGATATTTGTGTACTGACCCATATATAAAAGGTTTGTCTAAAACTACACAAGCATCATTTATCAAATATCTTAATTCTAAACTATCAGTAGCATCAATTATTATATCATATAAATTAAAAATTTTTAAAATATTTTTATTGGTAATATAGTTTTGGTATTTAACTATTTCAGATTCACTATTTAAGTTTTTTAATGAATTTAAAGCTTCATCAACTTTATAAAGGCCAACTGAAGATTCATTAAAAATTACCTGCCTACTGAGATTTGAAATCTCAACAAGATCTCCATCAGCAATTCCAATCTTTCCAATTCCAGCAGAAATCAGATAGGGTAAAATTGCACATCCCAAGCCTCCAACTCCAACTACTAATACTTTTGAATCATTTATTAGTTTTTGCCCATTTTCACCTACTTCTTTGAGTTTTATTTGTCTTTTGTATCTCTCCATTTTTAACCTCCAGCAAAAGGTGGTAAAATTGCTATTTCATCACTATTTTTAATTTTATATGGTTGATTTAAATTTATAATTTTATGATTTACAGAAATATTAACTGAGAATTTTTCTAATTTATATTGCAAAAAGATTTTTTTTAAAAAATTAGAAATATCATTATCTGTTAATTCTATTCTCTCTTCATTCTTTCCGGTTTTTTCAGAAATAATCCCAAAGTATTTAACTATTACAAATTCTTTTTGATTTGTTAATTGTTTATTTTTCATAATTTAAAATTAAAGAAATAATAATTTAGATGATGCAATTATTAATACAAAAGCAAGTAAATAAGATAAAATTCTATTGGAACTAAAAAAACTTCCGTATAATGACCCTAAAATTCCTCCAAATAAAACTATTGGAATAAGAATTAGATATTCTGACGGTAAAATATTACCATTAATTAAATATCCCATAAATCCAGAAATTGAATTAACAAAGATAAATAAAGCTGAAACTGCAGCAGTTTGTTTTAAGGTTCCCCACTTTAATAAAACTATAATTGGGCTAAGAATTATTCCTCCACCAATTCCAATTAGCCCTGATATAAAGCCAATTATAAAGCCAATTATAAATGATAATTTTTTATTATTTTTTCTTAAGGAAAGATTTTCTTCTATTTTAATTAATAAAATTCTTAAAACTGCAATAATTAAAAATAATCCTAATATAATTTTATAGATATCGGAGTCGATAGAAATATATCCTCCGATAAAAGATGCGGGAATCGATGAAATTGCAAATGGAAAAAATAATTCCCATTTAAAAAATAGTTTTTTTTGATAAAAAAAAAATGAAACACCAGCTACGAAAATATTTAAAACTAATGCAATTGGCTTGATATAAGTTATGGGCAAAGAAAATAATGTCATTAATGCAATATAACCACTTGCTCCTCCGTGACCCACCGAAGAATATAAAAATGCAACTAAACTTATAATCAAAAAAAAGTATATAGATATCTCCAAAGACATATTTAGTTTGGAATTATAAAACATTCAACCTTATTATTTACAGAAATTTTTTTAGTTTTTTCAGGAACATAAATAAGGACATTACTTTTAGAGTAACCAACTAATTTTGCAGAAGACTGACCTGATAATAAAGAAACTTTATTGTTTTTTAAAATTCCTTTTAAAAAAAGTGTCTTTCCAGAATTATTTATAATTTCAGAATCAAGAATAGCGTCAGTTTTCTTTAAATGAATATTATTTTTATTCAGAAATTTCCTGAGAATTGGTAAAAAATAAATATAAAAACATGTTAAACTTGATCCAGGATTACCAGGAAGTGCTAATACAAATTTATTTGCTTTTTCACCAAACCATATAGGCTTACCAGGTTTTTGATTAACTTTATAAAAAAGTTCATTAACATTATTTAAACTCAGAGCTTCTTTAACATAATCATAATCACCTACTGATATACCACCTGATAAAATAATTAAATCTGAGCTTAGTATTATATTTTTAATACTATTAGTTATTGCTCCAAGGTCATCATTTATTTTAAATACATCAACATTAGTGATTCCTTCTTTAGATAATGCAGCTAGAAGCATCTGTGAATTTGACTCATATATTTGACCTTTTTTAAGATCTGATGAGTTATTTACTAATTCATCACCGGTGATTATAATACTTATTTTAGGATTATTAAAAATCGGTATTTTTTTTAATCCTAAACTACCTAAATAACCTATAACTGCAGGATTAACTTTAATTCCTTTTTGAAGGACTAATTCTCCTTTCTTTACTTGCTCACCTTTAAACCTTATATTTTCATTTATTAAAGGCTTTTTTAAAATTTGAATTTGATTTCCTTTTTTCTTAACATATTCTTGCATTATAACACAATCCGCCTCCTCTGAAATAAAAGCTCCAGTAAAAATTCTTATTGCCTCACCTTCCTTTATTTTCAAATCAGGAGCTACACCAGCCTTTGATTCACCAATTATTTTATACTTGTCTGATTTTCCAAACTTTATAGCATATCCATCCATTGCTGACTGCGAAAAAGGTGGGGAATCAATAGGAGAAAAAATATTTTCAGAAGTTATTTTATCTAGACAATCTTTAAGATTTAAAAAACATTTATCGCCTTTAAGTTTTTGATTTTCAATAATTTCAATTGCTTCAGTATAAGAAATCATTTATAATAATTAATAATCAAAAACTAATTTAATAAATCTAGTGTGGCTTAACCTATTATATTTTTTAATTTAAGTTCTTTTGAAAAAGGCTGTTTGTATAACCTTACACCCATAGCTTTGTATATAGCATTAGAAATTGCTGCTCCAACTGGAGGTAATGTAGGCTCTCCCAATCCAGTAGGCGAAAAATCATTTTTAACAAAGTGAACTTCAACTTTAGGAGTTTGATTCATCCGAATCAATTCAAATTTGTCAAAGTTTTTTGAATTGGGTACACCCTTTTTAAATTCAAAGTCTCCATACATTGCATGTCCAATCCCGTCTATTATACCACCTACAGCTTGATTATTACCACCTATTGGATTTACTAAAATACCACAATCAACGGCACAGATAACTTTTTTTACAATTGGATATCCGTCTTCTAACTCAACCTCAGCTACTTGAGCAACATGTGTATTGTGGCAATAATAGGCAGAAAAACCTTTAAATACTCCTTTAGATTTTTCACCCCACTTAGCTTTTTTAGCTACAGTCTTTATAACCTTTTGAAATCTTTCAGGATTGTATTGTATCCTTTTATCCGTTGTTCCCTTGACATTTTCGAGTAAATCAAGATGGAACTGCACTCTATCTACTTTCAATTCCTCAGCAATTTCATCAAAGAAGCTTTGTTCAGCAAAAGCAAGAAAATTAGTATATGGAGCTCTCCATGGTGCAGTTGTAATATTACTTTTATAGTTAACTGCATCAACTTGATAATTTTTTAACGCCCCAGCAGGCAAAAAATTTGGAATTAATCCATACATGTTACTATTAATTGATGATTCTTTTAACCAATAGCCGGTAATCTTATTATTTTTTATAGAGGCAGCTATCCTATAATGAATAGCCGGCCTATACATTCCAACTGCCATATCATCTTCACGGGAATAGACAAGTTTTACTGGCTTTTTAATACGGTTAGAAATATCTGCAGCTTCCACAACAAAATCAGGTATTAACCTTCTACCAAAGCCTCCACCAATTCTTGTCATTTTAACATTAATTTCTTTAATATCTCTGTTTAATAATTTAGCAACCTCGTTTGCAGCTCTTTCTGGGGTTTGAATAGGACCTACAAGATTAATTTTTTTATCAGTTACATCAGCGAAAAAATTCATAGGTTCCAAACAATTGTGAGGAAGAAAAGGAGATTCATAATTTTTTTCGATTACTTTATCTGCTTCTGAAAAGGCCTTTTCTACATCACCATCTTTTCTCAATGATTTGAACTGATTTGAATCCAACAGCTCATTTAATTTGTTTTTATGAAATTCTGAGTCCTCTAGAATTTCAGGATTTTTCCAATTTGCTTTTAAAGCTTTTTTACCTTTCATTGCATTCCATGTACTATTGGCAATTACAGCAACTTTGTTACCAAATTTTACTATTTCAATAACACCCTTTATTTTTTTAGCATTATCTGATTCAAATGATTCTAGTTTTTGACCAAAAGCTGGGGGTCGCAATACAGAAGCATAAACCATACCTTTTTCTGTATAATCAATTCCAAACAAAGGTTCTCCTGTAACTATCTTTTTGATATCAACGTTAGTTACGTTTTTACCAATTATCTTATATTGATCAGGATTCTTTAGTTTAACATTTTCAGGTATATCAAGTTTAGCAGCCTCACTTACTAATTCTCCGTAACTATGTTTTTGATTGTTTTCATTAAATACATAACCAGATTCAGCAAAACATTCAGATTGGTCGACACCCCACTTAATGGCAGCTGCATTAATTAACATTTGTTTTGCTACTGCGCCAGATTTTCTTAAAATGTCCCAGTTCATTTTAACACCTAAACTTCCACCGGCCCACTGATTTTTATATTTTTTTGTATCTAATCCAGCTTGAACTACATTAACATCTTTCCACGGAACGTCTAACTCTTCGGCAACAATCATTGGAAGTGAAGTTTTAATACCTTGACCGATTTCAGGATTGGCAGCAAAAATAGACACTTTGCCTGAATCGGATATTTTAATATATGATGTGAAATCGTTGTATTTAATATTATCAATATTGTCAGATAAGGGAGTTAAAGAGTTAAAAGAATTTAACAGATTGAATGTTATGACTAGTCCTCCTCCTGCTACACCTGATCTTTTTATAAAACTTCGTCTGTTAATTTTGTTTGAATTAATGATTTTCATTTAAAAAGTTTTGATTAAGAATTATTTTTTTGAGGCATCTGAAACTGCTTTTTCAATGCGATTATATGTTGCACATCTACATAAATTGATATGCATAGAATTTCTGATATCAGACTTTGTAGGGTTTGGATTATTTTTCAATAAAGCAGCGGCAGTCATAACTTGACCTGATTGACAATATCCACATTGAGCTACATCGTTATCTTCCCATGCTTTTTGGACGGGATGATCTCCGTCTGGTGATAATCCTTCGATTGTAGTTATCTTAGCCCCCTCTAATTGGCTTACCTGAAGTAGACAACTTCTCGTTGCTTGACCATCTAGATGAACGGTACAAGCCCCACAAGAACCAATACCACAACCAAATTTAGTTCCAACCAGACCTATCTCATCTCTTAAAACCCATAGAAGAGGAGTTTCAGGAGAAACATCAACAACTCTAGACTTCCCATTAATATTTAAATTGTATACAGACATACTAGTAAGTTTATTTTATAATAAATTTACAAAAAAAATAAATTATCATATTAATAAATTATTAAATTTGAAAAAAAACACAATCTGATGAAAACTATTTTAAATTCCACAATTCTAATATTTACTATTATTTTATTTTCTAATTGTACTCAAACTACAAAAACAGAATTCAAATCAATAAAAGATCCAAATCTTTCCTATGAAGAATATACCCCTTCAGGAGATGAAATTATTATTTCAAGATCTGAATATACTAATAAGCTTAAAGGGTTTTGGCTTGCACAATGTATAGCAAATTGGACTGGACTTGTCACCGAAATGGATAAGATTGGAAATATTGGTGAAATAAAAACAGGCCCTTTCTACACAAGAGATGACTGGGGTAAAGAAGATCAACCTGCCTATTGGGGAGGAACAAAAGACTTTTCAAGAACTATTGATTTTGTATTTGAAGGAGAAGATGGAAAATGGGGAGCAGATGATGATACAGATATTGAATATATATATCAACATTTATTACATACTAATAAAACATCTAAACTAACTGGTGAACAGATTAGAGATGGTTGGTTAAAACACATAAAAAATGAAGAAGAAAATTTTTTATGGGTATCTAATCAAAGAGCTTTGGATTTAATGATCGAAGGAACTGTTCCTCCTGAGACAAGTAATCCTGAAAAAAACCCTGATTTTGACATGATAGATGCTCAACTTACAACTGAAATATTTGGTTTCTTTTCACCTGCAAGACCAGATTTTGCAGTTAAAATGGCTGAATTACCAATTCAAACTACTGCCAGATTTAATGCTGAATGGATATCAAAATTCTATGTTTCAATGTATTCAATGGCTGCTAATGCTGACCCAAATCAAACAACCAAAGAAAACTTAATAAATTTTGCTGAAAAGTCAAGAGATTTATTACCAAATGATTCATATTCTGCAAAAATGTACGATTTTGTAAAAAAACAATACTATGAAAAAATTCCTTGGGAGACTATAAGAGATAATGTCTATCAAAGATATCAAGTTGAACAAAAAGATGGTTATGATTTAACTTCAAGAAATATGAGATGTAATGCATGTGCTGCAGCGGGAATTAATTTTGCAGCTAGCATTATAAGTTTATTTGCTGGCGAAGGTGATCTCAAAGAAACTATTAAAATTGGTTCTCTCTCTGGATGGGATTCTGATAATCCAACAGCTACTTGGGGAGGATTAATTGGATTTATGATTGGTGCAGATGGGGTTGAAAAAGCATTTGATAGAACTTTTTCTGAAGAATATAATATTCACAGAACAAGACAGAATTTTCCTAACGCTATTGATAATTTTACAAATATGGCTAATATTGGTGTGTTTATTACAGATAGGGTTATTCAAAATGAATTAGGTGGTGGAGTTGACCTAAAAAAAGACTTATGGTATATTCCGGTAAATTGAAAAATTAACTTTTTGAATTTATAGATGAAGCTTTAATCACAATACAAATTCCAGAATTAAAAACTACGAGAGCCAAAGTACCCCAATAAAACCAATTTGGATGGTTCTCGTATTTTTTTATTATCGATTCTCCAAGAAGACTTAATCCAAAACCAATTAATAAAAGACCACCAATAGATAAAATTAACCATTTATTTTTATTACTCATGCGTAGTGTTTTTTATTCCTGAAATAAGAAATCACACCTAATATAAAAACAAATAAAATAGAATAGTAAACAAAATTAGGAGTGATAATTTTATCACCACTAGCATATGAATGAAGGCCAGTAAGATAAAAATTTACTCCAAAGTAAGTCATCATAATACTTGAAAAAGCAACTATAGTCATCAGGTTAAAAAACCACCTACCTCTTAAAGCAGGAATTAATCTCATATGAAGAACAAATGCATAAATTATAATACTAATTAAAGCCCAAGTCTCTTTGGGATCCCAGCCCCAATATCTACCCCAGCTTTCATTTGCCCACATGCCTCCCAAAAAGTTTCCAATCGTTAGCATCACAAGACCTACTGTAATTGACAATTCATTAATAATTGTAAGTTCTTTAATATTTAAATCAATTTTCTTCTTGTTTTTGTTTGTTGTTAAAATTATAAGAAATAAACAAACTCCTCCAGTTATGGTAGAAAGGGCAAAAGGGCCATAACTTCCTACAATAACAGCGACATGAATCATTAACCAATAACTATTTAAGACTGGTTGAAGATTTGCAATTGCAGGATCCATCCAATTCCAGTGGGCTATCATAAGAACCATACTAGATACAAATGCCGTTGTAGCAATTGTAAGGGATGATTTTCTTCCAAATATTAAACCAAAAAACATTGTTGCCCATGCAACGTAAATCATTGATTCATATGCATCACTCCATGGAGCATGTCCTGAAATAAACCACCTACCAATTAAACCTAAGGTATGAAGGCTAAACAAGAATACAATAATTATTTTAAAAGTATTTGAAATATAATTGATCCATTTCTTATTAATGAATATTTGAATAATTAAAATTAGGAATAATAATAATCCAGCATATAGATACCAACTAAAAAGCTTTTTAAAAATATCATATTTATTATATAAAATCTCTGCATCAACCCTATTCTCTGAAATTAAAACCTCAGAACCGAATTTTTTTTGAAAACCTTTTATACTTTCTAATAAATTATCTGAGTTTTTATAATCATTGTCTTTTAAACTTAATCTCAAAGCTTGAAAATAAAGAGGCAAAACATTTCTAACATACAATGAATCCATATCTTTAAATTGAAAGTCACTTAATTCAGGATATGAAACCCACTTATTATTGTCATCTCCAGGTACAGGAAAAATTTTCAATACCTTTCCCTCTAATGCAGAATAAAGAAGATTAACTCTTTTATCAACTTCAATAAAATCCTTATCAAACTGATTTGGAATTGAGGATCTGTATGCTGATTCTAAATATTGGCCCAACCTATACGTACCAGTTGCATCAAAGAAGGATACTAAAGGTGCGTATTTAGTTTTTTTAGGTAATTTTAAAATTTCTCTAATTGAATCATTACCCCTTTTAAGATAAATAATTGGAACATTATACCAAATAGCTGGCGAGTTTATTATTGATAATAATACTTGATCTGAAGATAATCCTTTATATGTATCGCTTTTACTAACTTTTCTTAAGAGTTCTGAAGAAAAAGTATTTGCAGGTTTAATTCGACCTCCTAGATCTTGAATTAAAAGTGAACCAAATTTTTGGGCATGTTCCTTTGAAAATTTATCTTGAATTATTATTGAATCAAAATTTATAGAATTTTTAATAGGGGTAATATCATTAAATTGAGAAAAAATTGAAGAACTGATAAAAAATAAAATAACAGTTAGTTTTGATTTCATTAATTTAATTTTATCAAGTTTTTTAGCCAAATCTTTGAATCTTGTTTTACCAATGAAAAAAATTCCAATCATACTTAAATACAATAAAAAGTATCCTACATAAGTAATCCATGTACCCCAAAAGTCATGATTCACAGATAAAATTGTTCCTTTTTCATCAGCGTCAAAGGAAGCCTGAAAAAACCTGTATCCTTTATGATCTAATACATGATTCATATAGATATCATAATTAAAAGATTCAGAATCTTCAACTTCAATTTTACTCATGAATGAAGAGTAACTTTTTTCAGTACCAGGATATTTTTCAGCAATAAAGTCATTTAGTTTGATCGAAAAAGGAAGTTCTAATTTTAAAGAACCATACTGGAGATTGAAATCTAATCCAGATACAGATAATTTTTCTGGAGGATTTGACCAACCTTTACCTCCCAATAAATTTATTATTTCTGATGTCCCGTTTGATTTAATTTCAAGTTTAATAACATCTTGCTGCTGACCATCCTCCTGATCAGCCTTAACAATATCAAAGGATCCACGTAAAACAGGTTCTGGAATTACAAATTGAAAATTGTTAAAAGTATATAAAGACCTTAATTTCAATTCTTGTTCAATATTTTTGTAAACATTACCATTTGATTGATCTGCCATTATAAGGAAAGATCCTTCAAATGGTGACGAAATATAATATTGGCCCTCACGAACAGAAATATTAATTGCTCCATCAATTGGATTATTTAATGTAAATAAAAGGTTATGAATATTACTAATATCTCCCTCTTTAATATAATGTTCGTGCCTTGACCCATCATTAGCTTCAACGATTTTAAGATAACGTTCTCCGTCAGGATCTAAAACTAATCCTGAGGTTACGTTATTTAAATAATCTAAATACTTTATTTCAAAAGGCTGACCTTTAAAATCATCCTCAATATTAAAGTTATTATTTACTTCTTCTGAGAATAAAACCTCTTTTTGAATTTTTTTTCGAATTGGTTGACCTTCAAATTCACCATCAACTAAAATAGTTAAATATGTTTTTTCAGAAAGAAATGTATTGGATGAGTCACCTTCTCTTATTGGCATCATTCCTTCGTACCCAATATATCTTGTGACAAAAGCACCAAATAAAATTAAAATAAAGGACAAATGCATACATAGAACTGCCCATTTTTCTTTTCTTAGTAATCTATATTTAAAAATATTTCCTATAAAAGCTATTATAAACAACAACATAATGAGTTCAAACCACCAAGCATTATAAACCCATATTTTTGAGACAGTTGTTGAATACCAACTTTCAATAAAAGTTCCTATTCCCATTGCAGTAGGAAAAATTATAAAAAGAATTGTCATCAATTTGTTAGATGAAATGTATTTTATAATCTGATTTTTCATTTAAAAATTATCTCTTAGAAATCTTATTATTACTTATTAATGTCTGTCTAGAACATTTAAATCTACTTACTTCGACTCCCCTTTTATTTAAATGTTTAGTTGATCTTCCCTGCACTCTTTTTCTCCATAGTTTGAAACTACTTAGTTTTAAATTATTTCGCATTAATCTAATAACATCATTTTCATTTAGGTTAAACTGAGCTTTTATAGCATCAAAAGTAGTCCTATCTTCCCATGCCATTTCAATAACCCTATCAATTTCATAATCCTTAAGGTCAATATTTTTTTTCATTTGACTAATTTTTTAAACGATTTACAAATAAATAATTTCATCATCAGTTAGTTATAAGTTATTTGAAATATCTAGTTTATTAAGATATTTATTGGCAACACTAAGAAATTTATTTTTTTTTTCATAATTCATTTTATCAAAACTTATCACAAGTAATCTCATTCTTGGATTTTTATTAAAAAAAACTCTGTTTTTATCAATGAAATTCCAAAACAATGAATCCCATATTTCAGACCAATTACCTTTTTTATAATCACTCATTTTTAGTATGTAGTTGCTACCGCTAATATAGGGCTTAGTTGACATTATTCCTCCGTCAGCAAATTGACTCATGCCATAAACATTTGGTACCATTACCCAGTCATATGAATCAATAAAAAGCTCCATAAACCACTTATAAACTTCATCAGGATCAAATTCACATAACAACATAAAGTTGCCTATTATCATTAATCTTTCTATATGATGAGCATAGGCAGTTTTTAATATTTTTTTTATTGAATCATCTAATGGTTCAATACCAGTTGTTCCATCGTAAAAACTTTTTGGTATTTTTCTTTTAAATCCCCAAAAATTTTTGGTCCTTTCCTCAGATCCTTTACAGTAGTATATACCTCTAATAAATTCTCTCCATCCTATTATTTGGCGAATGAATCCCTCACATGAATTAATTTTAATATTTTTTTTATAATAAAATTCTAGTGATTTTTTAACTATAAAATCAGGAGTTAATAAACCAGAATTTAAAAGAGGAGAAAGTAAACTATGGTTAAGAAAACTCTCATTTTTAACAATGGAATCTTCATATGGCCCGAATTCATTGAACCTGGTTTCCAGAAAATTTGAAAACCACTTTTTTGCATCCCTAAAATTTACTGGATATAAAAATTTACTATGGATTTGTCCAGGATTTTTAGAATATTCTTTTTCAACATATTTTAATGATTCATTGTAAACCATTTGATTTAGATTAATTGGAATAATTTGAGGAGGAGTTTTATCCTTTGGATATTTTTCTCTATTCATTGTGTCATATGTCCACTCTCCCCCATCAGGACTTCCATCATTATTCAGTAAAATATTTAATTTTTTTCTTTGAGATTTGTAAAATGAAGTTTGAAAAAATTTTTTTTTATCTTTTCTGAAAAATTGATTTAAATCATATTTTTTTGCTAAAAAAGTAGGGTTTTCGTGAATTACTAGCTCAATTTTATTTTTTTCGATAAATTTTTTTATACGCTTCTCAATGTAATTATCGTCTGGATCAATTATTTCAATTTTAGAATAAAGAGCAATATTCTTTTCTAAAAAAATAATAATATCTGAGTGAGGATTTGTAGACTCTAAATATTTTACTTTTTTACCTAAAGATTCCAAATAAATTTGATAAAACTTCATTGATAACCTATGAAAAAGGATTTTTTGCTTATGAAATTTATATTGATTAAAAAAAAGATTTTCTTCAATTAATAAAAAATCATTATTTTTTTTTAATAGTGAAGATTCCTCAAAAAGCTGATTAGGTAGAATTATATTTAAACTAGTTCTCATTCAACCATAAATTTTGATGTTTCATATTTGGATCATACTTTTCTGACTGCCATTTAATATCAAATTTTCTATCTCTAGGATCATTTCCAATTCCGGAAACATAAATCCAATTTCCGTAGTTACTATGGACGTCATAATCTAATAGCATGGATTCAAAATAAGCTGCGCCCATTCTCCAATCTATTTTTAATTCTTTAGCCAAAAAACTTGAAACATTTTGCCGACCTCTATTGCTCATCCATCCAGTTTTTTTTAATTCCAACATATTGGAATTAACAAATGGATACTTAGTTTTACCTTCAACCCAAGTTTCAAATAATTTTTTTGATCTGTTACACTCATAATTCCTATCCAAAATACCTTCTAATTTGAATATCTTATCTCTATGCTTCATTGAAATATATTTAAAAAAATCTCTCCAAATTAGCTCAAAAATCAACCAATAGGTAGACTGATTTTTTTGGATAGACTTTTCATATCTTTTTATCTCCCAATATATTTTTCTTGGAGATAACGAACCATTAGCTAACCAAGGAGAAAATTTTGAACTATAATCAACTCCTAAAAGTCCATTTCTAGTTTTTTTATAAAATGATAGTTTTTTTGTTTTCCATAAATAATTATTTAATCTCTCTAAAGCTTGATCACACCCGCCTTTGAAAGGGAAAGCAGTTTTAGAATGATTTTCTTTGATTTTTAAACCTAGATCAATAAGAGAAGGTAAACTAAAAGCTTTAAGTCTTAATTTATTTTCTTTTAAAGGAATGATGTCAGGAAATAGGCTTCTTACTTTAATCTTTTTTTCGCATATTTTTCTAAAAACAGTAAAAACCTCAGGTATTTGTTTTATTTCCATTTTAACATCATTAGGATGAAATAAAAATTGATCAAAATAAGTTTTTACACTAACATTTGAAGGAATAACATTAATTAAATTTTTTTCAGTTTCATACTCATCTCTTGTCCATTCTTTTTGAAAGAAAAGTGAGTCAATTTTAAGTTTCCTTATCCAATAATCTAATCCTTTAATTGGATTTCGCTTTTCAATAATTAGAGTAATATTTAATTTTTCAAGTTGATATTTAAGAGAAGATATAGTATCAATTAAAAATTGTGCTCTAAATGATTCAGTTCTATTGTACCCCCATTGATTTTTTGAAAAAAATTGTGGATCAAAACTGTAATAGGCAATAACATTATTATATTTATTAGAAGCGAAGTAAAAAGAGGCTTGATCCTCGATTCTAAGGTCATTTCTTAACCAAATTAGGGCCTTACCTTTCTTTTCCTGCATTTTTTTGAACAATACTTAACGTTTTTCCAATCTCTTTCCCATTTTTTTCTCCAATCAAAACTTCTGTTACATATTAGACATATTTTAGATTGAATTTTTTTTTTATGCAAAATAATCAAGAATTTAATGCCTGTTTATATGTATTTAGGCACCTTTCTCTAGCATACTTGTGATCAACTATTGGTGAGGGATAGGAAACGGAATTATAATCACTAATCCATTTCTTTATATAATTTTTCTCATTGTCAAATTTCTTTAATTGCTCATGTGGATTAAAAATCCTAAAATATGGAGCCGCATCAACACCACAACCTGCAACCCATTGCCAATTTCCAACATTACTTGACATTTCATAATCCAATAACTTTTTTGCAAAATAAGCTTCTCCTTTTCTCCAATCAATAAGTAAATGCTTACATAAAAAACTTCCTACTAACATTCTTACCCTATTATGCATAAATCCAGTTTTATTTAGTTGTCTCATTCCAGCATCAACTAGAGGGAAACCAGTTTTGCCTTCACTCCACTTGATGAAATCGCTGGGGTCATTTAACCATTGTATTTTTTCATATTTGCTTTTGAAGCATTTTTTTTGGGTATGAGGGAAATGCCATAAAATCTGCATGAAAAATTCTCTCCAAACTAACTCTTTTAAAAATGTATTATTTTTATTATTAGAAGCCTCAAAAGCTATTGCTCTTATACTTCTTGTTCCAAACCTTAAGTGAGGACCAATTTTAGAAGTCATATCTGTGAAAGGAAAATTTCTTGTTTCTTCATATTTTTTTATTACCTCTTGGCTTAAATTGATTTTAGGCCAAGATAAATTTGATTCTTTAAATCCTAAATCACTTAGCTTAAGGATAGGTAATGAGAGCTTAATTAAATTATGTAAATAATTTTCGGATGGGTAATTTGAAATACCTTCTGATTGGAATTTTAAAAGCCATTTTTTGGAATATGGTGTATAAACTACATAAGGGGAGCCGTCGTCCTTAACTATTTCAGACTTTTCATAGATAACTTGATCCTTGTGAGTTTCAAATTCTATTCCTTTACTATTGAGTAATTTTCTAATTTCTTGATCTCTTTGGGTTGCGTATGGCTCATAATCTCTATTCACAAGTACCTTGTAAACACTGTGTTTTTTTAAAATTTCTAAAAAAACGGCCTTAGGATTTCCCAGATACATTCCTACATTACATCTGTTCTTCTCCATAGCATCATTAATTGAACCTAAGGCCGAGTGAATCATTGATATTCTTGCATCGTCATTATCTAATGACTTTATTATTTTTTTATCAAATATAAAAACGGGTAAAACTTTATAACCACTTTTAAGTGCCAAATAAAGACCCTTATTATCGTATAATCTTAAATCTCTTCTAAACCAAAATATGACAACTTTATTATTATCCATTAGTTAACTTTTAAATCTCCAATTCCACCGTCTAAATGAATTATTTGCCCAGTCATCCATTTACTTTTATCACTCAACAAAAAATGGGTTAACTCTGCAATATCAGTTGAACTTCCAATTTCTTTTAAAGGATGCCTTTCTTTAGCTTTATCAATTTTGATTTCACTATTTAAAAACTTATTAGATAATGGAGTATCTGTTATTGATGGAGCTATTGTATTAAATCTTATTTTTGGTGCAAATTCTGCTGCAAGTGATCTGGTTAAGCCTTCTATGGCTCCTTTTGAGGAGGCAACTGATGAGTGAAAAGGCATACCAGTCTGAACAGCTACAGTGCTGTAAAAAACAACACTAGCCTTTTCGCTTTTAAGTAGCAAATCAAGAACTGATTGAAGAGAAGTTATTGCACCTAGTACATTTATATTAAAATCATCTGAAAAATTTTGAGGCCTTAAACCTTTAAATGGCCTTAAGTTTATTGACCCTGGACAATAAACAAAACCATCAATATGTTCTGGTAACTCTTCTTTAGGTATACTTCCTTCAAGGACATCAAATTTAATATATTTAATATTTGGACTTTCTAAACCTTCATTAGATCTGTTTGCGACAATTAGATTGTGGTCGTTTCCAAGTAATTTGACCAACGAATTACCTATACCCTTTGATCCACCAATAATAAGAATATTCTTTCTCATATATGTTAATTTTTAAAATCTCCGAAAATTGTAATTAATTTATTATATCTGTAATTAAATATTTCATCAAGCTTAGGCTTAACTATAAGTGGATGAGCAATACTTCCTAAAAAAGAAAAAGGTAAAGCATAGTCAATAATGTCTGTCATTTCAACTCCACCATCGATTTCTTTTAAAAAATGTTTGTGATGCCAAAATGAATAAGGACCAAATCTTTGCTCATCAACAAAAAACTCTAATTTTTTCATATGAGTTATTTCAGTAGTCCATGAAATTTTAAAACCAAACAATGGAGTTACTGTATAATTTATAATCTGGCCTGCATACATCTTTTTAATGTTATCATCAATTATTTTAAAATTCATGTAATCAGGAGTTATTACTGAAAGATTCTTTGGGTCAGATAAAAAGTCCCAAGCCTTTTCTAAAGTGATAGGTAATTTTTGATTTGTAATTAATTTAAAAATTTTCATTACTGCAAATATAATAAATTGTTTAACTATTTTAAATAATAATTAAACAAAAATTATTAACTATCCTTAATAAGTTTAAAATTATTGATTTTTAGTATTAAATAAGTTAAAAAATAATGACAAAATAATTGTAAAAATTGCACCAAACAAGTTAAGCCACAGATAACCATATAAATCACTAACAAAAAGGATAATAATTATAATCTCAGAAATTATTGCTGAATAAAAAATTGAATTAGATTTTATTTGCTTTATGAAAATTGCAACTAAAAAAACACCTAAAATAGTTCCATAAAAAATAGAGCCTATAATATTTATCAGCTGAATCAAATTATCAAATAAACTACTAATATTTGCAAAAATAATTGCTATTATTCCCCACATTAATGTAAAAAATTTTGACATTTTTAAATAATGTGACTCACTATAATTGGGGAAAGTGGGCTTGTAAAGATCAATAATAGTAGTTGAAGTTAAAGCATTTAATTCTGACGAGGTAGAACTCATTGCCGCAGAAAGGATAACAGCAATTAATAAACCAATCAATCCAATGGGTAAATAATTTAAAATAAAAGAAATAAATACATAGTCCTTATCATTAGACTCAACATTGTTTATATTCTCCTTAATAATATTTTTAGCTCTTTCCCTTTGATTCTTTTCGATATTTTCGAGACTTAAAAATTCACTTTGCATTTCTTCAGAAATCAAAAAATCATTGTGACTTAAAATTTTAATTTTTTCCCTTTGAGTATGATAGTTTTCATCCACAATTTTATTAAAAATGTGTATTTGATCAGAAGATTTTATTTCACTAAGAGCTTTTGGATTGAAATGAATCGGGGCTATTTGAAACTGATAAAAAATAAATACAAAAACACCTACGAGTAGAATTAAAAATTGCATTGGGATTTTTAAGATTGCATTCATTATCAGTCCCATCTGACTTTCTTTTAAACTCTTTCCTGATATATATCTTTGAACCTGACTTTGATCTGTTCCAAAATAAGATAAAGCTAAAAATAAACCTCCAGTTATTCCACTCCAAAAAGTATATCTATTGTTAAGATCAAAACTAAAATCCAGTAAATTCAATTTTCCATTTAACCCAGCAATTTTTAAGGCTTTATATGTATTTATATTTTCTGGAAGTGATGTGATTATATAAAACAAAGCTAAAAACATTCCAGATATCATGATAAACATTTGAATTTTATGAGTTGAATTTAGTGCACGAGTTCCACCAATTGCAGTGTAAATAATTACACTAAATCCAATAATAACAATTAAAAACTTTAAATTCCAATTTAATACAACACTTAAAATTATAGCAGGGGCATAAATTGTAATTCCTGCAGCCAGTCCCCTTTGAATTAAAAATAATAAAGCTGTCAAAATCCTGGTTTTTCTGTCAAACCTTTTTTCAAGAAATTGATATGCAGTAAATACTTTTAGTTTGTTGTAAACAGGTATAAAAAAAATGCAAATAATAATTACTGCAAAAGGAAGACCAAAATAAAATTGAATAAAGCCCATACCATCACTATATGCCTGTCCAGGAGTTGATAAAAAAGTAATTGCACTAGCTTGGGTTGCCATGACAGATAAGCCTATAGTCCACCAATTTGCTTTATTTCCAGCCTTTAAATAATCTTTTAAATTTAAATTAATTCTATTTTTCCAAGTACCATATATAACAATTACTGAAATAGTAAAAATTAAAACTAACCAATCAATTGAATTCATAAGCTAAAGAAAGTCATAAAAAAATAAAATAAAATCCAATAAATTATACTGGAAAAAAATACAATTATGTAAATTTTTTTGTTAACCATAATTAGAATTAATGAGCAATTAAATTAACAAATAACCTGAAAGCTCCAGGAACTCCAGCTGGGAGTTGTCTAAAAAAACTTAACCCTGTATATATTATTTTACCCTTACCGAATTCTCCAATTAATAGGCTTCCAAGTTTTTCATTTTCACCATTGTCATTCATAGATAAAATTGGTTTAAAATCAACACCCCAATCGTTTGCAAAATAAAGCCCTCGCTCTTGAACCCAACCATTAAAATCGTTATAAGTAATTTTATTTGGGAAATTTAAAATTGGATGATCTTTATCTAGAATTCTTACTTCACTATTTTCATTGGTTACTCTATTCCTTGAAAGATTCAATTTAATAGGAGTTATTTCTCTAGTTTTCAAACCTCTGGAGGTATTATATTGAATAACTAAATTCCCTCCATTTTTTACATAATCCCAAATTATTTTTTTCTTATATTTTATATCATCCTCAATGTTAAATATTCTTATTCCAAGTATTAATGAATTAAATTTTTTTAATTGTTCAACATTTAGATCATTTAAAGATAATTTTTCCACTTCAATTCCAACTTGAGATAAACTTTCAGGAATTTTATCACCAGCTCCAGGAATATATGCAACTTTAAATTTTGGTGTTGAAATTGAAATAGGGATTAATTTTGTTTCACTTTTAAGTAATATGTATTGTTTAGGAATGTGTTTATGATTAACAATATTCAAAGAAAATAAAGGATTTATATTTTCAGAATTAATTAAAATTGGTTTTACAAAACCTTGTTTAGGATTTTTATCGGGACTAATTTTAAATTTAATTTTTTTTGAGTTACCAATCCCTGAGATTTTTAAATCTATACTTTTTGGTTCAACAGTCCATCCATCTGGAAGTTTTAACCCTATTTTACCTTCAAAAAATTGATCGTGATTATTAATTTCAAGATCAACTGTCTTAATTTCATTATTTTTGAATATATATATATCACTTCCAAAATTTACGGTAGCTTTAGGTAATATATTTATACTTTCAACTATTTCACCCTCAACTGGATCAGTTTTTCGATATTCAATTTGTTTAAAAAAATCTATTTTTTCACCATCAATTAAAATTTCAAATCGAACTTTTAAATCATTTTCATTAAGAGATAAATGATTTTCAGAGTCATTTCCTAAATTATAATGCCCCTTTGAACCTGGAGTCAATAGCCAAGAAGGAGAGGTTAAATCATTATCAATAAAAAAAGTTGACTTTTCAATCAATAAACTATTAGTCTTTAATCTTTTATTTAAATCTATTATCTTTTCTCCATAACCTATTGACTTTAAAATAATATTTTTACTGGTTTGATGAATCACTTTAATGTTTAGATCTAATTCATTATTATTAGTTATAAATGGAGTTGGTGAATTAACTTGAATAGTAAGTCCAATACAAGACTCAATAATTTTTTTAACTTCAACTAACTTCCTTTTTTTCCAAATATTTTCATCTAAAAGACTGATTTTTTTATAAACTTTTAAAAGGTCATTGATAATTAACTGTGGATTTAAAAAATTAAAATTTTTAATTATTTTATCGATTTCATTTTTTATTTCTTTTCCTCCTTTAAGTCTAGACCAAGAAGTATTAATGCCGTAAAATGGATCGTTATTTAAAGGCTTACTGCCAGCAACGAGTTCTAAATAATTTAAATTAGAACCAAAAGTTGGGCTACTACCAAAACCTTGAGATTTATGTTGACTTCTACTTGTTGCAGATAAATAAGAATTATAAACCCCTTTTTCCCTGTTGTAGGTTCCAACATCTATAGATAAAAACTTTTCTTTGTTTAATTTATCAAATTTTTCTCTACTTCCATAAAAAAACCAAGAAGTATTCAAAAAAATTCTTTCAATAATCCATGATTTACTTTTTTTATTAAAATTATTAATTTTATTAAAAGCTTCTAAACTCAAAATTGCTGAAGCTGTATGATGTCCATGAGTTGTCCCAGGAGTTCTATGATCAAAACGATTAATAATGATATCTGGCTGAAAAGAATTAAGAGTTTTAATTATTTCATTTAACACCTTCTGTTTATTCCATATTGAGAAGGTTTCCTCAGGAATTTTTGAAAAACCAAAATCCTTAGCACTTGAAAAAAATTGTTGAGCACCATCAATTTTTCTCGCAGCATATAATTCTTCAGTTCTTATTACTCCCAATTTTTCCTTTAGATTATCTCCTATTAGATTTTGACCTCCGCTACCTCTTGTTAGAGATAAATAACTAGTAGCAGCTAACTTTTCATTAGAAAAATATGATAGAAGAGCCGTATTTTCGTCGTCAGGATGGGCAGCAATATAAATAATTGAACCTAAAAAATTTAATTTTTTTAAATCATTATATATTTCAACTGAATTTTTTTGGCAAAAAAGATCAGGTTTGAAAATATAAAACAATAAAACACTAATAATTAACTTAAAATTCATTTTTAATCTTAAAATTTTCTTTACTCGTTTTTTAAAAACTCATTCATTTTTATTATAAATTTTGACAAAGGGAAACCCATTATATTAGTGTAACTTCCCTCAATTTTATCTACTCCAACAAATCCAATCCAATCTTGAATTCCGTAGCCTCCTGCCTTATCAAGTGTTTGAAAATTTTCTACATAATTTAAGATTTCTGAATCATACAATTCCCTAAAATAAACAAAACTTCTTTCATTAAAAATAATTTGTCTATTTAACCCTGTTATTCCAACAGATGTAATTACCGTATGAAAATTATTTGACATTCTTTTTAAAATTCGAATGCTTTCATCAATTGATTTTGGTTTACCAATATATTGATTTTTGAACCAAACAATAGTATCAGCAGTAATCACTATTTCGTTTTTATTTATTTTATCTTTAAATGAATCTGCTTTGAATTTTGCTAAATAATCTGAAATTTCAGCTTCTACTAAATTCATAGGAAAGGATTCTTCTACTTTGGGAGAAATTATTTTAAATGGAATATTAATTTTTTTAAGTAAATCTTTTCTTCTAGGAGAATCTGAAGCCAGAATTATTTGATATTTATTAATATTTGAAAATGACATCAAAATTTATATCCACTTATTTTGAACTCTCAAAACTTGCTCAATTATTTCTCTAACACAACCATGTCCTCCATTTTTATGTGAAACATAATCAGAAATTTTTTTTACATCGATAACTGCATCATTGGGACATGTAGATATTAAAACTTTATTCATTACTTTAATATCAGGAATATCGTCTCCCATGTATAAAATTTCATTAGGTTTGATATTTTCATTTTCCAAAAAATCATTAAAAGGTTTTTCTTTATCAGTAAAACCTAAAAAAATATTTTTTATACCCAAATCTTTTAACCTAGCTTCAATTCCTTTATCTTTACCGCCAGATATAATTGCAATTTTAAAACCTTTATCAAGTGCATATTTTATTGCAAAACCGTCTTTGGTATCCATCTCACGATACATTTTACCTTCGGAAGTTATTAAAATTTTTCCATCAGTTAATACACCATCAATATCAAAAATAAATGCATTTATTGCACTCAAAAATTCTTTATAATTTTTATTTTTCATTTTCTGATTTAATTGATTCTGTTAATGATAAATAAATCTTTTTAAGTTTTGGATCATTCAAAAGATTTATGTGTTCTGATATTATATCTATATCTCCCCTCACTGCTGGCCCTGTTTGAATATCTTTTGGGGAAAAAAATTTAATTCTTTCAAATGTCTCACAAATTAATGGATATAACATTTTAAATGGAAGATTATTTTCTTTACAAATCTTTTCACCAATTGAAAGTAAATGATTAGGAAAATTATTAACAAATACTGCAGCCAAATGGATTTTTTTACGTTTAATTGAGTTCAAATGATGAAAATTAATTCTCAAAAGTGATGAAAATTTTTCTAATACTTTTTTTGATTTTTCATTATTTGATTCAATTAAAAATGGAAACGAACTATTAATTATCTGATGATTTTTTGTGATAGTTTGAAGAGGGTATAAAACTCCATGATTTTCAAAAATATTCAAAACTTTAATACTTAAAAATCCAGAGGTGTGAACTACTAATGATTTTTTAACTTTCAATTTATTGACAATATCCTTAACTTTTGAATCATTAACTGAAATAATAAAAATATCCGCTTCTGGAAAATTTTTAATGCTATCAAATTTTTTAATTACTATACCAAAATTATTTTTACTTGATGACTTTGAATACCATTCAATTAATTTTAAGGAATCTATATTCACAATTTTATTGAAAAAATAATAACCAACATTGCCTGACCCTATAAGAACAACCTTAATCATTTTTTAATTATATTCTTTCGATTGAAGCACCTATTTTTAATAATCTATCAACAATCTTTTCATAACCCCTATCAATTTGTTCAATATTATCAATTTCACTGATACCATCTGCAGATAAAGCAGCAATTAATAATGCAATACCAGCTCTAATATCAGGTGAGGCAAACTTTGATGATTTTAAAGAAGATTTAAAATTGTGTCCAATAACACTGGCCCTATGAGGATCACACAAAATGATTTTTGCTCCCATTTCAATTAATTTATCGACGAAGAAAAGCCTACTCTCAAACATTTTTTGATGAACTAGTATGCTTCCTTTAGCCTGAGTAGCAACAACAAGAATAATACTCAATAAATCAGGAGAAAAAGACGGCCATGGGCCATCTGATATAGTTAAAATAGATCCATCAATATAATTTTGAATTATATACCCATCTTTATGAGCAGGAATAAAAATATCATCACCAATTTTTTCAATAGTTATTCCAAGTTTTCTAAAAATATTTGGGATTTGCCCCAAATTATCCCAACTTACATTTTTAATCAATATCTCACTTTTTGTTAAAGCCGCAAGTCCAATCCAACTTCCTATTTCAATCATATCGGGTAACAAAGTATGTTCAGTCCCAACAAGTTTTTCAACTCCATCAATTTCAAGTAAATTGGATTTTATTCCTTGAATTTTTGCACCCATTCTTGTTAGCATATTACAAAGCTGTTGAATATATGGTTCACATGCAGCATTATATATTTTAGTCTTACCTTTGGCTAAAACTGCAGCCATAATTAAGTTTGCAGTTCCAGTGACTGAGGCTTCTTCCAATAAAATATTACATCCAATTAAACTTTTAGAGGATATTTTATAATATTTCTCATCTTTATTGTAATTAAAAATTCCCCCTAAAGAAATAAGCCCTTGAAAATGCGTATCTAATCTTCTTCGTCCAATTTTATCTCCTCCAGGACTAGGAATACTTCCATAACCGAATCTAGAAAGTAAAGGTCCCACTAGCATAACAGAACCTCTCAACTGTCTTCCGTCAATTTTAAATTGATCAGAAGATAAATAATCTAAATTTATTTCATCAGATTTAAATGAGTAGGTACCATGAGAAATTTTTTTAATTTTAACGCCCAGCTTACTTAGAATTTCAATAAGCTTGTTTACATCAATAATATCTGGGATGTTATTAATAATTATTTTATGAGAAGTAAGAAGAGTAGCACATAAAACCTGCAAGCATTCATTTTTTGCTCCTTGTGGATTGATTTCTCCTTTTAATGGTTTTCCTCCTTTAATTCGAAATGTTCCCATGACTATGTTATTCTAATACCTTTTTCTGTTTCTATTAGACTTTCTGTAATTCAAATTACTTCTTGGTCCATTACCATTTTTAGTTTTAAATTTCAAGAGACTAGATGATTCAGTAAGAGGAAGCAATTCTGGGTTAACTTCTAATTTTCCATCTGATAGTTCATTTAAATGATCAAAAATTACTTTATCATCTACTGTATCTTTATTCCAGTTAAGAAATGATTTTTTCATGTGATTTGCAATGTTGAAAACTAATGCATCTTTCAGTTCTCCTTCCTCCCATTTAATTGCAGCATCAACCATATTTTTTAAATTATTACCATAAAATCTATATTTTGGAAAATTTTGAGGGTAATTTAAAGATCCAGGTCTAGCTTCTAACAAGTTTTTATCAGGCTTTTCGAATGGACAATCCACATCTAATTCGAATCTTGACATAATAAAAAGCTGGTCCCATAACTTATGTTGAAAATCTGCTACATCTCTTAAATGAGGGTTTAAATTTCCCATTACACCAATAATTGCTTTAGCAATTTTATTTCTTTCATCTCTATCTTTAACTCCTATAGCTTGATCAATCATCTTGTGAATATGTCTTCCATATTCAGGGATTTTTAATAATATCCTTGATGTGTTATATTGAAGTGGTTCCATTTTTTTATTTTTTTTCTTAAAAAAATATTTTTAAGACATGCAATATATCATAAATTTAACTAAACATCTATGAATTTATAGAGATATGACACCTTCTAACTTAGAGGCTTTTTTATAAAACTCCACTACTTCCTCAGCAGATTCCATTTTAACCTTTACAGACAGTGATTGAAATCTATTCTCTGAAGAGTTTTTTTTACTATATACTGCAGACTTTTTCGTAAATATTTTTTTTAACTGAGTTATTTTTTTTGAATTTTCTTTTAATATAAACTTAAACATAAATTCCCCAGGCCATTTTTGAGAAGATTCTAATTTTTTTAAAAAACGTGAATAAAATTCTTCTTGATTTTGCTCAGAAATCATTAAGTTAATTGTTATTAAAAAACAAATATAATTTAAATTGTAATAAATTAAATAAATATTATAAATATATAGGTTGAAATATAAAATTGTAATCAGCGGCGGTCCAGGGTCAGGAAAAACATCAATTATTGACCAATTAATTTTAAAAAACTACAAATGTTTTAATGAAATCTCTAGATCATTCTTAAAAAAAAACAAGTTTTTAGATAAACCGATAGAAATAAGTGAAAAAATAATTGATAAAAGAATAAAACATTTTATTAAATCTGAGGGCACAAGTTTGACAAAAGATAAACCTTTTATATTCTTTGATAGAGGCATTCATGATGTTAGTGCGTATCTTGATTACATAGAAAAACCTCACAAATTTCATAAAAAAATTCAAGATTATAAGTACGACCTTGTTTTTTTATTAGAATTGAATAAAAAAAATTTTATTAACGATAATGAAAGAATAGAAACATTTAAACAAGCTTCAATAATTCATGATTATATAAAAAAAAGTTATCAAATCAAAAATCATAGCATAATTGACGTCCCTTGGATGAACATTAATATGAGATTAGATTTAATTCTAAATCATTGCTATAAAACTTTCAAATTATAATATTTAAAATATAAAATATCATAATTTTATTCAAATAAATAAAAAATGAAATTAAAAATTCTTTTTTTAGGAACTCCAACTTTTGCTAAAATTTGTTTAGAAGAACTGGTTATTAAAAACTATGAAATTTGTGCTGTTATTACTAGTCCTGACAAAAAATCTGGAAGAGGTTTAAAAATTAAGAAATCAATTGTGAAACTTTACAGTGAAGAAAAAAAAATAAAAATATTTCAACCTGAAAACTTAAAAGATAAAAAATTCTTAAACGATGTAGCAAAGTTAAAACCAAACATAGGTGTTGTTGTTGCATTCAGAAAAATACCAAAAGAACTATGGAGAATACCAAATTTTGGGACTTTTAACCTTCATGCATCTCTTCTTCCAAACTTAAGAGGTGCTGCACCTATAAATTGGTCTATAATTTTGAAAGAAAAATTTACTGGAGTTACAACTTTTTTGATTAATGATAATATTGACACTGGAGACGTTTTACTTCAAAAAAAAATTTCAATTGATATTGATGATAATGCTGGATCACTTCATGATAAACTAGCATTAATTGGAAAAAATATTATAATAAGGACTATTAATTTATTTCCACTAAAATTTAACCCAATAAAACAAATTATAATTGGAGATGAAAATATTGCTCCAAAATTGACTAGAGAAAACACCAAGATTAATTGGTCAAACAACCTTGAAGATATTTATTACAAAATTAGAGGTTTGAGTCCTCACCCTGGTGCCTGGACTTATCTTATCAATGGAAATGAAAAATTCATTTTTAAAATATTCCAAGCATCAGCAGATTATTCAATTAAAAAAAGTAGTTTTTACAAAATAATAATTATTGAAAAAAAATTATATATATCACATCCAAATGGCCTTTTAAAATTGGAAATAGTACAATTGCCTAACAAAAAAGCTATGGAAGTAAAGTCATTATTAAACGGTTTTTCATTTAAAAGTGGTTCAAAAGTGATTTAATAGCAATCATTATCAACAATAGCAGGGAGTTATCAACAATATTGTTAATTTAATATTGAATTTCTTGGGACTCTCAATAATCACTATATATTTGCATTATTACAAGTACTAATAGTTAATTTAAATTAAAAAATTATGAACAAAACAGAATTAATCGATGGAATGGCAGCTGACGCTGGTATTTCAAAAGCTGCAGCGAAAAAAGCATTAGAATCATTTCTTGGAAATGTTGGAGGAGCCCTTAAAGGAGGTGGAAGAGTATCATTAGTTGGATTTGGGTCTTGGTCAGTTTCTAAAAGAGCTGCTAGAGATGGTAGGAATCCACAAACTGGGGCAACTATAAAAATTGCTGCTAAAAATGTAGTTAAATTTAAAGCTGGCTCTGAATTGGCAAGCTCAGTCAATTAAACTTAATAAAATTATATAAAAATCTCCCAGCAGGGAGATTTTTTTTTGTTTTGAAACGAGGAAACTTAATTATATCTAATCCTTTCATTTTTAACGATAAATATTTTAATAGATCAGTTATTCTAATAGCTAGTCACGAAATATCCAGTTCAATAGGGTTTGTATTAAATAAACCATTTGATTTAAATTTAAATTCAATAGTACCAGAAATCCGCCAAAAATTAAAAGTTTTTATCGGGGGACCAGTTGAAACAGATAATTTATTTTTTATTCATAATCGCCCAAATCTAATACCAAATAGCAAAAAAATTAATAAAAATTTATATTGGGGAGGCGAATTTGAATCAATAATATATTTATTAAATTCCAAATCAATTACTGATAATAATATTAAATTCTTTCTTGGTTATAGTGGTTGGTCAAAAAATCAATTAAAAAATGAATACAAAACAAATTCATGGATAATAAAAAAAAACATTTATAACGAAAAAATAATTGTTGAAGATCATAAAAATATGTGGAGAAATCAAATAAAATTATCTGGATCAAAATATAATATTTGGTTAAATTCTCCTGAAAACCCAAGTTTCAATTAATAAAAGATTTAAATTCTTCAAAAATTTTAGAAGTTTTATTATTTGAAAATATTTTTTTCTTAAAACTTGAAACACTTTGAAATCCATAATTTACACTAATAATAAATAACTCATCGCATTTTACAATCTCAAAAGGTGAAAAACTTTCTTCAATAATTTGATAGGTGTCAAAACTTTTCAAATATTTTATCAATTCAAATTTATAAACAGAATCATGATGAAATTTATTAGTTGGGGGTGTTATTATGTTATTATTAGATATGCAAAAGACATCTCCAAAAGCTGACCGCACAACCTTATTTTTGTCATTTAAAATAATTGAATCATCAAGACTATTTTCAAAAGTAAAAACCTTTGATAAAGAAATAACAGAAGAATATTCAATTGTGTTAAATGTTAATTCAGATACTTTAAAATCATTATAAACATCCATTAAATATTTTCCTTTAAAATGAGTAATAGGTTTGGTTTTTATGACTTCAATTAAATAATTTGACTTTGGAATAATTATTTTTTTACTTACTCCCGAGGACTTTGCTACTCTGAAAGAAATCAAATATGATTTTTTGGTGTCATAGAAATCAGAAATAAATTTTACTAAAGTTTCATTCAATAAATTTGGGGTGAAATCTAAGGGAATATCCATTCTAGAAACCCTCATCAATGATACTAATTGAAAATAATGTTCCTCCCAAAAATATATTTTACCATTATCGTATCTTAAAGAAACTGATGCTATAGAATTATATATAAATGAAGAAATTATTTTTTTTGGTACCTCAGAAAAATTAGAGTAATATTTTCCATCTAATAAGATCATTAATTATTACTAAACAGAACCTAATACTTGTTTTAAATCTGAAACTAAATTATCCCACAACATTTTTGATTCTTCTATTTCATCTTGATCAGAATAATCACTTACAATTAAGGATACATCTTTAGTTATCTCATCAACCAAGATCTTAAATTCGAAGAAATAATCATCTTGATCTTTTTCGCCATTTATCCACCTAAATCTTACTCTTTCATTAATTTTTTTTTGTATTAATTTAGCTGACTCTTCACTATCATTCCATATAAAAGTAAAATCTTCTCCTCTAGAATTTACATTATCAGCAAACCATTCAGAAAGACCAGAGGGGGTTGAAAGATACTGAAATAGTAGTTGAGGTGAAGCATGAAAATCATATTCAATACTAAAAAAAATTTTACTGGACATTAATTCAATTTTTTGTAATATATTAAAAAAAAAGATACAGAAATCATTAAAATTCTTTTTTTTTTTAATCATCTAACTTAAAGATGTTAAATTATGTTTTTATATTTGCTCACATTCGAAATTGGCGAGGTAGCTCAGCAGGTTAGAGCGTCGGATTCATAACCCGGAGGTCGGGAGTTCAAGTCTCCCTCTCGCTACAAAAAATCTCATTTTTTTTATTTTTGTTTTTTTATAATATTATCTTGTAAAATATGACCGAAAAAAAAATAATAGCCAATCTAAAAAAAATTTTAAATCCAAATTCAATTATAACAGGTAATGATTTAAAGCAAAGATTTTATCACATATGGAAGATGAATGTCCCTCTTGAAGCAGTTGCAGTTCTTCTTCCCAAGAACACCAAAGAGGTTTCTAAAATTATGCATTTTTGTAATCATAATAATCAAGAAATAATTATACATGGTGGATTGACAAATCTTGTAGGTGGAACTGAAACTAAAAAAAAACAACTAGTTCTTTCTTTAGAAAAAATGAATAACATTGAGGATCTGGATCAGGAAAGTAGAACTATTACAAGCCAATCTGGAGTTATTATTGAAGATTTGATCAATGCTGCTTCTGAGAAAAATCTTTTATTACCATTGAATTTTGGAGCAAAAGGTTCAGCTCAAATTGGTGGAGCTATTTCAACAAACGCAGGAGGATTGAGAGTATTTAAATTTGGGATGATACGTCATATGATACTAGGGCTTGAAGTTGTTCTTCCCGATGGAACAATACTTTCATCAATGAAAAAGATTTTAAAAGACAATTCTGGCTATGACTTAAAACAATTATTTATTGGATCTGAAGGGACCCTGGGAGTAGTTACAAAAGTTATACTTAGACTTCATGAAAAACCATCCTCTCGGACCTCAGCAATTGCTGGAATTAATGAATATTCAAATGTTATAAAACTATTAAAATATCTTGAAAAAGAATTATCAGGTGCACTCTCTGGATTTGAAATAATGTGGAAAAATACTTACGATTTAATGACACTCGAACCATCTATACTTAAAGCTCCAATTCCCAAAAATTATAAATACTACATTTTCATTGAAACACTTGGAAGTGATATTCAAAATGATTATCAACTTTTAGAGAACTTAATTGAAAATGCTCTTGAAAAAAAAATAATTGAAGATGCAGCAATGGCAAGTTCTGACAAAGAACTCAACAATCTTTGGCAAATACGTGAAGATGTTTCGATTTTAGATTCAAATTCAAATAATTCTCAACATTTTGACATAAGTATACCAATACCAAAAATTGGAGAAATAATTGATTCTATTTGTATAGAATTAAATAAACTCCAATTTGTTGAAAAAATATTCATTTTTGGTCATGTAGCCGATGGTAATATTCATTTCATAATTGGAAAAAAAAACAATTCAATTGAATCAATTGAAAAAATCAATAAAATAGTCTATTCTCCACTTAAAGAAAATAATGGTTCTATTTCTGCAGAACATGGAATTGGTCTTCACAAAAAAAAATATCTGAAAACTACTAGAAATGATGAAGAAATAAAACTGATGAAAAAATTAAAAAAATTGTTTGATCCCAAAATGATACTCAATCCAAAAAGAATAATTTAGGTAAATTTTTAAATTTTTGAATTCATAATTTCAAAATTTGATTCAAAAGACATACCGATACTTTTATAATATTTATCTCCAAAATACTTTTTAAATGCCTTTAAACCTTTAATCGTAAAAAATGGTAGTAATAAACTCCAAATCATTCTTCCTGCATCTTCTGACTCTTTCTCTCCAAATGTCCTTTGCTGAAAAAACCAATAGTTACTTACCATCCAGACTGAAAAAGCTAGGTTATTATATGTCCCAGGAATAGCTTCAGGCTTAAAATTACCAATTTGAATTGAGAAAAGAATTGTGGCTTTATTTTGTTCTACTGAACTTAACATCATATCTCTGAATTTACTTTTAATTATTGGATGTGATGATAAATGTGTATTCAAAAAAATAAATGAATATTTCTTTTGAAGTTTGTTAAATATTTTAATCTCATTATAAATATTCTCAAACGATGGTAAGATTGTTGTTTTTTGCTTCTCATTCTCAAATTCAATCCACATTTGATTTGAAATATATTTCAACAAAAATTCTTTGTCTTTAAAATGATAAGTTAAATTTCCCCTACTTATTTTTAAATAATTAGCTAACTCTTGAAAGGAAATAGAATTGTATCCATACTTATTAAAAATCTTAATTGATGTAATGAATATTCTTTCTTTAGTTTTCATATAAATTTATAATCAAATATAAAAAAATAATTTGTATTAGTCGAAAACGACTATTTTTATTTATATTTACGACTAAATTTATTTGTAAAAATGTCTACTTTAAAATCAAATGTTCAAATAAACAGCCAAAAAAGTCAAGAAAACAAAAAAAAGTGGCTCAAAATAATTGAAAAATTAAATGGAAATTATAAAAAAAGTAAATTCGAGGGTAGTTCTAAACAAATTATCAGAGCAAGAGAAAGAAAAAAACTTTTAGCAAGAGAAAGAATTGAACTTATTCTTGATATTGATAGTCCTTTTATTGAATTGATGCCTCTTTCTGGCATGAATTACGAAAATGGATTTGGACCAGGAGGAACTAATATTTGTGGAATAGGATTGGTTAATAATAAATTATGTGCCATTAATTCAAACGTTGGAACAAGAAAAGGAGGCTCCGTTGACTTTCCAACAGTTAAAAAGAATTCAAGAATGAATCAAATTATTATTGAAAATAAACTACCAACTATTAATCTAGTCGAAAGTGGCGGAGCAAACCTTCAAGATCAGGCAATGTTATTTAATTTAGTAGGAGAAAGCTTTAGAGAAATAACAAGAAGATCTAAGATTGGTTTGTCGACTGTCTCAATTGTTTTTGGCAATGCTACTGCAGGCGGAGCATATGTCCCTGGAATGTCAGATTTTAGTATCTTTCAAAAAAAAGCTGCAAATGTCTTCTTAGCTGGACCACCCTTAGTTAAAATGGCAACAAATGAAATTTCTACCACGGAAGAACTTGGTGGAGCTGAAATGCACTCAAAAAAATCTGGTGTATCTGACTATTTGGCAGAAAACGAATACGATGGAATTAGAATTGCTAGAGAAATTATGAAAATAATTAAAATTCCTAAAGCACATTTCATTCCGAAAAAAAAAATAAAACCTCCAAAATTTTCTGAGGAAGAAATTTTAAATATTATTCCTGTAAATAATAAAATACCATGGGATATAAGAGAATTAATAACTAGAATTATTGATGATTCTGAATTTTCAGAATTTAAAGAACTTTATGGACCAACTATTGTTACAGGATGGGGAGAATTACACGGATATCCAATTGGAATAATTGCTAATAATGGAGTGATTTTTTCAGAATCCGCAAATAAAGCTACTCAATTCATTCAACTTTGTAATCAAAATAATATTCCAATAATATTTCTTCAAAATACAACTGGATTTATTGTTGGAAAGGAATATGAAGAAGGAGGAATAATTAAAAATGGGGCGAAACTGATTAATGCAGTTTCAAATAGTAAAGTCCCTTCAATTACAATTATGACAGGCAATTCATATGGTGCAGGCAATTATGGAATGAATGGAAGATCATTTGAACCCAGGTTTTTATTTACTTACCCGCATTCAAAAATAGCAGTCATGGGATCTGAACAATTAGCAGGAGTTATGGAAATCATAAGAACTTCATCAGCAAAATCACTTGGTAAAAAAATAAATAAGAAAGAAGAAAAAGATTTTAAAAATAAATTAATTTCTGAGGTTGAAAGTAAAGCATCTGCATATTATTCGACTGATCAAATTTGGGATGACGGAATAATTGATCCAAGAGAAACAAGAAATTATTTAGGTTTTTGTCTAACAGTAGTCTATAATCAAAAAATAAAGGGATCAAAAAAATATGGAATCTGGAGGCATTAAATCATCTTGACTAAAAATTATTATATGAAAGAAATTAATTCAATATTAATTGCCAATAGAAGTGAAATTGCTTTAAGAATTATTAAAACATGCAAATCACTTGGTATCAAAACTATCTCAATTTATTCTGAGTCAGATAAAGATGCTCTATATGTAATTAATTCTGATAAAGCTATTTTTATTGGAGATAACAACCCAACTAAATCTTATCTAAACATAAATCTAATAATTGAAATTGCAAAAGAACATAAAGTTGACGCTATCCACCCAGGATATGGTTTTTTATCCGAAAACTCAAATTTTGCAAAAAAATGCCTTAAAAATGATATAATTTTTATTGGACCAAATCACAAAATAATTGAAGATATGGGTTCCAAGTCTAAAGCAAAAAAAATAATGAAATTAATAGGAGTTCCAATAATTGATGGATATAATGGAAAGAATCAGTCAATTAAAAAGCTCACCGAAGAATCTGAAAAAATTGGATTTCCAATTTTAATAAAACCATCGTCTGGTGGAGGAGGTAAAGGTATGAGAATAATTAATAAAAAAACTGAGTTAAAGAGGTCTATTTTGAGTGCCCAAAGAGAGGCAAAAAATTCATTTGGATCCTCTGAATTAATTATTGAAAAATACATTCCCAGAGGCAGACATATAGAATTTCAAATCCTAGGCGATAAATACGGAAATGGTATACATATTTTTGAAAGAGAGTGTACAATTCAAAGAAGATATCAAAAAATAATTGAAGAAAGTCCATCTCCAATAATGGATAATGAGCTCAGATTGAAAATGGGTGAAGAAGCTTTGAAAATTATTAAAAAATTAAATTATGATAATGCTGGAACTATTGAGTTTATTTATGATGAAAAAAATAAAAAATATTATTTCTTAGAGGTAAATACAAGACTTCAGGTTGAACATACAGTTTCAGAAATGATTACAGGATTAGATTTAGTAGAATTACAAATAAAAATAAGTAAAGGTGAAAGATTAAATATTAAACAAGAAAAACTAAAAAAAAACGGATATGCCATTCAATGCCGAATTTATGCTGAAGATCCAAAAAATAATTTTTTACCTCAAAGTGGAAAAATAATATTTTTCAAAACTCCTGAAATTAATGGATTGAGAGTTGACACTGGAGTTAAATCAAAATCTGAAATAAGTATCCATTACGACCCAATGATTGCAAAATTTATAGTTTGGGCAGAAAATAGAAAAATGGCTCATAGCATAATGAAATATACATTAGAAAAAACAAAATGTCTTGGAATTAAAACTAATTTAAAATTTTTAAAAGAAATTCTAGATAATAAAAATTTTGAAAATGGAGATTACGATATCAACTTCTTAGATAGATTAATTTTAAAAAAAAATAAAAATTCAATAAATGAAAAGCCATTAATTGCGGGGATTTTATTTGATTGGATCATAAGAAATAAAAAAAGAAAGATTTTAAAAAATATTCCCTCTGGATGGAGAAATAATTTTTATAAACCACAAACTCATTATGTGAATTTTAATGATAAATCAATAAAAATATCATATAAATTAAATAAAAATGATTTTATTTTTTATTCTCTTAAATTTAAATTCGTTGTAAAAATTATTAAAACCAGTAAAAATAATTTGTGGATCGAATTTGACGGGGTTCAGGAAAAATTTAAAATATTTAAAAGCAATAATCAATTTTTTATTCACAATATAAAATGTGGAAATATCTCAATGGAAATTCAAGATAGACTTCCTTTGGTTTCCAAAAATAAATTGAAAGGAACTTATCTTTCACCAATGCCATCGAAAATCATCAAGTTATTAGTTAAAGTTGGTCAAAAAATTGAGGCTAATGAACCTCTTATAATTTTATCATCCATGAAAATGGAAAATACAATTTTTTCAAATAAAAAGGGATCAGTAGAAGAAATTAGAGTTAAAGAAGGTCAAAATGTAGAAAAGGATACTTTACTTATTAATATTAATGAAATTGAAAAATAAAATACCCTAATAAAGTATTGAAATATTTCTAACCAATTTTTTTACTTATTACAGATAATAAATTATTAAGCGGATATGATGACTGCACTCTTTTGTCAAGATCCTTTAAAATAAATTCTTTCGACACTAATTCATTTTTCCCAATAATTATTACATAGGGAATATTTTTCTTATTTGCATAAGACAATTGATTATTTATTCTTACAAAATCAGGATAAAACTCTGTTCTAATTTCTTTATCTCTTAAATTCCTTAATATATCAAAACAAATTTTCTCAGTTTCATTACCAAAATTAGCAATTAAAACTTGTGTTGTAATATTTGTAAGTTCAGGAAAAACTCCTAATTCATTCATTAATAAATAAATCCGATCAAATCCGAAAGAAACGCCTACACCACTCATGTTTTTTAAACCAAAAGTACTAGTTAAGTCGTCATATCTTCCTCCACCCCCAATTGATCCAATACCGTCATTTTTAGTGTAAGAAATTTCAAAAATAGAACCAGTGTAATAATCAAGACCTCTGGCTAGAGTCAAATCAAATTCAATTTTAAAATTATCTGATGATTGAATAAAATCATTATTTAATATTTGATTAATGTCATTAAGACCATTGTTTTCAGTAAAAGAAGTACCTAAAAATTCTGAAATACTTTTAAGTTTAAATTCATTACTACCCTCAAGATTTAATAAATATTTTAAGTCTGAAAGTTTTGAAGTAGAAATATCTTCTTTTCTCAAAAGATCAATAATTCCTTTTGAGCCAATTTTATCAAACTTATCTAAGATAGTTGTAAAGTTCTTGAAATTATTTTTAAAACCAATTTTTTTAGAAATATCATAAAGAATTTTTCTATGATTAATTTTAATTGTTATATGTTTTAGATCTAACTTATTAAAGACTTCAGCACATAATAAAATCAAATCAACTTCCAAAAAAAGTGAATCACTTCCAATAATATCAGCATCACATTGAAGAAACTCTTGAAATCTTCCATACTGTGGTCTATCTGCCCTCCAAACTGGCTGAATCTGATACCTTTTAAAAGGAAAGTTTATTGCGTTTTGATTTTTTGAAACATATCTAGCAAAAGGAATTGTTAGGTCATACCTTAAGGCCTTTTCTGAAATAGATTTAGAAAATTGAGAAATATTATTTGATTTTAATGACCTTATATCAGCTTTTTTTAATTTTTCTCCAGAATTTAAAATTTTAAAAATAAGCCTATCCCCTTCTTCGCTGTAGTTACCTCTTAAAATTTCTAATTTTTCAAATGAAGGAGTTTCAATTGGTTCAAATCCGAATTTTTCATAGGATAATTTTATTTTTTCTTTCATATAGTTTCTCCTTGAAACTTCTGTAGGAGAAAAATCTCTAGTTCCCTTAGGTAATATTGGTTTCATTTGTAAAAGTAAATTCTAATACAAATATGATATATTTAGAATGTTTATGAAAGAAAACCTTTAATACTTTTATATAATTTACCAGAATCTAAATTTGCTCCCTTAAGTATTAAATTAAAAATTTCATGTTTTCTATTTTTAAAATGCTTTTTTTTTGATTTTAGTATTTCGAAATCATCACTAAAAAAATCTGATCCAATTGATCTCCAAACATTATTTATTCTGAAATCTAAATCATTCTTTTTTAACTTTAAAACAATTGCTTCCATAAATTTTTTACCACAATAAAACAAAAATAATTGATTTTTACTTGTATGAATTAAATAATTTTCCTTAGACAAAATATCATCCCATACCAAATCACTAAATTTGTCTAAAAGAATATCAATCTGCGGTTTATTTTTAATTTTCATTTCACTCCATTTCAATTTGTCTATGGAATGTGAAGCAAGAAATTTAGAAAATTCAAAATTTAATGAATCAAACTGCTCTTTAGTTAATCGTGAATATTTCATTAAAAACCCTACTGAAAGTTTTGGGATCAATTAGTAATTCTTTAGGATTACTCAGAGATGATTTCAAAGTTATGATTAAATATTACTTCACGGTGAAGCCTAATACTAGCCTCATATTTACCCAATCTTTTAATAGTTCTACCAGGAAGTGAAATTTGATTTTTTTCAATTTCAAAACCATCGTTTTTTAATACTTTTGAAAAATCGGATGCATTTACTGAACCAAATAATTTATCCCCTGCACCAACTTTAGCTTTGATTTTTATTTCAGTTTTTAAAATTTTCTTTGCTAAAGAATTTGCACTATCAATTATTTTCTTTTCCTTAAAAGCTTTCTGCTTAATGTTTTCAGATAATATTTTTTTCGCAGAGCTTGTTGCTAAAATAGCTTTACCTTGAGGTATAAGGAAATTTCTACCATAACCATTTTTTACATCTACAATATCATCCTTGAAACCAAGATTTAAAACATCTTCTTTTAATATAATCTCCATTTTAATTTTTATTTTAATAAATCCCCAACGTAAGGTAAAATCGCAAGATGTCTAGCTCTTTTGACGGCAACAGATACTTTCCTCTGATACTTTAAAGAAGTACCAGTTAATCTTCTTGGTAAAATTTTACCTTGTTCATTTATAAATTTTAGTAAAAAATCCGAATCCTTGTAATCAATATATTTAATCCCTGAACGCTTAAATCGACAATATTTCTTTTTGTTGTTAGTCTCAATGTTTAAAGGGGTTAGATATCTTATCTCTCCTTCCTTAACTCCCTTGTTCTGATCTTCAATTTGTGACATAATGGTTAAGATTTAATTTTATTTTTTTTTCTTCTTTTTTCTGCCCAAGCAATAGCATCTTTATCAAGACTTACTGTGAGAAATCTCATTATTCTTTCATCTCTTTTTAATTCAATCTCTAAAGAAGAAATATTTTCTCCTTTAGAAGTAAATTCAAAAAGATGATAAAATCCACTTTTTTTGTTTTGAATTGAATAAGCGAGCTTTTTAAGACCCCAATCTTCTTTACTGATGATCTTACTTCCTTTGGATTTTAAAAAATCCTCTATTTTTTTTACTGTTTCCTTTATCTGCTTTTCAGATAAAACGGGATTTAAAATGAAAACAGTTTCGTAATGATTCATAAATTCACGTTTTAGGATTGCAAAAATACACTAAACACCTTAACAATTCAAAATTTGAGGTTTTTTTTTTATTTATTAGTATCAATTTTTCAAAAATTATTTTTTTAATAAGGATCAACATCTATTGAAACTCTTACTTGTCGGAAAAAGGAAACAGATTCAAAGCTTTTAATTGTTGAAGAAATTACTTTTTTTGTACTTTCTCTATCACCAGTATCGTAATACTTTACAAGTATTTGTTTTAGAAATAAATTTCTAATTTTTGAAATTTCAGGAGAAACTGGACCTAATATTTTATTTTTCAAATATTGCCTTAGGCAATTTACCATCCATACAGAACCAGAATCAACAATACTATAGTCTTTAGACTTTAATGTAATTTTAATTAGTCGATTAAAAGGAGGGTATAAATATTTAGTTCTTTCATTAATTTCATTATCATACATTCCTTGAAAATCATTATCAATTATTTGTTTTAGCAAGACACTACCTGGATTGAATGTCTGAATAATAACATGACCCCTTTCATTTGATCTTCCAGATCTTCCTGCAACTTGAATCAAAGTCTGAAAGGATCTTTCGTGAGCTCTAAAATCAGGAAAATTTATAAGACTGTCAGCTTTTATAACCCCAACTAATCCAACTTCTCTGAAATCTAAACCTTTAGTTACCATTTGAGTACCAACTAAAATTTTAATCTCACCTTCAACAAACTTTTTTATTATTTTTTCAAAAGATTTTTTACCACGGGTTGTGTCCCAATCCATTCTTGCTACACTCACTTTTGGAAAAAAATCTTGAATTTGTTCTTGAATTTGCTGAGTTCCAACACCTTTGGAATTCAAATCATTAAATCCACAAGAATCACATTTAGTTGGTTTAACTAATTTATAACCACAATAATGACACTTCATTTCATTATTGTATTGATGATAAGTTAAAGAAACGTCACAGTTAATGCATTGAGGAATGTTTCCACATTTTACACATTCTAAAATAGGAGAATAACCTCTTCTATTTTGAAATAAAATTATTTGTTTATTTTTCTTTAAATTATAATTAATTTCATCTAATAACTCTTTCGAAAAAAAACCTGTCATTTTATTTTCACTATAGGATCTTTTCAAATCAATACAACTTATTTTTGGCATTCTTACTCCACCATATCTCTCCAATAATTCAACATATTCATATTTACCTTTTTTTGTATTATAAAATGACTCAATTGATGGAGTAGCAGAACCAAGTAATACTTTAATGCTGAAGCAATGACCCATGTAAACTGCTAAATCTCTTGCATTATATCTTGGTGATGGGTCGAATTGTTTAAATGAATTGTCATGCTCTTCGTCAACAATTATTAAACCTAATTCCCTAAATGGCAGTAAAATTGAAGATCTTGCTCCAAGTATTATTTGTGCCTTTTTGTTATTTTCATTTATTAACTTCCACATTTCTACTCTTTCATTATTAGAATATTTAGAATGGTAAACAATTACCCTGTCCCCAAATCGATTTTGAAGCCTATAAATCATTTGAGAAGTAATTGAAATTTCAGGAACCAAATAAAGTATTTGTTTTTTTTGATTTAATTTATCATTTATTAATTCATTATAAATTTCTGTTTTACCAGAGGAAGTGACTCCTTTTAGAAGCACAATATTTTTTTTTCTAAATTTTTTATTTATTTGAATTAAACATTTTAATTGAGGTTTTGATAATTTTATTTTTTGTTTTTTCTGAATATCTGAAAAAATCACTCTATCCTTTTGAAAATATTTTTCTTTAATAATTCCCTTCCCAATAAGGCTTTTAATGCTGGACAAACCAGCTCCAGATTTTTTTTTCAATAAACTTGAATTTATCCAACTTTTTTCATCAATGTTTGATTTTAAAATAAATTCAATAATATTTTTTTGTTTTGGATATCTTGACAATTCTCCAATAATCTTATTACTTTTCTTTTTACTTATATATATATCATTGAGTTTATAGTATTTAACATATCTGGGGTTATATTTGTTTATTAATTCAATTTGTGATTCTATATATCCTTTTGAAATCATTTGATTCAAAATTGGCATTGATTTTTTTTTAAAAAGTATTTTATTAATTTGATTTAACCTTAGTTCCTTTTTTTGGAGGGCTTCATAAATTATAAACTCATCGTCAGAAAATGAGTTAATAATACTCTTTTCAACTGATTTATTTTTAAAAACAGTTTCACTTGAAAAAAATAACCCGCTAGGTAATGAAGCTCTCATAACATCTCCAATATTACATAAATAATAATCCGAAATCCAATTCCATATTTTAATTTGATCTTCAGTAACTAAGGGTTTTTCTTCAAAAATGAATTCAATTTTTTTTGGTTTGTATGAACTTGGATAAAGCTCATGTTTTTTCACTACAACTGAAGTATATAACTTGCTCTTGCCAAATGGGACAATAACCCTATGACCAATAACTAAAAAATCAAATTCTTCTTTTGAAACAATATAGGTGAACGGTTTGGGTAAAGAAACTGGAACTATAACATCAATAAAATAATTCATTATAATTTATCCTTTAATGAGGATTGATTTTTTAGTTTGTTCAAACTTGCATTTAATTCAAAGCCCAGCAATAGTAAAATTGAATTTATCCAACAAAATAACATAAAAATCAAAAGAGCTCCAATAGAACCATAAAGTTGATTATAATTTGAAAATTTTTCAATGTAAATTCCAAATATGTATGCACTTATAACTATGAGAAAAGTTGTCATCAAAGCACCAGGTGAAAAAAATTTTTGGATTTTACCCTCTAGTGTTCCAAAATAATATAAAATAGAGATTGAAAAATAAGTTAATAAAATAAAGAAAAAAGTTTGTCCTAGTCGAATAGAATTTAACTGGTTAGGAAGAAAATTTTTTAAATTTTGTAATATATATATTTCGTAATAAATAAAAACGACAACGGCAAAAAGCAACAAAAATCCTAATAAAATTCCTACACATACTGATAAAAAATATTGCTTAAAAAAAGACCTCGTCAACTCAACGTTATATGACTCTTCAAAACTTACAAAAATAGAATTTACACCATTAGCAGTTAAAAAAATTGATAAAATGAAGACTGATGAGAGAAGTCCTTTTCTCTGCTGAGACTGAATATCTAAAAAGATATCTGAAAAAAATAAATGCGTCTCTTTAGGAAGAAGTAACTCTATAAAATTAAATACAAAAGTATCTAAGTTATCAATTGGAATAAATGGAATAAGATTTAAAATAAAAAGTAAAAAAGGGAATAAAGCCATAAAAAAACTAAATGAAATACTTCCTGCCCTAGCTGTTAATGTTCCGTTAATAATTCCATCGATATAAATCTTAGCTAAATCATATAAAGACAAGCCATTTAAACCAGGAATATTAATTATCTTAAAAAAATAACTTATTTTTCTAAAAATTTGTGAGGACTTGAACTTTTCTATCATATTACTCATATAAAACAAATTTACTGATCTATAATTTTATAACATAGATACTTTTAGATGAAAAATAAATTTTTAAAATAAATAATAAACTAAATTATTAAAAATCATGAATTTAATTTTGATTTGTATTGGCAAAACCGAACAAAAAGAAATTGATTCATTAATAAATATTTATAAAAATAGATTAATTCACTACTGTGATTTTTCTATGATTGAAATACCAAAATTAAAAAATAAAAAAACCTCTATTATTGAGCAAAAAAATAAAGAAGGTGAATTAATTGAAAAACATTTGAAAAATGACGACTTAATAGTTTTATTAGATGAAAAAGGCAAAAAATATTCTTCTAAAGAATTTTCCTTTTTTTTAAATAAAATTTTAATTTCTGGGTCAAAAAGGATAGTTTTTGTTGTAGGTGGACCATATGGGTTTTCAAAACATATTTTATTAAAATATAAAAATCAAATCTCTCTATCAGAGATGACTTTCCCTCACCAATTGATAAGACTTTTTTTTATTGAACAACTATATAGAGGGTTCACCATTTTGAAAAATCACCCCTATCACAATTAATAATGGAAATAGTTTTTGCAACTAAAAATAAAAATAAAATTAAGGAGATAAAATTATTATTACCTAAAAAATTTAAAATATTCAATCTTGATGAAATTGGTTTTAAAGAAGATATTATAGAATACGGAAAGACTATTGAAGAAAATGCAATAATAAAAGCTGATTTCATTTCAAATAAATTTTCAATTGATTGTTTTGCTGATGATTCAGGTCTTGAAATTGAAGCTCTGAATGGAGATCCTGGAGTTTTTTCAGCTAGATATGCTGGAACTCCTAAAAATGACCTAAATAATATAAGAAAAGTATTAAAATTAATAAGTAAAAAACGTAATAAAAAAGCTCAATTTAGAACTGTTATTGCATTGAAAACAAAATACATTTCTAAAACTTTTGAAGGAATCTTAAAAGGAACAATATCAAAAGAAATTATAGGTTCTAATGGATTTGGATATGATCCGATTTTTATACCAAATGGTAGCTCAACTACTTTAGGGGAATTTAAAAGTAGTATGAAAAATATGATTAGTCATAGATCTATTGCAGTTAATAAATTAATAAATTTTCTAAACTCTAATAAAATAGTTTAAATCTAACAACTAATAATTTTAATTACATTAAAAGCTTACCTTTGAGGCTATGAGAAAATTCCAAAAACTTGGTGTAAACGATTTGTTGGTAAAATCAGTTGAAAATTTAGGATATGACTCCCCTACAGAAGTTCAAAGTAAGGTAATACCAATATTATTAAACAAAGAATCTGATATAGTTGCTCTTGCTCAGACTGGGACTGGAAAAACTGCAGCATTTGGACTTCCTATTCTTCAAAAAATTGATTCTTCTAGTAAAAATACCCAGGGACTAATATTATCACCAACTAGAGAATTATGTCTTCAAATCACTGAAGATTTAAAGACATATTCAGAATTTATTAAAGGGTTAAATATTGTAGCTGTTTATGGGGGTGCTTCAATAACTGAGCAATCAAAAAAAATTAAAAAAGGTGCTCAAATAATAGTAGCTACTCCAGGTAGAATACTAGATATGATAAAACGTGAAATAATTAATATCTCAAAAATAGAATATTGTGTTTTAGATGAAGCTGATGAAATGTTAAATATGGGATTTTATGAAGAAATGAAAAATATTTTATCATTTACACCAAAGGATAAAAGTACTTGGCTGTTTTCAGCTACTATGCCCAAAGAAGTTTCATCAATTGCAAAAAAATTCATGTATGAACCATTAGAAGTAGTAATTGGTTCAAAAAATGCTGGTACAAAAAATGTTTCTCATGAATATTATATTGTTAATGGAAGAGAAAGGTACCAAACATTAAAAAGACTTACAGATTTTAACCCTTTAATTTTTTCTGTAATTTTTTGTAGAACAAAAAGAGACACTCAAAAGGTTTCTGAAAAACTAATTGATGATGGTTATAGTGCTGGAGCATTACATGGGGATTTAAGTCAAAACCAGAGAGACTTAATAATGAAATCATTTCGAAATAAACAAATTCAAATGCTTGTTGCAACTGATGTTGCAGCCCGAGGTATTGATGTCGATAATATTACTCATGTAATAAATTATCAATTACCTGATGAAATTGAAACCTATACCCACAGAAGTGGAAGGACAGGTAGAGCAGGAAAGATAGGAGTTTCAATTATTATTATTACTCAAAGTGAATTAAGAAAAATAAAATCAATTGAAAAACTTATTCAAAATAAAATTTTACAAAAAAATATACCAAGTGGAGAAGAAATTTGTCTCATTCAACTTAATCACTTAGCAAAAAAAATTAATGATGCAAAAGTGAATTCAGAAATAAATCCATTCATTTCTGAATTCAAAAAAGAAATAAATCATCTATCTAAAGACGAATTAATTCAAAAATTAGTTTCAGTTGAATTTTTACGTTTTCATAAATATTATAAAAATTCAAAAGATCTTAATCTTTCTATATCCTCAAACTCGTTAATTGAATCTAAGTCAAACAAAAAAAATAGTATTCGTTTCTTTTTAAATATCGGGAAAAAAGACGATTTCAACTGGATGACTCTTAAAGATCTTATAAAAGAGAATAGTAAATTGAGTAATGAAGAAATTTTCCATGTCGATGTTATGGAAAATTTTTCATTTTTTAACACTTATAAAAAATTTAAATCGAAAGTAATTTCATCTTTATCTGAAGTCAAAATTAATAATAGAAAAATCAAAATTGAATTATCAAATAGTCCTTCAAAAAAAAAGAAATTTGATAAAAAAAGAATTAAAATAAGTTCGTCCAAAGAAAAATCAGTTTCAAAAAGAAAAAAATCGAAATATTTGGGTTTTGGAAGAAAAACAAAATTTTAATATAATTTATTTTTTTTAATTTAATTTTGAATTAAATCAGGACTTCAAGATTATTTATAATTATGAAAAAGAAATCATTTATTTTCTTATATTTTTTTTTATTAAGCTTCAATTTTATTTATTCCCAAATAGATAAATCAAGATTCATTCTTAAAGGAGTAGTCGAAAATGAATCAGATAATAATAAAATGTCAGGGGTTCACATAATTAATTTGAACCAAGTCTATGGAGTAATTTCTGATTTAAATGGAGAATTTAATATACCTGTAAATATAAATGACACTATTTATTTTTCATATATAGGATTCAAGCCTCTTAAAATTCCAGTTACAAACGACATAGTTAAATTTAAAAACACCAAGTTTCAACTTACTGAACTTGCTTATGCATTAGAAGAAGTTATTATAAAACCCTATCAATTAACTGGCTATTTAGAAGTTGACGTTAGAAATGTTCCAATTAATCCTGCTGGAAGATATAGGATTGCAGGACTCCCTAATTCTGGTTATGAGGCAGGTAATAGAAACAAATCATCTATTTCTAAAGCGATTAGTGCTATATTTAACCCAACTGATTTTTTATATAATTTATTTGGTAAAAATCCAAAACAAATGAGAAAATTAAAAAAGATGAGAGAGGATAATGAAATTAAAAATTTATTATCTACTAAATTTAACAGGGAGATTCTAATACAATTATTAAAAATTAAAATTTTTGATATAGAAGAAATCTTAAGAAACTGTAATTACTCTAACTCATTTATAAAGGAAGCTAATGATCTACAAATTTTGGAAGCAATTAGTAATTGTTATGAAGAGTATAAGGTTTTGAAACTTTAAATTCTAATTTTTTAATGTTAATAATTCTTATTCATTAATTTAAGAACTGTATCTTTGTATTAATATATATAATTAGATGAAACTAAACACTCTAAATGCAATTTCCCCTATCGATGGAAGGTATAGAAATAAGACAAAATCTTTAGGAGATTTTTTTTCTGAGGAAGCATTAATTAAATACCGTGTTCTTGTGGAAATTGAATATTTTATTTCTTTATGTATTTTACCTTTACCTCAATTAAAAGATTTTAATAATTCATTATTTGAAGAACTCAGATCTATATATGAGCATTTTAGCTCTAATGATGCAAAGTTGGTTAAAGAAATTGAATTAGAGACTAATCATGATGTTAAAGCTGTTGAATATTTTTTAAAAAAAGAATTTGATAGACTTGATATAAGTGAATTTAAAGAATTCATCCATTTTGGATTAACTTCTCAAGATATAAATAACACTGCTATCCCCCTTTCAATCAAAGAAGCTGTTGAAAAAGTATATCTTCCTAATTTAAATATTTTAATTGAAACAATTGAAAAAATTTCAGATGACTACAAAAATGTTACAATTTTAGCTTTCACCCATGGTCAACCTGCTTCACCTTCAAAATTGGGAAAGGAACTAAAAGTTTTTATTGAAAGATTTAAATTACAAAAGAAAGATTTACTTAAAATACCTAATTCTGCAAAATTTTCTGGAGCAACTGGAAATTTTAATGCTCATCATGTTGCTTATCCCGAAATTAATTGGAAATCATTTGGTAAAAAGTTTATTGAGGAAAAATTAAAATTAAAATTTTCATTCCCAACTACACAAATAGAACACTATGATTTCATGGCCTCTTTGTTCTCTGCATTGAGCAGAATTAACAATATTCTAATTGATCTTAATAGAGATTTATGGACATATATTTCAATGGATTATTTCAAGCAGAAAATTAATGAAAATGAAATAGGATCTTCAGCTATGCCTCATAAAATTAATCCAATTGATTTTGAAAACTCTGAAGGAAATCTAGGAATAGCAAACTCTTTATTTAATTTTTTTTCAAATAAGTTGCCTATTTCAAGACTACAAAGAGACCTTACTGACAGTACTGTATTAAGAAATGTAGGAGTTCCATTTGGACATACTGTCATAGCTTTTCAATCTTCAGTAAATGGATTAAAAAAATTAGTATTGAACAAAGAAAAAATAAATCAAGATTTGAATGAAAACTGGTCAGTTGTAGCTGAAGCAATACAAACAGTATTGAGAAGAGAGGGATACTCAAACCCATATGAGTCTCTTAAAGAATTAACGAGAACTAATAAAGTTATAACTAAAGATTCAATTAAGATTTTTATTGATAAATTAGATATAGATTCTAAAATAAAAGCCGAGTTAAAAAAGATTTCACCATTTAACTACTCAGGAATTTAATTTTTTTATTCTATCTAAATTAATTTAAAAAAATAGAGCTATGGAAATCAAAATGATGAATTATTTTAAAAAAGGATTTTTTTTCAATTATAAATTCAAAATTATAATTGTGATAAACATGTTTATTATTTCTTGTTCTAATGATCCAGATGATTATATCATAAATTTCGTTCCTGATAACACTATTATAGTTGAAGAACCTGAATTACCTACAATTGAAAATTCAGCTTTTCTTGAAATCAATGATTTTATATGGGAAAATTTAAATCAATATTACTATTGGCAGGCTGATGTCCCAGACTTGAGTGATGAAAAAGAATCAAATCAAACAACTTATATTGAATTACTTAATTCAAAAGACAATCCTAAAGAATTTTTTGAAAGTCTCAAATATAAAGATGATAGATATAGTTCAATAAACGAAGATTATAAAGAACTTGAAAATCAATTACAAGGAATTTCTGCATCTAATGGTCTTGAATTTCAATTAACTTATGCTTGTTCAACATGTGACGAAATTGTAGGTTATGTGACTTATGTTCTTCCAAATTCAAATGCATCTGAACAAGATATAAAAAGAGGTGATTTTTTTGATGGTGTAAATAATACTAAACTTACTGTAAGTAACTATGTAGATTTATTATTTAGCAACAAATTAAAATATACATTAAATATGGCTCAAGTTGACAACAATACAATTGTTTCAAGTAATAAAACTGTGCAACTTACTAAAGTTGAAAATTTTCAAGAAAATCCAATTCAATTTAATAAGATTTTAAATGTTCAAGATAAAAAAATTGGTTACTTAATGTACACAAGGTTTTTATCTAGTTATGATGAAGAATTGATACAAGTATTTAATGATTTTTCAGATAACAATATTACAGATTTAGTAATTGATCTTAGGTATAACCCAGGGGGGCAAGTAAATACTTGTATATATTTAGCAAGCATGATAACAGGTCAATTCGTTGGTGAAGTCTTTTCTAAAGAAATATGGAATTCCAAAATGAATGAACTTATTAAGGAGGAATATCCTCAAAGACTAGAAAATTTATTTACTGATAAAACTGACTCAGAAGATAATCCAATTTCTTTACCTGGATTAAATATGAGTGAAGTCTATTTTATAACCTCCCAATCGACTGCTTCAGCAAGTGAACTTTTAATAAATGGTTTAAAACCTTATATTAATGTGATTCAAATTGGAGATGTAACATTGGGAAAAAATGTTGGTTCCATTACCCTCTATGATTATATCGACAACAACAGTTTAACTAAAAATCCAAATCATAATTATGCAATGCAACCAATTGTTTTAAAAATTGCCAATAGTGAAGGTAACGCAGATTTTGTGAATGGATTATTACCTGACAAATCCATAAAAGAAGATAAATTTAATTTAGGAATAATAGGTGATGTTAATGAACCTATTCTTTCTGAAACACTTTCTAGAATTAACGGATCCTCAAAAAAAGTTAAAACACTTGATACTTTCGAATCAAAGTTATTGTTTAATCCAAATAACAGCAAAAAACAAATCATGTATGTTCAAGGTTTAAAGAAAAAATAACATTAATCAAGCTTAAAACTAAGTCCAAATAATAGATTCCTTCCACGCGTAGAATAATTAGGTAAAACTATATATTCTTTATCAAAAAGATTATAAATACTAAAAAATAAATTTAAACTTGGTTTTTTAATTTTGTGATTCAGTTGTAGATTAAAAAGGGTATACTTTTCTAGAAAACTGTCTGATTCACTAGTAAAGGTACCTTTTGTAGCAGAACGATCTCCGGTATATTGTAAAATTAAGTCTAAATATGTCTGATTAGATAATTTTATGTCTGAGATAGCAGAAAAAGAGTGTTTAGGAATATTTCTAAGATCACCCTCCTCAGTTTCAGTAAAGATATAATTTATCCTATTTTCAAAAATTTTAGAAAAATTAAAATTATATGATAATTCAAAACCTCTATAAATAATTTTATTATCAGAATTAGAATATTGACCAAATTGTTTTAAATTAAAATCAAAAATTAATGTTGGATCTTCGGTTCGGTTGAAAAATAATGCAGAAAACAACTTACTTTTTGATTGAATTTCAAATCCAATTTCAAAACTCAAATTGTTTTCGGGTTCCAAATTAAGATTCCCATAACTAGGATCATATAACTGATAGAGGCCTGGAGCTATAAAAGCTTTCCCATAACTTGAAAATAATTTAAGTTTATCGTTTTGTTTTAGATTAAATGAAAAAGAAGGATTCAAACTGTAAGTTAAATGACTCCCATATGATTCATGTAAATTATATCTTAATCCAGCATTGAAATTTAATCCAGAAGGATCTGTATAAACAGAATTAAAATAAATGTCATTTTGAGTATTTTTAGGACTATAATCAGCTTGCATTGTGGCTCTTTGATATTGGACACCTAAAACAGTATATAACTTTTCATTAAATACATATTTATTAAAAAAATCAAGATTAAAATTGGTGCTCTCAGCAGAAAATGGAAAAGAAGACTCATAATCTCTTTGATTTTTTTGATAACCAGAGTTCAAATTTAAACTTCCACTTGAGTAGGAAAATTTAGTATTAATAGAAAACCTATTTAATTCAGTATAATATTTAAAATCTGCATCTTCAATTGGAAATGAGTTATCATAATCTGACTCAATATCGTCTCTATTCCAATCAACTCTCCAACTTAATTTAGGAGATATTTTTCCATTAAAACCTATGTTGAAATTTACTTTTTTAAAAGAATCAATTTCATCTGAAACTACTGAACTCATTCCATTACTATATCTTTCAGCATATGCAATTTTAAATCCAATACCACTGATTCCTCCTGATAAATTCAATAAATGATTACCTGCAGTAATTTTATTTAAAGGCCAATTGGCAATTTGTTCTGTCCCCCAAATTTTTTTAGTAATTAAAGTTAAAGTCTTTTCAGGCTTAACAGTTTTTATATTGATTACACCAGTAGCTGCAGAGCTACCATATAAACTACTAGCAGCACCTTTAATAATCTCTATTGATTCTATCATTTCGATATTTATTGAATTAATATCAAAATCATTATCAATCCTAGAGGGATCTGAAACTCTAATGCCATCAATTAAAATCAAAACTTGTCTATTGCGTCCACCACGTATTGAAACTGTAGGATTTGCACCTGAATATAAGTTCTTTCCAATGACATCAATGCCCATACGAGAAGACAAAAGTACCCCTAATCCTAAACCAGAAAATCGCTGAATTTCATCTGATTTAATCTTAATTACTGATTTACCAGACTGAGAACGTTTAAGTTCAAACCTGCTGTCAATGACAACAACTTCGTCTAAATAATTTGTATTTATACTATCTAGTTTTTTATCTTGAGCAAATAAAAAACAATAAAATGGTAGTATAAGAAAAAATCTACAAAAGAATTTCATCCTGTATAATTTTAATATAAATTAAAATAAATCGTGTGACTAAAATTCTTATCCCGAGAAAATAATCAAGGTTTAAGGCAGGTCTCCTGGCTCGCATTTTCACTACACCTTCCCATCAAATTATGACAGTGGTTTAAGAGAGTACTGAAATATCTATATCAATAGACTTAGCTCACAGTTGCGGGAACAGCTTTGATATTTAATCAAATTCCCTTTTAATTCTTTTTAATTACCAAAAAAGAAACCAAAAACATGTAAATATAAATTCAAAAAAATTATTTAACTAACTCTTGGAGAAAAATATTTAGAAAAAAATTTAAAACCATAAATTAAAAAATAAGTGTAAAAAAAATCACCCATTAAAGTATTAGTAAAAAAAGGAATAGCTAAAGTATAGCATTCTATAAAACCATTTATTGTTTTTGGATACCCAAGTATCCAAACACCAAAATTTGAAACCACAAAAAATAAAATTGAACTCAACATGACTTTTTTATAAATCTTTATTTTAAAAATAATACTTGATAAAGAAATTAAAACAAATCCAAGATAAACGAAAATAGTTATCATACTAAAACCCAAAATTAAATCAGAAAAAAAAAGACATATTAATGGTAATAAAATGGCTATTTTTTTATCAGATATTTTATTTGCTGCAAAAATTGCTATTCCTCCGATAGGAGTAAAATTTGGAGGATGTGGAATCAATCTACTGAGCACAGCAAAAATTATAAGTAAAAAAATACAATTGATGTCAAAGTTCTTGCTTAGGTTTTTAAACATTTAAAAAATATTTTAAACTTTATTTAGTTAAATACATTTTCCTTCTCGAATATAAATCATAAAAATCGTCATCTTTAAGACTATCAATAAAAAGAATACTTTCGCCAGTACTTTTCATTTCAGGGCCTAACTTTTTTTCAACATCTGGGAACTTATTGAATGAAAAAACTGGTTGCTTAATTGCAAAACCCTCAAGTGTAGGGTTGAATTTAAAATCAGTAACTTTATTTTTACCAAGCATAACTTTTGTTGCATAATTTACATATGGTTCTTTATATGCCTTTGAAATGAAAGGAACTGTTCTTGAAGCTCTGGGATTTGCTTCAATAATATAAACCTTATCGTTTTTTACTGCAAATTGAATATTAATAAGTCCAACAGTATTTAATGCTTTAGCAATTTTTTGAGTGTGATCTTTAATTTGTTGAACAACAAACTCGCCTAAATTAAAAACTGGGAGTGTTGCATTAGAGTCTCCAGAATGAATTCCGCATGGTTCAATATGTTCCATTATACCTATTATATAAACATTTTTACCATCACATATTGCATCAGCTTCAGCTTCAATAGCTCCATCTAAATAATGATCTAATAATAGTTTATTATTAGGTATTTTGTTAAGTAAATCAACCACATGAGATTCTAATTCCTGTTTATTAATTACAATTTTCATTCCTTGCCCGCCTAAAACATAAGAAGGTCTGACTAGAATAGGGAAATCTAGTTCATCAGCCAGTTTTATTGCTTCATCAGCACTTTCAGCAACCCCAAAATCAGGATAAGGAATGTTGTTTTTTTTGAGTAAAGTTGAAAAGCTTCCCCTATCCTCTGCTAAATCTAAAGATTTAAAATTAGTGCCAATTATTTTAATTCCATATCGATCTAGTTTTTCAGCCAACTTCAAAGCAGTTTGACCTCCCAGCTGCACAATAACTCCCTCAGGTTTTTCATGTTTTATAATATCATATATATGTTCCCAAAACACTGGCTCAAAATAAAGTTTATCTGCAACATCAAAATCAGTCGAAACTGTTTCAGGATTACAATTAATCATGATAGTTTCGTATCCACATTCAGATGCAGCAATAACACCATGAACACAACAATAATCAAATTCAATCCCCTGTCCAATTCTATTTGGACCAGAGCCTAAAACAACAATTTTTTTTCTATCGGAAACTTTACTTTCATTTTCACTAAAAGGTTTTCCTTTTCCAATTTGCATTTCCTCTTCAAAAGTAGAGTAATAATAAGGAGTTTTAGCTGAAAATTCAGCTGCGCAGGTATCGACCAACTTATATACTCTTTTAATACCAAGAATATTTCGTTTTTTATATACTTCACTTTCCATGCATTGAAGCATATGAGCAATTTGTCTATCAGCAAAACCCTTTTGTTTTGCTTCAAGTAAAAGGGGTTTATTAATAGATTTAATATTATATGAAGAAATTTCTTTTTCCAAAAGATATAATTCTTCATACTGTTTTAGGAACCACATATCAATACTAGTTAATTCTTGGATTCTGCTTAAAGGAATACCAATTTGAATTGCATCATATATTACAAATACTCTATCCCAACTAGCATTAGTCAATTTTTCAACCACAGTTTCATAGTTTTTATATCCTTTGCCATCAGCACCCAGGCCATTTCTTTTTATTTCTAGTGATTGAGTAGCTTTATGGAGAGCCTCCTGAAAAGACCTTCCAATTCCCATAACTTCACCAACTGATTTCATCTGAAGTCCTAATCTTCTGTCAGACCCTTCAAACTTGTCAAAATTCCATCTAGGTATTTTTACAATTACATAGTCAACTGTTGGCTCAAATAGAGCAGAGGTAGATTTTGTTATTTGATTGTTAAGCTCATCTAATGAATAACCTATAGCAAGTTTTGAGGCAATTTTTGCAATAGGATAACCCGATGCTTTTGAAGCTAATGCAGAGGAACGAGAAACCCTGGGATTAATTTCTATCGCAATTATATCCTCATTTGCATCAGGACTAACTGCAAATTGAACATTACAACCACCTGCAAAATCACCAATACTTCTCATCATTTTAATTGCCATGTCTCTCATTCTTTGATATGCAGTATCAGATAGAGTCATTGCTGGTGCAACGGTAATAGAGTCTCCAGTATGAATACCCATGGGATCCATATTTTCAATTGTACAAATTATTACAACATTATCATTTTTATCTCTCAATAATTCAAGCTCATACTCTTTCCATCCCATAAGAGCTTTATCTATTATAACCTCATGAATAGGTGATGCTTCAAGACCACGGGTTAGTAATTTATCAAAATCTTCTTCATTATAAACAATTGACGCACCTGTACCTCCTAGAGTAAATGAAGGTCTAATAACTAGAGGAAAATTGAATTTTTGAGCAATTTCTTTTCCTCTTAAAAATGAATTTGCAATTTCTGCAGGAGCAGCTGGAATATCAATCTTTCTTAACAACTGCTTAAATTTATCTCTATCTTCAGTAATATGAATTGCATCAATATCAACACCAATAATTTCAACATTAAAATCTTCCCAAATACCTTTATCACCAGCTTCAATACATAAATTTAAAGCAGTTTGACCTCCCATTGTAGGTAGAACTGCATCAACTTTATGTTTTTTTAATACTTCAATTATTGATTTAGTTGTTAAAGGCCTTAAATAAATATGATCTGCCATAGTTGGATCAGTCATAATAGTAGCTGGATTTGAATTTATTAAAATAGTTTTTATTCCATCCTCTCTTAAAGATCTTAAAGCTTGAGTTCCAGAATAATCAAATTCACATGCTTGCCCAATAATTATTGGTCCAGATCCAATAATTAAAATCGTATTTAAATCATTTCTTTTAGGCATTTTATAAAATTAGTTTATATCTATAAAAAAAAGGGATTTACTTAAAATAAGCAAATCCCTTTTTAGATATTTTATTTTCATTTATTTTTTATGTCTTGGTTCAGATGAAACAGAAATCTTTTTTCTTCCCTTTGACCTTCTATTTGATAGTACCTTTCTTCCACCAACCGTTGACATTCTTTCACGAAATCCGTGCTTATTTTTTCTTTTTCTTTTTGAGGGTTGAAATGTCCTTTTCATTATAATAATTAACAATAAATTGTCGCCAAATATACGATAAGTTTTATTTAAGACAAGTGTAATTAAAATCATTTATGTAAGTTTTTATTAACTTTGAAACAAAAAATATATGTTTCCTAAAATTTTCAAAATTATCATTAGCTTTTTATTTTTATTATTTGGTATTTATCAGTTTACTGAAGACTATATCGGTAATGGTATTTTCTACATTTTAATATCTGGTTTATTTATTTTACTATACTTTAAAAATGAATTTATTTTCTTAGCTTTTTTAAGATTAAGAAAACAAGATTTTGAGGGAACTTTAAAATGGTTAAATAGAATCAATTATCCCGAAAGAAATTTAGTAAAAAAACAGCAAGGATATTTTCATTATTTACATGGTATAATATTATCTCAAACTAACCTTACTCAAGCAGAAAAACATTTCAAAAAATCTTTGACTTTAGGATTAAGTATGTCTACTGACTTGGCAATGGCCAAAATGAGCCTAGCGGGAATATTAATGCAAAAAAGGAGAAAAAGAGAGGCTATTATTTTACTTAATGAAGCAAAAAAATTGGATAAACACAATATGTTGGGTGAACAAATAAAAATTCTACAAAAACAATTAAAAAGAATTTGAATCAGGTATTTTTACATAGTATAATTTCCTTGACCTATTATTTAAATGATTTTGAATAAGCCATGGGTTATGTATTTTTAAAATTTTGTAGTTAATTCCCATTTTTTTTGAAAATATTGCAAGATTTGATATTGCAGTATCTACTTCAAATTCTCTTACCTTTTCAAACTTATATAAATCTTTTTCATTATAATTATATCCATAATTTAATGGGTTTGATAAAATCATTTTCATAGCCAATACCCTAAATATATATCTTTTCGTCTCAGAGCCTAAAAGTAAATCATAATAATTATCAACCTTTTGATTAGCTAGCTTTTTTTTAATTCCGTTTATGCCTCTATTGTAGGACGCAGCAGCTAAAGTCCAAGACCCCAATTTTTCCTTAGCTTTTTTTAAATATTTACAAGCTGCCCTAGTGGAAAGTTCAAGATTATATCTTTCATCAACATTTGAATTTACTTCAAGTCCCAATTCTCTTGCTGTTGAATACATTATTTGCCAAATACCTTTTGCACCTTTAGGAGATCTAACATTTTGAAGTCCACTTTCAATAACAGCTAGGTATTTGAAATCGTCAGGAATACCTTCTTCTTTCAATATTTTTTCAATTATTGGAAAATATTTATTTGATCTTTTAATCATCAAAAACATATTAGACTGCCAATAAACATTAACTAATAATTCTCTATCCAATCTCTCTTTTAAATCATTATCATTTAATAAAATTTTTTCTCCTGAAAATTCAACTGATTCAGGGAGTTTAATTGAAAAAACGTTATAATTAGATTTTTTAGTTTTATTAGAATCCTCAAAAGTATTCTCCTGTAAAAAAGATGAATTAATAAAAATTGAAATAAAAATTATTGATAAAAAAGAAATTAAAAAAACTCTATAATTCATTTGATAAATTGAAAATATATTTATTATCTAATATAAGAGGTATATTTTTTATAAACCAATTACTTTTTATTAAAATCATAGCATGATTACCATCTTTTATGATTTCTACATTTTTTATATTTTTGATTGGTAAAATATTATCTTTTTCTCCATGAATATGAATTATGTTAGGAAGATTATTTGACTGATTCCAATTAATTAATTCTTTAATTGCCCAATTAAGGTAAATTGGATTTCTAACTGAAAGATATTTTTTGTAAAGGTTTAATCTTTTCTTAATTATATTTCCAAATGCAAATAATGACAATTGTTCAATATTTTTGACCCACTGAACTGGAAAAAACTTATAAGCTTTTGTCTTTTTTGCAATAAGCATTGATAATGGAAATTCTTTATTTGATTTTACGCTTGAAATAATTATAATTTTTTCAAAATTTACATGCCTTGAGATTTCCTGTACAAGAATTCCACCAAATGAAACACCCATAATACATGGATTTTTATGCTTTATTTTTTTACTCATCCTCAAAGCATAATTTGTAATACTTTCGTTATTATTTGGAATTATCCATGATAAACAAATCAAATTAATTTTTTCATCAAACTTTAAAAATTCAAAAATTTCAGGGCTAGCAGCTAATCCTGGCATTGCATAAAGATTTCTCTTTGTTTTACACATAAATTTGTAATTAACTTAGAATTAAAAAAAAATAGAATATTTATTATGTTTTAGTATATTTGTAGTCCGTTAATTTTTATCGTGAATCAACATGATATTATTTAGCTTATTTAAATTTAAAAATCAATATCAAAAAAACCTAAATAAATCTTATGGAATCCTACAATTTGCATAATAACGACTTTCTAAGACAATTTGAAGTTAAAATAAAGGGGAAATTGGCAAGAATTGAGTATGCCGAGCAAGAACGTAAGATTTTTCTTACCAAAATTTCAATTCCTGACAATATAGGAGATCCGAATTTTAAAAATTGGTTTATAAAAAAAGTTTTAGATTATGTTGAAAAAAAGAATATCAAAGTTGTTCCAACAAGCCCAGAAATTGCGATTTTTTTAAGAAAAAATAAAAATTACAAAAAACTATTACCTGTTGGAATTAAGTTATAGTCAAATTTTCAACTCGCATATATCCATCTTCATCAATTTTTGAGTATTTTACTTTGCAGATTTTATTTGATAGACTTGGATCCCATGGCCTTCTAATTTTAATATAATTTTCAGTATATCCATTTAAATAGCCTTTTTTATTTTCATCCTCAAATAAAACTAATCCCCATTTTCCAATTTGACTTTCATAAAATGCTCTTTTTTTTCTCAAAGATAAATTTCTTAAAACTTTAGCTCTTTCATTTCTTTTATTAATTGGCACAGAGTTTTCCATTGAGTTAGCTGAAGTGTTATCTCTTTCTGAAAAAACAAAAACATGAAGATAATCAATTGGCGAATTAAGTATAAAGTTAAATGTATCATTAAAATCATTTTCAGTCTCATAAGGAAAACCAACAATTACATCAGCTCCAATACAGGCATTAGGCATTAATTCTTTAATTAAATTAATTCGTTCAAAATATAAACTTGAAAGGTATCTTCTTTTCATTTTTTTTAATATCTTATCGCTTCCACTTTGTAAAGGAATATGAAAATGAGGCACAAAAAGTTTACTTATTTTTATAAATCTTATAATGTTGTCTTTTAATAAATTTGGCTCAATTGATGAAATTCTAAGTCTCTTTATCAAATTACTTTTGTCAAGTTTTTTTAACAACTCAATAAGTGTATTTTTATGTTTTTTATTATTAAATTCTCCCTTTCCATAATCACCAATATTAACTCCTGTTAAAACTATTTCTTTAACTCCACTTTTAGATATTTTTTGAACATTAGATAAAATTGATTCAACAGAATCACTTCTAGATTCACCCCTAGCTAAAGGAATTGTACAATAAGAACATTTATAATCACATCCATCTTGAATTTTAAGAAACGATCTAGTTCTATCATTTAATGAAAAACTACTATTGTATTCATTAAAATATTCAATTTCACAACTATGGATAGATGCACTTTCTTTTTTAGCTATATTATCAAGATAATTATTTAACTTGAATTTTTCTGAGGCCCCAAGGATTAAATCAACTCCATCAATCTTTTTTATTTCATTAGGTTTTAATTGTGCATAACATCCAATTACAATTATGTATGCTGCTGAATTAATATTTAATTTTTTCTTTACTAAATCTTTAAGTTTATTATCAGCATTTTCTGTAACTGAACAAGAATTTATGACATATACATCAGCATTTTCATTAAAGTTTACTTTAATGAAATTTTCATCAGGAATTGATCTTTTTATAGAAGAGGTTTCAGAAAAATTTAATTTACATCCTAAAGTATGAAAAGCAATTTTATATTTAATTTTAACTTCACTAAATATTAAATCCTTAGTTTCCAATTATTTTAAAATATATTAATTTTATAACAAATATAATTCATTGGTTAATAAATTAATAAATTTTACAAAAGTTAAATTAAGTTTAAAAATATATTTATTTTTTTTAATCTTAACTACAAGTTGTTCAAATAAAATAAAATTAGATGACTCAAAGATTTTTAGATATAATGAAGCTAAAAATATTACATCACTAGACCCAGCATTTGCTAGAAATCTTCAAAATCTTTGGCCAATTCAACAGATATTTAATTCTCTTGTTCAATTAGACGACTCACTTAATGTTAAACCAGAATTAGCAAAAAAGTGGAATGTTTCATCAAACGGATTGATTTATACTTTTATAATTAGGAATGATGTCTTTTTTCATAATTCAATTCACTTTGGAGATTCACTAACAAGAAAAGTTATTGCAAATGATTTTAAATATAGCTTTGATAGGCTTAAAGATAAAAGAATTGGCTCTCCTGGTGGTTGGGTTTTAAAAAATGTAAAAAACTATGAAGCCCAAAACGATAGTACTTTTGTTATAAGATTAAAAAAACCATTCCCTGCTTTTTTATCATTATTATCCATGAAATATTGCTCCGTTGTTCCAAAAGAAGTAGCAGATTACTATGGAGAAGATTTTAGAAATAATCCAATTGGAACTGGCCCTTTTAAACTTAAAAGATGGGAAGAGAATGTAAAATTAGTACTCCGAAAAAACAAAAATTATTTTGAAAAAGATAGTTTAGGAAGAAAACTTCCATTCCTTGAGTCAATTTCAATAAGTTTTTTACCTGATATTCAAAGTGAATTTATGTTATTTACTCAAGGTAAATTGGATTTTATAAACTCAGTAGATTCATCTTACAAAGATGATCTTTTAACTCCAGATGGTCTCCTTCAAAAAAAATACAAATCAAATATTAGAATGTTAAAAGGACCCTACCTAAACACTGAATATATTGGATTTTATTTAAAATCAAATTCAAAATCAATTAAATCAGATTTAATTAGAAATGCAATAAATATTGGATTTGATCGCAAAAAAATGATTTTATATTTAAGAAATAATATTGGTTTTCCCGCACAACAAGGCTTTATACCAATAGGACTATCAGGATATAAAACTTCAGAGACAATAAACTATAATCCTGAAAAAGCAAAAAAAATGGTAAAAAAATTTATTGAGAAGAATAAAATTACGCCACAAATTAATATAGCTACTGATCCTAATTATGTTGATTTATGTGAATTTTTTCAAAGAGAAATGGAAAAAATAGGAATTAAAATAAAAATAGAAGTGATGCCAACTGCGACTCTAAGACAAGCTAAATCAAATGGTAAAGTTGAAGCATTTAGGGGTAGTTGGATTGCTGATTATCCTGATGCAGAAAACTACTTATCTTTGTTTAGTTCAAGTAATCTTAGTCCATATGGGCCAAATTATACTCATTTTGAAAACTATAAGTTTGATAGTCTATATAATAAAAGTTTTGAAATAACAGAGTTAGAAATTAGAAATGAATTGTATTCAAATATGAATGATATTATAATGGAAAATCTACCTATTATTCCATTATACTATGATCAAACAACAATATTTGTAAGGAATAATATTAAAGACTTCCCAATTAATCCAATAAATCTTATCAAGCTTAAGAAGGTATACAAAGATAAAACTGAATGATTATTTTTTAAATTTCGAATATTTATTTTTGAATTTATCTATTCTCCCAGCAGTATCTACTAGTTTTGATTTTCCAGTGTAATAAGGATGTGAAGTTCTGGAAATTTCAAGCTTAACTAAAGGATATTTTACTCCTTCATAATCAATTGTCTCTTTTGTTTCAACAGTAGACTTGGAAATAAAAATATCATTATTTGACATATCTTTAAAAGCAACCAACCTATAATTTTCTGGATGAATATCAGGTCTCATAAAATTAAATTTTAGCAAATTTAAATGTTTTTTGGAAATTTTACATAATTTAACAAAATAATATGTTTTTTAAAACTTAGTTAAAAAAAAACGAATGTCTGAAACATCAGTTAAAACAGGGACCTATTCTTTACAGTATGGAATACTTTTAGGAATAATAACATTATTTTTTAATCTAATGCTTTTTATAATAGATCAACATTATCAAGGCGGAAGTTTAGTAAATTTTGTAAACTCTTTAATAATGTTAACAGTAATTGTTTTTGGTCAACTGGCTTTTAAAAAAAATAATAATAATTTAATCAGTTATTCTGAGTGCATAAAAATTGGATTAGGAATTTCATTAATTTCAACTATAATTGGATTATTTTATTACTATATTTTAATTAACTACTTAGATCCAGAAACCACTGAAAAAGCATTATTATTTGCTCAAGACCAATTAATTGAAGCAAATCCAAAAATTACTCAAAACGAATTAGATAATATTGCCGAAATCTCAAGAAATTTTTCTGGTTTTGGATTTGTTTCAACAATGATATTGATTTTTAGTTTATTTTTTGGCTTAGTTTTTTCGATAATCACAGGTTTATTCATAAAAAAATCAAAATCTAACTAATATAGTTTTTTGTAATTTCGCATTGAAATTAAAATATGGATCTCTCAATTATTATTCCTTTACTAAACGAAAGTGAATCTTTGGATGAACTTCACAATTGGATTTTAAATGAACTAAAAAATAAATCAATTAAATATGAAATTATATTTGTTGATGATGGAAGTACTGACAATTCTTGGCATAAAATTCAATTACTAAATGAAAAAAACTCAAATATTAAAGGAATTCGTTTTATGAAAAATTATGGAAAATCTCAGGCACTTCATGCAGGGTTTATCAAATGTTCAGGAAAAATTGTCGTAACTTTAGACGCTGATCTTCAAGATTCTCCCAGTGAAATTTTAAATTTATATAATCGTATAACTAAAGAAAAACTTGATATAATTTCTGGATGGAAGAAAAAAAGATATGATTCAATAATTTTTAAAAATATACCCTCAAAAATTTTTAATTGGGCAGCACGAAAAGTTTCAGGAATTAAAATTCATGACTTTAATTGCGGAATAAAGGCTTACAGATCTGAAGTTGTAAAAAACATTAATGTTTATGGAGAAATGCATAGATATATTCCTGTTTTAGCATCAAACAAAGGATATAATAAAATTGATGAGCAAATAGTGATTCATCAAGCTAGAAAATATGGTGTTACAAAATTTGGTTGGTCAAGATTTATTAACGGTTTTTTAGATTTAATTACAATTTGGTTTTTAAATAAATTTGGTAAAAAACCCATGCATCTTTTTGGTCTAATTGGCACAGTAATGTTGATAATTGGATTTTTCTCCTCTTTGTATATTGGAATTGATAAATTATATTTTAAAACTCAGGGTAGATTAATAACTGAAAGACCTGAATTTTACATTGCTCTAACTACCATGATTTTAGGTGCTCAGTTTTTTGTAGCTGGTTTTGTTGGAGAACTTATTATTAAACATCAAACAAACACTAAACGATATAGAATTATTTCAACCATATCAAACAAAAAATGAATTTTTTAGAAAAATATAAAGACTGGGAAAAAATTTCACTAAATACCATTGAAAAAGGTGAAATTACTTCTTTAAAAAAGAATCATAGTCTCTTTGAAGATGCCTTCTATAAAGATTTAGAATTTGGAACTGGTGGAATGAGAGGAATAATGGGAATTGGTTCAAATAGGATAAATAGATTTACTATTGGTAAAGCCACTCAGGGATTATCTAACTATTTAAAAAAAATATTCAATAATGAGAAAATAAAAGCTATTGTTGCATTTGATTGTAGAAATAATAGTGAAAAATACGCTAAGATTGTAGCTGACATATTTTCTGCTAACAAAATTAAATGTTACTTATTTATTGAATTAAGACCCACTCCATTACTATCTTTTGGATTAAAAAAACTCAAAGCCCATTGTGGAATTGTTATAACAGCCTCACACAACCCTCCCGCCTACAACGGTTATAAAGTTTATTGGAAAGATGGGGGACAAATTGTACCTCCTCACGATAAAGAAATTATTAATGAAATAAATTCAATAAATTTTAACGAAATAATTTTTAAACCAAAAAAGATAAAAACTAATCTTTTAAAGGATTCAATTGATGATGAATTTATAAAAATGTCATGTGAAATGGCCGACCTTGATTTTAGTGGTAAAGAAAAATATAAAATTGTATTTACAAACCTTCATGGAACAGCTATAACATTGATTCCAAAATTATTAAATAAAGCTGGGTTTAAAGATTTACATTTAGTAAAGGAACAGTCATTACCTAATGGAGATTTCCCAACTGTTCATTCTCCAAATCCTGAAGAACCTGAAGCACTTAAAATGGGCATAAAGTTATCTCAATCAATAAATGCAGATATTTTAATTGGAACTGATCCTGATGCTGATAGACTTGGCATTTCTGTAAGAGACAATAAAAATCAATTAATAATTTTAAATGGAAATCAAACGATGATTTTATTAACTAGATTTCTCCTTGAAAAATTTTACGATAAAACTAAATTATCTAAAAAATTTTTTATAGCAACAACACTTGTATCTTCACCCATGATGTCCAAAATTGCTGAGGATTATGGAATAGAATGTAAACTAACTTTAACTGGCTTTAAGTGGATTGCAAAATTAATTGAAGATTTTCCTGATCAAAAGATTATTTGTGGAGGAGAGGAAAGTTTTGGATTTATGGTTGGAGACTCACTCAGAGATAAAGATGCTATAACTTCAACTTTATTAGCCTGCAATTTAGGCTCATACCTGAAAGAAAGTGGTTCATCAATCTTTGAATTTTTAATTGAATCTTATGTTAAGCACGGATTTTTTAAAGAAAAAATGATTTCAATTACAAAAAAAGGTAAAAAAGGGTTAAATGAAATTTTAAATATTATGAAATTTTATAGAGAAAACCCCCAAAAAAAAATTTCTAATTTCAAAATTGAAATTATTGAAGATTATTTAACTGGTGAGAAAAAAAATGTATTAAAAAATACATTAAAAAAAATTAACATACCAAAAAGCAACTTTATAAGATTTATATTAGAAGACAAATCAATTATTTCAATTAGACCAAGTGGAACTGAACCAAAGATCAAATTATATATTAGTGTAAGGTGCAAATTAAATAAAAAAGAAGATTATATTAAAATAGATAAATTTCTTGCAAATAAGATTAAAAAAATTAATAATGGGCTTAAAATCAACTTATGAATTATTTTAAAAAAATTATATATTTTGCTGTTCCCTACAAAAAATACGCACTACTTAATATTTTTTTTAATATTTTATATGCAATTTTTAGTGCATTATCTTTTCTTGCATTAATACCAATGCTTGATGTACTATTTAACACTACTAAAATTGTTTATGAAGTTCCAAAATATGATGGAATAATTAATTTGAAAGATTTTTTGATAAACACACTAAATTATTACATCTCTGAAAGTGTTATTTCTAATCCTGAAAAAGCTTTATTAATAGCTATTTCATTGATCATACTTTTATTTTTTTTGAAAAATTTATTTAACTATTTAGCTTTATTTTTCATTACTTTTTTGAGAAATGGTATCCTAAAAGATCTTAGAGAAAAGTTATATGAAAAATCAATTAAACAATCCGTTTCTTTTTATTCAGAAAAAAAAAAGGGAGATATCTTATCAAGAATAACTTCTGATGTACTTGAAATTCAACATTCTTTTTTATCAATCCTTGAACTATTAATTAGAGAACCATTAACAATTATATTTACTTTAATTGTAATGTTTTCTATAAATATTAAATTAACTTTTTTTGTGATTTTTTTTATACCAGTTTCTGGACTAATTATTTCATGGATTGGAAAAGCTTTAAAAAGACTCTCCTTAAATGTCCAAAAAGAGCAAGGAGAATTTTTATCGATTTTAGAGGAAACAATTACTGGATTAAATATTATTAAAATATTCAATGCAGAAAATAACTTTATTAAAAAATTTAATAATTCACTTAATAATTTTTTTAAATTTTCAAATAATCTATTGAATAGACAAAATATTGCTTCACCAATTAGTGAATTTCTTGGAATAGTTGTAATAGGATGTTTATTATGGTATGGAGGGAAAATGGTTTTACTGGATGATAGTTTAAGTGCTACTACTTTTATATCATTTATGGCTCTTGCTTATAATATTTTAACCCCAGCTAAATCCATAAGTAAATCTTTTTATAGTCTGAAAAAAGGAGATGCTGCTGCTGAAAGAGTTATTGAAATTCTTGAATCTGAGAATATTATTGAAGATAATCCTAACTCTATTAAAATTGATGAATTTAAGTCTGAAATAAAATTCAAAAATATCGATTTTTCTTATTCTAAAAATTTTTATTTAAAAAAATTCTCTCTTGAAATAAAAAAAGGAAAATCTATAGCTTTAGTTGGAAGTTCAGGAAGTGGAAAAACTACTGTAGTGAATTTAATTAATAGGTTTTATGACATCGATAGTGGTGAAATTTTAATAGATGATAAGGAAATAAAAAAAATAAAACTAAAATCTTTGAGAGGTTTAATTGGGATGGTAACTCAAGAATCAATTTTATTTAATGATACAATAAAAAATAATATTTTAATCGGAGATCCAAGTGCTTCTGAAGAAACTCTAATTAAAGTAGCTAAAATTGCAAATGTTCATGATTTTATAAATTCTCTTCCTGAAAAATATATGACTAATATCGGGGATGGAGGAAACAAACTTTCCGGTGGTCAAAAGCAAAGATTGGCTATTGCTAGGGCAATAATTAAAAATCCTCCAATTCTAATTTTAGATGAAGCCACATCCTCATTAGATTCTGAATCTGAAAAATCAGTTCAAATAGCATTAAAAAATGTTATGAAAAACAGAACTTCTATTATAATAGCGCACAGACTGTCTACAATTTCTGATGTTGATAAAATAGTTGTTATGGAAAAAGGGGAAATATTAGAGACTGGTACTCATAAAGAACTATTAAAAACTAATAGTAATTATAAAAAATTAGTTGAAATACAATCTTTTTAATTCCCAAATTAAACATTTATAAAAAAAAAAAGTCTTAAATTTAGATCATGTTATTAAAAGAACATGATTTGTTAAGATTATTAAAGGATCCGTTAAAAAAAAATGATGCTTTTAATAATCTTGTCAACCAATATAAGGAACAATTATATTGGGTTATTAGAAAAGTGTTGTTAAATCATGACGATACTGACGATGTTTTGCAAAATACGTTTATGAAGATTTATTTAAATATTGACAATTTTAAAAAAGAAAGCAAACTTTTCACTTGGATGTATCGTATTGCTATCAATGAATCTATCAATTTTATTAATAAAAAATCTAAGCAAGTTGGTTTATCTAGCTCTGAATATATTGAAGAAGAGGCCAAAAAATTAGAGTCAGATGTATATTTCGATGGAAACAAAGCTCAATTAAAACTTCAAAAAAGTATTTCAAATTTACCTCCAAAACAAAGAATGATTTTCTCAATGAGATATTTTGACGAAATGCCCTTTAAACAAATTTCTAAAATTCTTTCTACTACTGAAGGTGCATTGAGAGCCTCCTACCATCAAGCTGTTAAAAAAATTAAATATGAATTGGAAAAATAAAAACAATACTAACCCATACAGAGTTCCAGAGGGATATTTCAAAAATTTTAACAATAAAATTGATCCTGAAACTTTCTTATCATTACAAATAAATCCTTTTAAAACTCCTGATAATTATTTTGAAAATTTTACTTTCCATTTATTCAAAAAAAGAAAACAACGAATCAAAAGATTATCATTTATTTCTATTGCTGCTAGTATTGCCCTAATTTTTGGTGTATGGTCTTCAAATAACATTCCTTTTTCTAACAATAAGATTAATGATGTTTCTTTAAGTTTATATTTTGATAATCCCCAAAACATCTCAACTAATGATCTAATAAGTTACATAAATATCACAGAACCTATTTATAGATTAGACACTTATAAAGAAATGATATTAATGAAAAATACTAATGTCGGTTATGAGAATTACCAAAAACTATTCAGCTCTATGTATTACGGTGATTAATTTTGTTTAATTTTTTTTTATTTATATTCTCTTTACTCATATCTATCTTTAAATTTTTAAATGAGCAAACTGCATAGAAATATTTTCTTAAACTTATTGTTGGCATTAAATAGAGTTTTTATAGATAAATTAAGAGCTTCAAAAGTACTTATTAATATTATAGACACTAATTCCAAATGGGGTAAAAGAGATAGAGCAATAATTTATGATGCATTTTATTCAATTATTAGATGGAAAAAAAAATTTGAATTTTATTTGAATGAAAAAATTAATTTAAATATCGAAAGTGATATAATCAAACTAATTGGAGTTTGGGCAATATTAAATAAATTTAAAATAGATATTCATCCAGAATTATGTGAGTTAAATCAAAAACTAATAATTACTAATTCCAAAAAAAAAATTATTAAAAATTCAATTATAAATTCAATTCCTAAATGGATAGATAATATAGGTCTAAAAGAATTACCTGATACTTGGAATGAGGAAATGAAATCATTAAATAGTAAAGCAAAGGTTTCAATTAGAGTAAACACTCTAAAAATTAGTCGAAAAAAATTACAAGAAATATTGCTTAAAAAGTATTCAATTGTCACTGAAAAAATATTAAAATATCCTGACGCTCTAATACTAATTAAAAAAAAAAATATTTTAAAAAATTTTTTATTCAATAAAGGATATTTTGAAATTCAAGATGCAAATTCTCAACTAATTGCCCCTTATTTAGAATGTAAACCTGAAATGACTGTAATTGATGCCTGTGCTGGAGCGGGTGGTAAATCATTACATTTATCAACAATAATGAAAAATAAAGGGGAAATTATTGCAATGGATATAAATCCCAATAAATTAAAAGAACTAAAAAAAAGAATGGAAAGAAATAATATTAAAATTATCAAACCTAAACTGGTTAAAGATAAAGAAATTTTAAAAAAATATTATTCATTTGCTGACAGAGTAATTATTGATGCTCCATGTTCTGGTATTGGAACCTTAAAAAGAAATCCTGAGTTAAAATGGAAACTAAAAAAAAACTCCTTTAAAAAGCTTTTGAAAAAGCAAAAAAAAATTATTGATACATATTCAAAATTAGTTAAAGCAAAAGGTAAGTTAATATACTCTACTTGTTCAATCCTACCATCTGAAAATCATAAACAAATTAGAAAATTTTTAAAAACTAAAAATGGATCTAAATTTGAATTAGAGCATGAAATTTTTCACTCTACTATTAATAGTAATTTTGATGGTTTCTATTGTGCTAGATTGTCAAAAAAAATTGTGGATAAATAATTTAAATCTTCTTAAATCAAGTGATATATTAACTTCTAAATTTTATTTAAAAGATGTATTTTTATTTAAAATTAATTATCTCAAATAAATGATATTTTTTTTTGGAGATCCTAAAATTGAAGTTTTCGCAGTTGAAGCCATAAAATCAATATCTAAAGAAAACATAAAAAAATTTAATTGGCTTTTTGAGAAAAAAATCATCTCTAAAGAGGTGGTTTACGGAAATTTCATTGGTCCAAAAAAAACAATGGTTACTCCATGGAGCACAAATGCAGTTGAAATAACCCAAAATATGGGTATAACTGGGATTAAAAGAATTGAGAAATATAGACCTTTTAAAAAAGGTCTATATTTCGATTTTATGCTAATCGAAAAAATCAATGAATTAAATCAAAGCATATTTGAAATTGATTTCGAACCTGAAAGAAAAATTGATGTTAAAAATATTTTTCAATATAATAAAGATTATGGATTGTCTCTAAGTGATGCAGAAATAAATTACTTAAATTCAATATCTAAAAAACTAAAACGTCCTTTAACTGATTCTGAAGTTTTTGGTTTTTCTCAAGTTAATTCAGAACATTGCAGACATAAAATATTTAATGGCGAATTTATAATTGACAAAATCAAAAAAAAGAAAAGTCTTTTTAGTTTAATAAAAGAAACTTCAAAAAAAAATCCTAACTCAATAATATCAGCTTATAAAGATAATGTTGCATTTATTGACGGCCCAGAGATTATTCAATTTGCTCCTAAAAATGGATACACAGCAAGTAACTATGAAAACAAAAAAATTAAAAGTGTAATATCTTTAAAAGCTGAGACTCATAATTTTCCTACAACTGTCGAACCATTTAATGGTGCTGCAACTGGAACTGGTGGGGAAATAAGAGATAGATTAGCTGGGGGAAAAGGTTCAATCCCATTAGCTGGAACAGCAGTTTATATGACTCCATACTCAAGGATTTCAAAAAATAATTTTTGGGAAAAAAAAATTCCTTTAAGAAATTGGTTATATCAAACTCCTATTGACATTTTAATTAAAGCTTCTAATGGGGCATCTGATTTTGGAAATAAATTTGGTCAACCACTTATTTCAGGATCAATTTTAACTTTTGAAAATATAAATAAAGATGAAATAATTGGATTTGATAAAGTCATTATGCAAGCTGGAGGAATTGGATATGGTGTAAAAAATCAATCTAAAAAAGAAAAACCAAAAAAAGGAGATAAAATTATAATATTGGGTGGAGATAATTATAGAATAGGAATGGGTGGAGCTGCAGTTTCATCATCAAACACTGGATCATTCAAAAGTTCTATTGAACTTAATGCAGTTCAAAGATCAAATCCTGAAATGCAAAAGAGAATAGCAAATGCAATAAGATCTCTTGTGGAAACAACAAATAATCCAATAATATCAATACATGACCATGGAGCTGGAGGTCACCTAAATTGTTTGACTGAACTAACCGAAGAAACTGGTGGGTATATAGAAATTGACAAACTACCTATAGGAGACCCTACTCTTTCGGCAAAGGAGATAATAGGAAACGAATCTCAAGAAAGAATGGGTCTAATTTTATCCCCAAAGGATTCTAAAATTTTAAAAACTATTGCAAAAAGGGAAAGGGCTCCATATTATGAGGTTGGATATGTTACTGAAGACAATAAATTCACTTTTTTTTCAAAAAAAAGAAATGAGAAATCGATTGATCTTATGACAAAATATCTTTTTGGTGGTTCGCCAAGAACAATTATTACAGACAAAACAAAATCATTTGAATTCACAAAAATCGACTATAATTCAAATTTGATAAACAATTATTTAGAAAAAATTCTAAAGTTAGAAAGTGTAGCTTGCAAAGATTGGCTTACTAATAAGGTTGATAGATGTGTAACTGGAAAAGTTGCTCAACAACAATGTATTGGTGAACTTCAAATTCCATTGAGTAATTGCGGAGTAATTGCATTGGATTTTGTTGGCAAAAAGGGTATAGCTACCTCAATTGGCCATTCACCTATAAGTGGATTAATTGATGCAAAAGCTGGATCAATTAATTCAATTGGTGAAGCCCTTACTAATATCATTTGGGCTCCTTTAAAAAATAATATTGAATCTATATCACTATCTGCAAATTGGATGTGGCCGTGTAATAATCCTGGTGAAGATGCTAGATTGTATAATGCTGTTGAAGCATGTTCAAGATTTTCATCAGAACTTGGAATAAACATTCCAACTGGAAAAGATTCCTTGTCTATGTTACAAAAATATCCTGATAAAAAAGTAAAGTCCCCGGGAACAGTTATAATTAGTGCCTCAGGTGAATGCTCAGATATTAAAAATATTGTTATTCCTGTAGCTAAATTTTCTCAAGGAGATATCTATTATGTTGAAATGTGTAATGATAAATTTCATCTTGGGGGATCCTCACTAGGACAAGTACTGGGCCAAATTGGTAAAAATACTCCAACAATAAAAAATTCAAAATACTTTAAAAAAGCTTTTAATAAAACACAAAAATTAATTAAATCTAAAGTTATAACCTCAGGCCATGATATTGGCTCGGGAGGCTTATTAACTTCGTTATTAGAGTTATGTTTTCCTTCAAATAATATAGGTCTTAACATTGATTTAAACGATTTTTCAGAAATTGACACCACTGCCATTTTATTTTCTGAAAAATTAGGGTTAATTCTTCAATCAAACGAAAATCTTACAGAAATTTATAAAAAAAATAACTTAAAATGTTTTAAAATAGGTTCTGTAACACAAGAACCTATTTTAAATATAAAGAATCAAAATTTTAAAGTGAATTTATCTATTGAAGAATACAGAAATAAGTGGTTCAATACTTCATTCCTTTTAGATTCAAAACAGAGACCTGAAAAATTTGCATTAGAAAGAAAAAATAATTTGGGGTCTCAACCACTTAATTTTATTTTCCCTTCAAAATTTAACGGAAAGCAAAAAAATTTTTCTAAGGGAAAAATTAAAGCTGCAATAATAAGAGAAAAAGGAAGTAATTCTGAAAGAGAAATGGCTCATGCAATGTTCATTTCGGGATTTGATGTTAAAGATATTCATATGACAGATCTAATTGAAGGGAGAGAAAATCTGGAAGATATTAAATTTATTGCTGCAGTTGGAGGTTTTTCAAATTCTGATGTACTGGGTTCTGCAAAAGGATGGGCAGGGGCCTTCAATTTTAATAAAAAAGCTAAAGAATCATTAGAAAATTTTTTTAAAAGAGAAGACACTCTTTCTTTAGGAGTATGTAATGGATGTCAACTATTTATTAGTCTTGGATTGATAAATCCAAACCATGTTAATAAACCAAAAATGTTACATAACAAATCAAGAAAATTTGAATGCATTTTTACTTCAGTTAAAATTCAAAAAAGCTCTTCAATAATGATGAAAAATTTAGAGGGTTCTGAACTAGGAATATGGGCTGCTCACGGGGAGGGGAATTTTTCTTTTCCATTAAATGAAAATAAATATCAAATCCCTGCAAAATACAGTTATGATAAATATCCATCCAATCCAAATGGCTCTGATTATAATACTGCAATGCTATCGAGTAATGACGGAAGACACCTTGTTATGATGCCTCATCTAGAAAGATCTACTTTTCCATGGAATTGGGGATATTATCCAGACAATAGAAATTCTGATGAAATTTCTCCATGGATTATTCCTTTTCAAAATGCATTTAATTGGTTAAATAATAAATAATTTTACTAAGTTTAAATAATTTGACTATTTTGTGATCAAATTATTTATATGAAACCAACAAGACTATTTGATTTTTTAAATTATCAAAAACAGAATAATCCTCTTGAGAAATGTCTTAATACAAAATATTCAGGTAAATGGAAATCTCTTTCCACTGAAGCTTTTTATGAAAAAGTCCAGCAATTAACTAGTTCATTATTAAAAATGGGAGTAAAAAAAGGTGATAAAATAGCTCTTATATCCACAAATAATAGAACTGAATGGTGTATAGTTGATTTAGCAGTATTACAACTTGGAGCTGTAACTGTTCCAATTTATCCTACCATAACTGCTAAAGAATATGAATATATATTAAATCATTCTGAAAGTATTTTTTGTTTTATATCTGATGTTGAAATTTTCAATAAATTAAATTCAATACTGAAAAATTCTAAGAAACTTAAAGGAGTATTTTCTTTTGATTCAATTGAAAATTGTAGATCCCTAAACTCTATTTTAAAAACGGAAATTTCTGGGGTTGAAGAAAAAATAAATCTTATAAAAAAAAATGTTTTACCAAATGACCTTGCAACTATAATTTATACTTCTGGGACTACTGGAATTCCTAAAGGAGTAATGCTTACTCATAATAATATTGTTTCAAACGTATTATCAAGTTCAAAAAGACTTCCACTTGAAATAGGTAGTTCAAAAGCTTTAAGTTTTTTACCCGTATGTCATATTTTTGAAAGAGTAATTTTGTATGTATATTATTTTAATAGTATTGAAATTCATTTTGCTGAATCATTAGAAACAATATCAGAAAATTTAAAAGAAGTTAGTCCCAACTTTATGACAGCAGTTCCTAGACTTTTAGAAAAAGTTTATGACAAAATATATTCTAAAGGCAGCAGTTTAACTGGTATAAAAAAGAAATTATTTTATTGGGCAGTTGAACTTGGATTAAGATTTAAACCTTATGGAGAAAATGGTTTTTTATATGAAATAAAACTAAAAATAGCTCGTAAGCTAATTTTTTCTAAATGGAAGGACGCTTTGGGAGGAAATTTACAAGCTATATGTTCTGGAAGTGCTCCATTACAACCAAGACTTGCAAGAGTTTTTAATGCTGCAGGCATTGTTCTTGCTGAAGGTTATGGTCTAACCGAAACATCTCCTGTTTTGACAGTAAGCGACATAAGAAATAACGGATTAAAGATAGGGTGTGTTGGAAAACCTATTGAAGGAGTAGAAATTAAAATTGCAGAAGACGGAGAAATTTTGTGTAAAGGTCCAAATATAATGAAAGGATATTTTAAAGATAAAAAAAAGACATCTGAAGTAATATTAGATGGGTATTTCCATACTGGCGATATTGGTGTTATAGATAATGATGGGTTTTTAAAAATAACCGATAGAAAAAAACAACTTTTCAAAACTTCAGGAGGTAAATATATAGCTCCTCAATTATTAGAAAACAAAATGAAACAATCTCTTTTCATAGAACAAATTATGGTTGTTGGTGAGGGTGAAAAAATGCCAGCTGCACTTATTCAACCTTCATTTGAATACATAAAAGAATGGTCTACAGAAAATGGAATTAAAATTGAAAATACTTATGAAAAAGTTTGTCAGAATACTGATTTAATTAATGCAATCCAGACTGAAATTGATTTTCACAATGATGATTTTAGCCAATGGGAAAAAATTAAAAAATTTAAACTAACTCCTGAGATATGGAATGTTAATGATGGTCACTTAACACCAACTATGAAAGTAAAAAGAAAAGTAATTAAAGAAAAATATAAAGTTTTAATTAATGAAATATATTCATAAAATTATGACTCTTAATAATAATTATCAGTTGTAAGGCGATTATATTGACCTCTTCTATTTCTTCTATATATACTGAAATCAAAAGTTATAAATAACTCAAAAATACTTGGAGAAAACACTGCTGGAGCAGATACTTCAGTAGGTGTTTTTCTAGAGGGAAAATTGTATAATAAACCAAAATCAAAATTTTCAACAGCTAAACCTAAGGAAACTCCTATGTTAGTAATACTGGATCCATTTAGTCCTTTACCAAACTGCTGGCTTAAACCAAATGAAAATTCTCCTAACTGAATGTCTTGAGAAAGATAAATAACATTTGATTCTCCAAATTTAGTAAAAGCTAAATATGTATATAAATAGGAATAACGTGGTAAAAATCTTCTTTCATATGGATTTAAGTCAAATTCGTATGCTCCTTGAACTGAAACTTGAATTGGTTTTTCAAAAGGCACCTCTTTATTAAAAGAAGTATTTGGTTTATTTAGATGTTTTAGACTTAAACCAGCTAGAAATTTTTCATTATGCATAATAAAAGCAGCACCTAAATCAAAATAGCTAGAGGTCGATATTAGAGGAGCTAACGGATCAATTGATTCTTGATTGATGGTCCCAAAAGGAATACCAGGGCCCAATATTTGATCTTCAAAAATTAGACTGCTAGGGTCTACCCCAGAAGTACCAAATCCTAAAGTAACTGATGGTAAAAAAAATAAGTTATTGTCAAATTGTAATTTATAAATATAACTAAGATTAGTGAGGTTAGAACTAAACCCTGTACTTTGATTCTTAAATGAGTTAATATCAAGTCCAATACTAAAATCCAAATTTTCAAATGATAAAGCTCCAAAAAAATATTTTTGATCCATTTTATCAAAATCATTTATTTTCATTGAGTTATATAAAACACCAACCTTATTTAAACTATTAAAACCAAAGTAACTTGAATTGGTCTTTTGAAGAAATTTAGAATTATTTACAATATATTCCTCTTGAGAAAAAGACGATACACTCATTATAGTCATGAGAAATGACAAACAATAAAAATATTTTATTTTATTTATCATTTTATTAAAATAAATGTTCCACTTTTAATTACTTCCTTATTTTTTGCAGGATCCGAAGTAGAAACCTCTCCAGTAGCAGTATAAATATAGTATGGTGAATAATATTCTTTACCATTAAAAGTCCCGTCCCAACCACAAATTTCTATAGGAGCCGTTTTGTTGCTACCACAAATTGATGTATCCAAAATAGTTGGATCAATATCTTGTTCAAAATAAAGTAAATTTCCTCTGTAATCATATACTGCAAAATTCATGGATTTAAATCCGGTAAATATTGGTCTAAAGGTGTCATTAATCTTATTATCATCTGGAGTAAATACATTTGGAACTAAAATATTATATCCTTTTCCTACAATAATTTCTTGGGTAGTTTCATCATAACATCCAACTGAATTATATACTCTTAAAGTTGCTAGATAAGTTCCAGAAACTCCATAAGTATGCCTCACCGTTGTAACACTTGCAGTTAAAGCATTTACATTTTCAACTGGGCTATTATCACCAAAAATCCATTCAGATCTTACATAAGGTTGTGTTGAAGTATTATCAAATGTCACCTCTTCTCTAGCTAAAACTGAATTATTATCATTATAGTTAGGAGAAGTGTAAGTAAAACCAGCTTCACCTATTTTCCTTTCAATTGTTTCCTCAATATAGCATTCATTTTCAGGATTGGTAATTCTAAATATAGCACTATCAATTGCATTTACAATTTTAACATTATATGTAAAAGCATCAATTTTTGTTACATCAGAGGAATTGATTGAAATATCATTGTATTTAAATGTTAAATTTCCATTATTATTATCAAAAACTTTAACAGTTATATCTCCCTCTGAACCATTGCAGAGATTATTAGATAAATATGGTCCATCCATAATATAAAGTTCTCTATTTGGTTCTACGACTATATTTTCCTCATAATAGGTAGAATTATTTTTTTGAGTCCCACAACTTGTGGATGTGTTTTGAGAATTAATTATAACTTTATAATTACCTGGTGATAAATTATTCAGATTAAGTTGATTTTGATATTGACTCAATAATTTGTAACCAACAATATTTGAAGTAGAACCGGAGACTGTTGCACTTACAGTTGAAAGATCTTCGATATACCAGTTAATCTGATAAGGCAATTGTCCTCCGGTTACTTCAAGACTAATTTTTCCATTTTCTGTTGCAGAGTCACAATCAGGAGGTAAAGACTTTAATTCCTCTACTATTCCAACAGTATTAGGGTCATCCAGTCCACCTTTAACTTCAAAATTTTCAGCTGATCCCTTTACTTCAATAATTTGAGGAACTCCAGCACCACCACCCAAAATACATCCTACACTATCTTTTATTTCAAGACTATATGACCCTGGTTCAGCATTTAAAATTGTATCTCCAACATAAATAATTTGACCAGATGATAATGAAGTATAAGTCCAAGTATATTGATAAGTTGCAACTCCATCAACAATAAACGGAACACCTCCAGTGGCTTGAGCTTTTAATTCAGCTACATTCCCAGTACATGGGTCAGTTTCATAAATAGTTTCACCAGCATAAGTTATAGGTTCATTTTGAAGTATTGTAAAAGCAACTTCCTCTTTACATTGATTTCCATCAAAAGTAGATGAAACAGTTAGGGTGTAATCTCCAGGTATTAAATTTCTAACTCTGTGAATACTAGATGCAGATGCTGGTTTTGTATAGTCTGAGGGAGGAAGACCATCAATAAGTACTTGATAATCATTTGATCCAGACCCGTTCAGCAATGTAAAAGTAATATCAGATTTTGCATTTGCAGGATCGTTACAATCGGCAGCAACATTTTGTTCTTCAATTTTAAAGTTTAAAATTGATAGTGATTGTTTATAAATAACCAATTCCTGTGTTACCTTGGCACCTCCACAATCAGGATTATTTGTACTCCTGGCATCACTAACTTTTGCACGATATGTACCAGGATCTAATTCCGATGCAGTATTAAATCCATCAAACTTTGATATTGGAGTCCATTGCTGACTAGTAACTAATAAATCACTAGTTAAGGAATCATTTGGATAACCATCCAGTTTATCATTAACCCCATCATTATCAGAATCAGCTAAATTTGGGTTGGTTTGAGAAATAGCATTTTCATATGAATCAGTTAATCCGTCACCATCAGAGTCTAAAGTTGCTGAAGGGGTACTTGATGGATCATTTGGGTTTGTAGATTGTAACTGTTCATCTACATCTATAAATCCGTCACCATCGGTGTCATCACCTCTTGGAGTTGTATCAATCGTTGTTATTAACTC
>CAJPUR010000016.1 GCA_905381055.1 uncultured Flavobacteriaceae bacterium
TCCATACATAGGAGAAATGTCTATCACATCCTTAGATACAACTTCTTCCCATAGATCAATATTTCCAGTTTCAAATGTTTCAACCCATTTTTGGGCTAATTTTTTATTAGCTTCATAATCAGGGTGTGTAGTTGAACAAGCCGCTAAAATAAGAGATATTGTTATAAATAATAATTTTTTCATGTATAATATATTATTGGTTAGCAATACAATATAGTAAAAAATTACATTCAGAATGTTTTTGGCTATTTAATCCGCATTTCATTTTTTAGCTTATTTATAATCATCCTCATAAAAGGAAATCATAATAGTAGCTTTAATAGTTGCTGAATAACTATTAAAAATTTAAAAACGTTAATAAACCGTTTTTTATTTTGAGAAAAAACCCTCCCTATTAAAGTGAGGGTTTTTGTTTTTCATTTACTTCTTAGAATATTAATTTTTATTCCCATGAAGATTTTAATTTATTGATTTCTAATTCAATATTTAAGTTTCGATTAGATTTAAACAAAATTTTCCTATTATTTTTATCAGAAACGGAATAGGTTGTCATTACTGATTCACCATCATTTATAAATAATTCAATTGAAGGTCTATCAACTAAAACTCTTATTTTTACATAATCATTAACTTTTGGCGCAGGAATTTTAGTGTTTTGAAAAGTAAAAAATTCATTTTTATATTTGATTTCCTTACCTCGTAAATTGATCATTATTTCATCGTTTTTTTCAGGTTTAAAACTTAATGTTAAATCGATTAATTCAAAATCAATTTTATTTAGTCTTTTACTAATATTCTTTATTTTTTTATTAGAAAATAAATATGATTTTATATATAAATTTTCTATTTCCTTAATTGGATTTCTATATAACTTAATTCCATCGGAAGATGTCCTTAGCTCCATGGATGAAGGAAATGACATTTGCTGATTCCAGGGGGTTTTATTATCAATAAATATATTTTTATCTCTTGTTGGCATCCAGCCTATAATAACTGTCCTTTTATCAGGGCTGTTATAAAAAGTTTGAGCAGCATAATAATGATTACCAAAATCACCTTTACCTACTTTTTTATCTGTAATAAATTTAGAACCATCAAAATCTCCAATTTCGTAATCAAAACTTGCATCATAAAGCAACCACTTTTTATTTGATTCATTACCATCTACTGCTAATTCAACAAAATCCATACATTCAAATACCCAATTCCTATCAAAATCAAAAAGTTTTCTCCAATTTATTAAATCTTTAGATTCAAAAAAACGAACTTTTCCCATTTTTTTTACAACCCCAGGACCAGTATCCGGACCACTAAAGGTATCGTCACCTCTTTTAATCCATAAAATCATTATCCATTTTTTACTTTGTTCATGCCAAAAAACCTTTGGATCTCTTTCACCACGATCATACCCTTGATTTGGAACTATACCATGACCATCGTTTATGAGATTAAACGTTCGCCCTTTGTCAATACTATATGCAGCAGATTGGTAAAACCAATTTTCTTTTGAATTTTGAGCATGAGTAAAAAAGGCAATAATTGCTTTGTTATCACTAGTATTTTTCCCTAAAGTATTGTTATGGTCAACTACAGCAGTACCTGAAAAAATTGTTCCATCTCTGTAGGGTAAAATAGCATGATTTAATTGTTTCCAATTAACCATATTTTCACTCACTGCATGACCCCAAGTCATATTACCCCATTTTACTCCTTCAGGATTATGTTGGAAAAATAAATGATATTCTCCATCATAAAACACCATCCCATTTGGATCATTATTCCATCCTTTGAGAGAAGAAAAATGGAATTGAGATCTTAAATCTTGATCATAACCAATATCTTTATAAGAAGGGAAAGTTTGAAACTTTTTTATATAGGCTTTATCTTGAGCAAATAAAAAAACTGTAAAAAAAGTTAAGGGTAAAATCTTTAATATTTTTTTCATTGTATAATTGTTTTTGGTTTTTTTTTATATAATTTAAAAAAAACAGATATTTTATCAAAATATAAAATGTATAAATAGTTGTTATAAGTATAAATTAGTGATGAGAAGTTGTGATAAGAAATTAAAAAATAATTTTTTTAAAGTCTAGTATTTATAATATTATTAAATGCCGATCCAAAAGTATAAGTTAAACCTAACCTAAATTCATTGTAATAGTCAGTTGCAATACTTCTTTGTTGTAAGAGTAAATCTTCAATTGATGCTTGACCAGCAGCTAAATTAATTTGATCTCTTATAAATCTTATCTCTGCTCCCAAATTAATAGACAAACCTTCAAGAATTCGTATATTAAAATAGTTATCAAAAGTCAATCTATTCTTAGAAGAATCTTCTAAATATGAAAAAGCTGATAATCTACTGTATATGTCCCCCCATTTTTGCCTAAATCGAGTTTTAAAAGCAAAAGAATGAGTACCTAAAAGTTCATCAGTTTTTCCATAAATTGTTGTTGAATCATAATAATTCTTTCTATACCCAATTTTGTACTCCACGACCATTTCTCTTCTTACTACATCTTTGTATGGGAAAATACTATATTCAATTGCAGGTGAAAAATTATTTGAAAATTTGATATTAGAATAAGAATCCACAGATAAGCCATAAAAAATGCCTGTAGACCAATGGTCAGATATACTTTTGACAATTTTTCCATAAAATCCTTTATAAAGCCTTGAACTTTTAAATTGACTAACTTCACTTGAAAACTCTTCAATTCTTTTAAAATATCTTAAGGTAGATTCAATTCTCCAGTCCTCAGTGTATCGATTAATTTCAAATCTTCCATTGAAATCATTGATCTTTCTACTGGACTCTTTTTCATAATAGCCACTAACTGATACTTCAAAAATCCAATTTTTCCATTTATCAAATTCTTCTTTAGATTTAATAGTATCATTTGCAACGTCTGAAATTTCAAATTTTATATTATTAACTTGTTCAGTTAGGACAATATACTTTAGTAACCCTAATTCAATTTTATTTTTTAACCCGAGTCTTATTTCATGATTAGTCATTTTCGGATGAGATTCAAAATACAACTCATTTTTAATACCTTCAAATTTTTGGTTTCCCTCAAAATAAATTGAATATTTACCTTGATTACCATTTGGATCATTATATATATAAGCAATCACATTAGCTTTTTCTTGATCTCTAACAAAATCAACATAAGAAATTTCATCTTTAATAAAATTCCTGTCACACCTACATTGAAAGAAAAATTTAATTGGCTTAACTTGAGAAAAAAGGAAAAAAGGAAAAAAAATGAGGATTAATTTATAATTCATTATTTATATTCTAATTTTAGCTTTTATTATTTTAAAATGACAAATTTAAATTAAATATTGAATTCGGAATCATCCATTTTATAATTCTCTAGTTTTATATCATCAATTCCTTTATTATCAAATGGATTTTCAATAAAATCTTGAATATTGTATAAAGCAATTAAAACAAAACTAACTAACAAGCATAAAAGATATACAAAAATATTATATAAATCTAGGTCAGGCTTTAAATTAGCAATTATAGTGGGTACATAAATTAGTGGATAAATATAAATAAATAATAAACAGTAAGCTCTTAAAGATTTTGGGGTATTATGAATACTTAATGAATACAAATTTTCCACACATTTACTTGCTTCCCTTTTACTTCTATATAAATCGATTTTTTCACCATTTATAAATGCATTCTCATTTTCAACTATTTTTTTTTGGACATCTGCAAACAAATTCCTTATTTTTCGAATATCTGATTTAGAATTAGTTGAACTTAATAAATCAACATTTTCATTTGAAATATCTTTCAATATTTGATTTAAATCTCTATTAGTCTGTATTGAAATTTCAGATGTAGAACTAAAAAAATCACTAATTGATATTAAATTAGATCTTAGCTCAGAAAAATATTTTAAAGATTCTTGTCTTTTGTTAAATGCACTTGTTATTGAAAAAACAAGAGGAAAAATTATAGCAATGCTGATTATGTTATAACCATTTTCAATAACAAAGTTAAATTTTATGCATAAAAAATAGACTATTGTTGTAATTATTAAAACAAAGAAGACTTTTGAATTAAAGACTATTGTAAAGTTTCTCATAATTAAAAAGATGAAAGGTTAATTTAGTTTAGTTTGATATTAAAATTTTTTTAAAATTAAAAAAAATTAACTAATTAGTAACATGAAGATTAATTTCAATGATTCTTTATCTAATCCTTGATTAAATAAAATCTCACCTGCTTTAGAATAGGTTTTTTGCAAGTTAAAAGATGGAGAATCAGGGTCTAATCGTTTAATCCTATCAAAGGATATCTCTAAACCCTATCAGGATTAATATCAAAATTTTTATTTATTGAATCAATATACTTTTGATCATCTACAATATTTTTTCTCTGACCATAAAAAGCAGAATATAAATATCCTGCTTTTTATATAAATTCTTAAGTAATTTATAAAGAAACTTTAACCTGGTAATTTAAACCCGTTATTATATTTTGGAGATATTAAATCATTGGCTTGTTTATCATTTCCAAAATTCTGATTCTTCTTATCCCAAAATATTTTTCTTCCTACTTTATATGAAATATTACCCATATGAGCATTAATACAAGCAATACTTCCACTATCAATTCCACAAGCAAGAGAATTGGGATCATTGTTCCTAATTGCCTCAACAAAATTTTTAGTGTGAAAGTCTAACCCTGAACCTTTACTTTTTTGATATGGTACAGTTTCCAATTTGGGTTTTCTGTCATTCTGATAATCCTTCTCAGAAATTACTTGCCATCCCCCTCTATCAATTTGTAATGTTCCATTATTACCAATAAATGCAATTCCCTCGTCTTGACCGTAATTTCCTCCATCAATTCCCACAGCATTTTCCCAAAGCATAGTGAAATTATCGTATTCAAATAGGGTTTGAAGAGTATCGGGGGTTTCTGTATCTTGATTTGGATATCCGTATCGACCTCCACTTGCAACAATTGATTTAGGTTCTCTAACTTTCATTCCAAACAATGCAATATCAATTTCATGTACACCCCAGTCCGTCATTAATCCCCCAGCATAATCCCAATACCATCTGAAATTAAAATGAAATCTATTTTCATTAAAAGGTCTCATTGGAGCGGGACCTAACCAACTTTTATAATCAACTCCCTTTGGAGTAGGTGAGTCAGGTTTAGTGTCAAGCATACCATACCACCCTTGATAAGCCCATACTTTAACGAGTCTAATTTGACCCAGTTTACCAGACCACAAATAATCTAAAGCCTCTCTGTAGTGAGGAGAACTCCTTTGCCATTGGTTAACTTGAATAATTTTATTATATTTTTTAGCTGAATCCAACATTATGTTAGATTCTTTAATTGAATTAGAAATTGGTTTTTCTAAATAAACATGCTTGCCGGCTTCTAATGAATGAACCAACATCAAACAGTGCCAATGATCAGGAGAACCAATAACAACTGCATCTAAGTTTTTATCCTCCAAAAGTTTTCTGTAATCTTTATATTTTTTAGGTTTAGTTCCAGTAATCTTTTCTACATCACCAGATCTTTTCTCTAATACCTTATCATCAACATCACAAACTGCAATACAGTCAGTATCTGGATTTTTCAAGATTGATCTCATATCGCTCCAACCCATTCCTCTGCATCCAATTACTCCAAAATTAAGTTTCTTATTAGCACCTATAATTCTGTTAAAAGAACTTAAAGGCTGTGTATCAAATCCAGAGGAAAGAACTCCTCCGGTAACTAATCCAGTATTTTTTATAAAATTTCTTCTTGATTTCATTTTTCGATTTTTTTTAAAGTTTTCTTAACCAAATATTTCTGTAGGAAACAGGATTCCCGTGATCTTGAATGTATAAGGCTTTTTTGGTTTCTTTACCCATATATCCAGATACTTCATTTTTACCTGTTTTTGGCATTCCAATAAATTCAGTTGTTCCTAAAATTTCAATATTATTTTGAACTAGAATACCATTATGAAAAACAGTTAATCTTCCTCTTTTTGTCATTATTCCAATTTCATTAAATTCAGGTTCCATAAATATAATATCATAAGTTTGCCATTCACCAGGAGGTTTGGAAGCATTAACGAGAGGAGCATATTGTTTATAAATCGAAGCTGCTTGACCATTTGAATATGTTCTATTTTTATAACTATCTAAAATTTGTACTTCATATCTCCTTTGAAATATAATGCCACTATTACCTCTTCCTTGACCTTTACCTTCCATTTTTAATGGTGTTTTCCATTCAACATGTAATTGAACTGAACCAAATTCTTCAATCGTTTCAATTCCGCCATTTCTAGTAACAGTCATTGTTTTGTCATCATTAATAATCCATGATGCATCACCTCCTCCTCTTGCATTTTTCCATTTTGATAAATCCTCCCCATCAAAGAGTACAATTGCATCACTTGGTGCTGAACTTTGAATCCCTGGAGTTACAATTTCTGGCTCAGGTTCCCATATTTCAGTAAGCTTAGGATTAGGTTTATCTTGAGAAATTAATAGATGAAACCCAAATAAAATTAATAAATATCTCATTTTTTTTGATTGTTTTAGTTTGATTAAATATAAGAAATTTTTTCATTCGGAAATAATATAACTTTTTTGATTATTGGAGAAAATGATTAAATCATTCGATTGAATTTTTATAATTTTCCTTGTATTTAATTTATTAGGAATTGGTAAAAGTTCTAATTCCCCAAAATCTTCTCCATCAAAACCTTTAATTTTACCACCAGAATTAGAATCACTGTTACCCAATTCATTTACAAAATTCATATAATTCCCAATAAAATATATATTTTTTTGATTATTATTAGATGTTACTAAAATGTCCTGAATAGGACTTAATTGGGCCTCTTTTGGAAAAGGAACTGGTGAAAAACTATCTTTTTTGTTTAAAAAAACCATTGACCTTAATTCGTTAATTTTTTTAATTTGAATTAAAGAATCTCTGGGAACATCAAAAAGGTCTTCATATGACTTAACCATTGAAAAAGAATTATAACTAGTAAATTTTTTCTTTAAAAAAGGCATTTGGTCATCTAATTTATCCTTCGACGCAAATGGTACATAATATTCATCAAATGGATATAAAATTACTGGATCGACTTGCCCATTATCATCAAAATCATTAAGGAATATCTCAATAGGACTTTCATAGGAAGCTTTAAACTTTAAATTTAATCCTGCATTTCCCAATAATAAATCCTTTCTTCCATTATTATCTAGATCATGAACTGTAATAGAATTCCACATTCCGTAAGTCTTTGAAAGTCCCAAAGGAGCAGTCATATTTGAAAAAGTTTCATCCCCTTTATTAATTAATATTGTAACTGGCATCCAATCTCCAACAATAACTAAATCCAACAAATTATCATTGTTTATATCTACCCATTCTGAATCAGTAATCATTCCCATTCTGAATTTTTCTAAAATCCCAAATCCCCCTTTTTTATTGTTCAATAAAATAAAACTAAAAGGAGATAGACCATATGCCCCTGGAATTGACCTAGAACCTAAAAAAATATCATCAAATCCGTCATTATTAAAATCGCCAAAGGAAATTGTTGAACCATTATAAGCTGGGAGTTTAACAGGATATTCTATGAAATTTCCTTTCCCATCATTAATGTAAATTCTATCTGATAATCTTTTATCTCCCTCCAAAAACTCAGAGCCTCCACTTACTACATATAGATCTAAATCCCCATCATTATCAATATCTGATGCAGCAGCATCTACGTCTTCATGAAAATTATCAAAATTAAAAATTGGAATATTTTTCTTTTTAAATTTTCCATTTTTTGACATCAAGTATAACTTACCCGGAGAATATGATGCCCCGCCAACATATAAATCTTTTAAACTATCCCCATTAAAATCTTCATAGACAACAGCTGGCCCTTCATTGGAAAGTAATTCTGGAATTAATAATTCCCTTTCATAATCAAATGTTATATTTTCAGCATGATTATCAAAAAATCTATAATTAAATGATTTTTTACTAACACTAAAATCTGCAACCATATTTTCATTTTTTTGAAATGTATTTAGTTGATTTAATTCAAGGGTGTAATGAGATTGTTTTTTACCGTCAGCCCATGTAATTTCAATGGAATCTACAATTTTATTTTTTCCTAATCCAAAATTTAAATCATAAGAAGAGGATGACTGAAATCCCTTTACCGGATTTATTTGTTTAGTTATTTTTTCTTTATTATAATACAAATCAACTCTTGAGCCAATGGATAAAAATTTACTTCCATTACTAACTAAAGAAATTTTAACAAAATTATTACCAGATTTCTTATTAGAGATATTTTCTAGAACAGAAACCTTTTGATTAATATTGTTAACAATTAAATCGAGATCCCCATCATTATCAAAATCTCCATAAGCTGCCCCATTGGAATAAGTTCTTTCCATGCCTGCTTCATATGTCATTTTTTGAAATTCTAAATCTCCTTTATTTAAATAAATAATATTTGGAATCTTTAAAGTTGGCATTTTATCAATTAAATTTTTATAAAATTCTTTTTGTTTAGACTCATTAAATAATCTAAAATCGATATCACTTGCATAATTAATATAGTCCAAATCGTTAGGTCTTTTATAAATTCCATTTGATATAAAAATATCATTTCTACCATCATTATTTAAATCTTCTAATATAACAGACCAACTCCAATCAGTTGAATGAGTGTTATTATATAATGCAATATCTGTAAATTTTGAATCTCCACGATTTAAATGAAAATTATTCCTGGCATATTGATCTTCATAACCAAATGATTTTTTGATTTTATAAACTTGATCAGTATCCTCACCCCCTGATTTTAAAAAAACATCTCTATAAAAGGGCATCATATCTAATGTGAAAATATCAAGAAGTTTATCATTATTCATATCGGCGATATCAACTCCCATTGTAAATCTTGAATTATGACTTAAAAAATCATTACTTTTTTCTTTAAACGTTTTATTTTTTTGATTTATATATATATAATCATTCTCATGAAAATCATTACCCACATACAAATCTATCCATCCATCATTATTAATATCTGCAGTGGTAATTGCCAGCCCATATCCAAGTGGACTACTATAAATACCTGATGATTCAGAAACATCAACAAATTTACCTTCTTTCTCATTAATTTTATTTTCAAAAAATTTATCACCGCTCAATGAATCCTTTTCTAATCTTTTTGAGACATCAGTATAATTTCTTGGGGTATGAATATTATGATTTAATAAGTACATATCTAAATCTCCATCATTGTCGTAATCCAAAAAAGCTGCCTGAGTTGAAAATCCACTAAAATCAATTCCTAAATCTTCAGATAATTCAATAAATGTCCCATCTTTTTGATTAATATACATTAGGTTATGACCATCTAAAGACTTATAATTCCCAACCTTTGAAACATGAATATCCAACCATCCATCACCATTTACATCAGCCATTGAAACACCAGTTGACCATGAGTTTAATGAATCTAATCCAGCAGTATTTGATATATCCTTAAATCTAAAATCTCCAAGATTTAGGAATAATTTGTCCTTCCCTTGATTTGATGACAAATACAAATCCTCTAAACCATCATTATTTATATCCCCAACAGCTACTCCTCCACCATTATAAAAATATAGGTACTCAATAATATTTAAATCTTTAGAAAATTTAAGTTGGTTTTCAAAATCTATACCTGAAACATCAGGTTCAATTTTATTGAAAAGGTTATCGTAATTTACGATTTCTTCATTTACATTTTTTTCACATGAAAAAATAATGATTAAAAACTTCAAAAAAATAATTTTATATATTCTAATATTCATAAATAACAACATTATTATTATTTCTTGATATTATTAATAACTCTTCATCTGAGATAATTTTTCTTATTTCACCCTTTACCATTAATCCTTTTCCGTCTGAATGGAATTCAAATTTTTCATCTCCTTTGTTTTCAAGGAAAATACCATATGATGAATCATATCTACCCATTTCAGGTTTTACTCCAAATAAATTTCCACCCATAACTAAATCAAAATCTCCATCTTTGTCAAAGTCTTTTGCATTAATCCCATGAACAGGGGAAAATTGTACTTCTTTAGGTAATGAAACTTGATCAAAATTTAAACCCCCCTTATTTATAAACATACTTGTTTGAAGATTATTTACAAATGGTATGTAACTATTATTGATTTGATTTTCAGAAAAAATATTATCCATAGATGCATCTTTAAAGGAATCATAATTAGGAAATTGCTTTTTTAATATTTTAATCTGATTAATTAAATCATGTCTTAATGAATACGGGTAATCCTTTTTATTCTTAGCTCTAAAAGTCAAAATCGGATCTTTAGTACCATTTTTATCATAATCATTAATATACAAACTAATTGGTTTTTCATATGAGGCCTTAAACCTTGAGTTTGTTCCGTGATTTCCAACTACTAAATCTTTAAATCCGTCACTATTAAAATCTTCAGAGTATATAACATTCCACCAACCTTTAATTTTTGCTAATGGATTATCTTCGATTCTATACAAAACTCCATTTTTATTTTTAAAAATTTCTACCCCCATAAATTCACCAACTACAATTAAATCCTGGTATCCATCATTATCTAAATCTTCAAAAATAGCATCAGTTATCATTCCTAAATTTTCACCACCTATTAAATTATTTTTACTGCTGTTTTTAAAATTAGCCTTACCATCATTTAAAAAAAGATATCCTGAACCAGGTACTCCGTACTCAAAAGGATGGAGTCTCTGTCCAATAAAAATATCTAAATCACCATCTAAATCAACATCCGAAATTGCGACAGCCCCAGTGCTAAAGTTATTTTTTTTGAAATCCAAATTACCATCAGAAACTGAAAAAAAACCTTTGCCATTATTTATATATAATCTATCAGAAAAATCAGTTGAATTAGGACTAAACTCAATTCCGCCACTAGCCACAAATAAATCTTGGTCACCATCATTGTCAGCGTCAAAAAAAATACTCTCTGAATCTTCTGAAAACTTGTTTTTTTCAAAAACAGAATTTTTATTCAATGGCTTTCCAGACTTTAAATCGAATAATTTGGCTGAAAATCCTTTAGAACCCCCCAAAAAAATCTCTTTTTTACCATCATTATTAATGTCAGCAATTGCCATAGCAGGCCCCTCTGTACTACACATATGATACATTAATCTATTCCTATGAAAATCCACAAATACATTTTCATTATGATTTATTAAAAACCTTTGTTCTTTTTTATTAAAAATTTTATTTGATTTAATTTCAGTTTTTAGAAGATTATTTATTGCATTTTTTTCCTCAATTATAATTGTCTGATTTGGATAAATACTATCAAGTTTAGTAATCTTCATTGAGGGCCAAAGTATTTCAATTGATACAGGTTTATTAGTTGGTAGCCCAAAATTTGGTCTGTTATCCATACTTGACTGAAATCCTCTAGCTGGCTGCTGCTCAATATAATAGTTTTGATTTTCAGACTTAACTATAATCTGTGCTCCTATTCCATCAAGATTTTTACCATTCCCCTTTAATATAATTTTTAAAAAATTATTGGTCTTATTTTGATTTGCTTTATTTTCATAAACAAATGATACCATATTTACATTATTTACAATCAAATCTAAATCACCATCATTATCAAGATCACCATATGCTGCACCATTTGAAAAACTTGGTGCTTCCAATCCAGTTAGAACATCTCTTTCAAATTTAAGGTTGCCTTTATTTAAATAAGCATGATTTTCAACCTTGTTTGATGGAATCATGTCAACAAGCCTCTTATAATCAACTTTATTATTTGAAACAATAGATTTAACTACCTCTTCGTTTGAAACGTATTGTAGATAATCTTGATTAGTCAGATCTTTAAAAATTCCATTAGCTATAAATAAATCTTTTAATCCATCATTATCCATATCAAAAAATAATGCGCCCCAACTCCAATCAGAGGCTTCTACTCCACTATACCGACCAATTTCACTAAAAGAATTATTTCTATTATTAAGTTGTAAAACGTTTCTTGTAAACTGATGATAATATCCATTTTTGACATTATATTGATACTTATTCCAATCCTCAAATGTGGTTACTGTTTTTAATCTTTTATATTCTGATGGTAACATCTCGGTGACAAATAGATCATTAAATCCATCATTGTCAATGTCAGCTGCGTCTGCGCCCATTGAAGCTCCACTTATTGATTGAATTTGATTTATTAATTCTTCACTGAATGTTCCATTTTTATTATTTATATAAAGATAATCTCTTTCAAAAAAGTCATTGGATACAAATATGTCCTCCCAACCATCTCTATTAAAATCAGCAACAGTAACACCCAAACCAAAACCAATTACACTTCCATAAATTCCTGATTCTTCACTAACATCAAAAAATTTTCCATTTCTATTCTCTAGTAATTTATCCCCACCTAAAATATCTCTATTAGGTCTTTCATTTTTCTTTAAATTAAATGATTCAATTGATTGATATGAATTATTTAATAGGTATACATCCAGATCTCCGTCTTTATCATAATCAAAAAAAGAAGAATGAGTCGAGAAACCTATGTCATCTAGATTATATTCTTTTGCTTTTTCAATAAAAGTTCCATCTCCATTATTTATAAATAATTCATTTTGTTTGTTGTCCCCTTTAATATCTCCTGAATTGCAAACATAAATATCTAAAAATCCATCATGATTAATATCAACCATAGTCACACCAGTTGACCACGCTTTTTTTCCACCTACATTTGCCTTTTCAGTAATATCAAGGAATTTCATATCCCCCATGTTTTTGTATAACTTATTTGTATTTAAATTACTAGTCATATAAACATCCTGTAAACCGTCATTATCAATATCTCCAATGGATACTCCACCGCCATTATAATAATTACGATATTTATACACATTAAAATCATTATCAAATTTTAAATTGTTTTGAAAGTTAATACCAGAGATATTAGGATCTAATAAATCAAATAATGTATCTTCCTTTTTTGATTCACAAGAAAAAATTATAAAAACTAGAAATAAGTATTTAAATATATTATCCATTTATTATTTATCATTTAAATTCTCTACATCAACAATTACTTTCATATTATCCATAAAATAAACTTTAAATTGTCTATTACCGTCAACTTTGATAAAAATATCAGAAATATCGAGTCTATGCTTTTCTCCTTTTATTGAAATAAAATCATTACCTGGATACCATTTTTTTATGGAATCCAAAATTTTAATTATTAACTTATCGGAGTGAAGATTTTCATTCCATAATGCCCAACCAGTATTTGAAAACATAAGTTTAATTTTATTCAATTGGTTTTTATTATTGAACCCAGGGAAAAAATCCATATTTATTTCTGAACTATCACTTTTGATCACCTGCCTGACTGTTCCATATTCTCCTGGAGCAGGAAAAAGAATTCCAGTTTTATTGAGTTCCCATATTTTGTCAAAATAATCATCTTTCCTTTCTCCAAAACTAATATCAAAAAAAAGCGAATCAAACTGAATATTTTTTCCTAATTCAGCCTTCACTAACTTATGATATTCTGACGTAGAACAATTAATTAACAGTATAAATCCAAATAAAATCAATATTGAATTAATTAATTTTTTTAAACTTAACTTCATCATCATTTACAGCTACTATTAAAACTTTAAATTCTTTGTTATTTAATATTTCAAAATTACGAATTTGACCTTCAATTTCAAGATTAATTTGCCTTTCTAATTTATAATCTCCATCATTTTTACTTCCATATATTATTAATCCATTTGAAGCATCATTCCTGCCAAATTGAGGTTTTACTTTATATTGATTACCTCCCAAAACAATATCTGAGATTTTATCGTTATTAAAATCATAAACTTTAATCGAGTAAATGGGAGAATATTGTGCCTGAGTTGGAAGATTATGAACGTGAAATTTCCCATTTTTATTTTCAAACCAAGAAGACTCTAATATATCAATTTCATATTTTACTGATTTATCTAATTGTTTAGAATTAAATATATCTTTAATTGATGCTGAGGCATATTTATTGAATCTTACAAATTTTTTCTTTAAATAAGGAAGCTGAGAAATAAGTTCGTCCCTATCAACAATAGGGAAAAACTTTTCACCGATTTTGTGACAAATTATTTGTTCAATTGTTCCATTATTGTCAAAATCATTGATATATAATCTATCCCCTTTTTTAAAATAGGTGTTAAGACCTAAATTACCAGCAATAATATCTAAATCGCCATCTCCGTCAATATCTTCAATTTCCATTGAATTCCATAATCCAGCAGATTTAGAGAGATTATATTTTTCAGTTTTCTCCTCAAAAATGCCATTTTTATTGATAAAAACCTTTATACCCATCCATTGTCCAATAAGTAATATATCCATCCATCCGTCATCATTAATGTCTACTGACTTAACGTCAGTTATCATTCCAATATTTGAAAAAGTGATTTTTTGACTAATTTCAAAATTATTTTGTCCAGTACTTATCATTAAATAGCCATTTCCTGGTAATCCATAATTTATCCCACTATTACGTTGACCTACAAAAATATCTTGCCTCCCGTCTTTATTGAAATCTGCAGATGTTACAGATGAACTATTAAAATTAAAATTAGCAGGCAAAATATTATTATTTAGTGTGAAATTCCCCTCACCATCATTTAAATAAATTCTATCTCTTAAACCTGGATCATTTTCTGAAAAGGCCCTTCCTCCACTACAGACATAAATATCTAAATCATTATCATTGTCAACATCAAAAAAAGTTGCATCAACGTCCTCATAAGAAACTGATTTATTAAATAAACCCGGCACTTTAAAATAAGTTGAACCTTTTGATAAAAAAAGTTCAGATTTTTGAAATTTAGCTCCACCAACAAAAAAATCTTTTATCCCATCTTTATTTAAATCATCAGAAATTAGAGCAGGTCCCTCATTACTGTACATTTCTGGAATCAATCTGTCTCTATTAAAATCAATAAAAATATTTTCTTTGTGTTTAAATTTAAATAAGCTTTTTATGCTATCTTCTTTAAGAATTTCATTTTTCTCTTGCTCTTTATTAAAAATTTGGGATTTTTCAGGTTCAACAAATTTAAAATAATTATTTACTGTTAAATTTTTTTCTTTTGATATAGAACCATTTGGCCAATAGATTAACAATGAATCAATTTTATCAAAGTTACCTATTCCAATATTTATTGGACCGTTAATTGAACTTTGAAACCCTTTGGAAATATGATTGTCGAATAAAGATTTTTTAGATCCATAATATGCAACAACTTTAGTGCCAATTGCATCTGCATTTAAAGAATTTGAAGAAAGTTTAATTTTTAAACTTTTATTTATAGTTGTATCAGACAAATTTTCGTAAATAAAAAATGGCATATTTACATTATTTACTATTAAGTCTTGATCACCATCATTATCAAAATCACCATAAGCACTTCCATTACTAAAAGACTCTTGATCTAGTCCCCAATCTTCGGACATATAATCAAAATCAAAATTTCCTTTATTTTTATAAATATGATTAACAACCGGCTTAGAAGGCATAATGTCAATTAATTGAGATATTGAAAAGTTTTCATCATTTAATATGTTTTTCATATTAAGATCATTTGCATAATAAGTAAGGTAATCTCTATCAAGTAGGTCCTTATATATTCCATTTGAAATAAAAATATCTTTAAATCCGTCATTATCTGCATCAAAAAATAAAGATGCCCAACTCCATTCTGTTGACGAAATTCCAGCCATTCTTCCAAGTTCAAAAAACCCTGAGTTACCCATGTTCCTTTGTAATGCATTTCTAGGGAATTGATTAAAATATCCTTTTTTTTTGGCTTTTATATGCTTATCCCATGACTCAAAAACAGTTTTTGTTCTTTTTCTTTCTATAGTGCTTGGTAACATTTCGGTGACAAATAAATCAGGGAGTAAGTCATTATCCAAATCTCCAACATCAGCTCCCATTGATCCCATAGAAATTGATTTAAATTTATCTTCTAATTCTTCTTTAAAAGTACCGTCTCTATTATTAGTATATAAATAGTCTCTTTCAAAAAAATCATTAGAAATGAATATATCATCCCAATTATCATCATTAAAATCTGCAATGGTGATACCTAGACCAAATCCTATAGCTGAGGTAAATATTCCAACTTCCTCAGATTTATCAATAAAAACTCCATTTTCATTGACTAAAAACTTATTACCATCATCACTTGGAATAAATCTTTGATTTTCAATTAAATCAAATCCCCCAATTGACCTAACTGAATTACTTAAAAGATAACAGTCCAAGTCTCCATCCTTATCATAGTCAAAAAAAGAGGCATGAACTGATAAACCTGTGAAATCCAATCCATATTTTTTTGAATTTTCAGTAAATGTTAAATCACCATTATTAATAAATAATTCGTTATGCCTTTTTTCACCGTCAGGTTTTCCAGATTTACAAACATAAATATCTAAAAAACCGTCCCCATTTATATCTACAATAGCTGAACCAGTTGACCAAACTCCTGCGCAAGCAACTCCAGCTTTTTCAGTAATATCCTCAAATTTAAAATTGCCCTTATTTAGATATAACTTATTTGAAACCATGTTTCCTGTTATATATATATCCAAAAGACCGTCATTATTTATATCTCCGATTGAAACTCCGGCACCATTATAGAAATTTCTGTAAGTATAAGGATTAAAGTCCTCTGTGTAAATTAGATTATTTTCAAATTCAATTCCAGAATTAGTCTTAAGTGCAAAAAGGGTTGACTTATTATTTTTACAAGAAATAAATAAAATGCTAATTAGTATAAAAAAGATTTTTTTCAATTTCATAATTGTTTCAACCAAATTTATTAAAAAAAGGGTTGTCCCTAATGGAACAACCCTTAAAATAAAAATTTAAAAATCTATGTTTAGTAGCCTGGATTCTGAGTTAAAGAACCGTTAGCGGCTTGAATTTGTGATAATGGAATTGGAAATAAATTCTTATTTGGATCACCAACTGATCCTCCCTTTGCACCGGTTTTTTCCCACCATGCATCAGTAAATTTACCCCAACGAACTAAATTTGTTCTTCTATGAGATTCAAAAATAAATTCTCTTCCACTCTCATCAATAAAATCTTGAACAGTTAAAGCAGCAAACGGAGCTACTCCTGCTCTTATTCTAACAGCATTAACATCTGCTAAACCTTGACTCCAGTCACCTGCAGCCATTGATCTACCTTCAGCTCTGTTAAAATACATTTCAGCCAAACGAATAATAGGGAAATCATTGTCCATATCATTGTTTTGATATTGCTTATGTCTGAACTTGAACATTCTAGCACCACTTTGTCTCCAAGAATCTGGCTCTAACTCATTGATGTAAGGCGAATAATTTAAATCAAGTGTTCCATGAACACCTTCCCCGTCAGCAGCTACAGCCTCTGCAGTTGCTTTATCATCATAAGCCCAGTCAACAAGTTGCTTACCAGCAGAACTCTTCTGAGACCCAGAAAGGAACCATCCTAAACGCTTATCTCCAGCCTCATACTTTCTATAAAAGTCTTCCATAGTTTGATAACCATTCCATGGTTGAGAAGCAAGATTAAATGTATTTTGACTAGGTTGGTGTAGACTCATCTGTGCAAAAGGCATTCCTCCTTTACCAGAAGCCTGATCAAAATCAATAGAGAAAATAATTTCAGGGTTATCCTGATTATTAGGAGCTCCGATTGTTAGAACACCAGAAATAGTTTCAGGATCATTCATACCACTTGAAGCAGGTCTAGCACTTAAATTAGGCAAACTAAAGTTTGCATCAGTAACAAGCGAATAAGGACCATTGGTAATTACCCAATCAGCAGCATTAGCAGCTTCAGTCCATCTTGCAGTACCGTCAGTACCAGCGGTGTTAGATGAAGTCCAAACTTTAGAGTTTAGGTATAACCTTGATAAGATCCCCATAGCACCATATTGATTAATACGATACTTTGCAGGACTAGTATTAAGGTCACTACCTGATAAGTCAATAGTTCCAGCTAAAACATCAGCAGCAGTAATACCTAAAGCAGCTAATATTTCACTTTCAGCAAACTCAAAAACTTGCTTTCTAGTAGATTGTGCAGGATCTTGTCCAGCGGCAGTAACAACTTTTACACCGCCATACATATCCATTAATCTCATGTAGAAAAAGGCTCTTAAAACCCTAAGCTGAGCTGTTTCATTCGCAGTAATTGATCCAGCTAAAACGTTATTAATTTCATTAATACCATTATACTGAGCATTCCATGCATTACCATTAGGGCCGTGAGCTGAACTAACAGTATGTCTATGAGTGACTACCCATATACCACCGTCATACCAGTCACCACCTTTAACTCCAACTAGCATCTCATCAGTTGAAACAGACTGCATTGACCAATAAGATCCATGACCAGCACTTCCGCTTCTTAACTTACCAAAAGCACCTGCTATGTTATCACTTACTCTTTGGGAGCTTCCATCAGTAGCCCCAGCAGAATAAGTTGGTCCCCCACCACCTCCGGCAGGTTTCACATAAGCACTAGTAAAGTCACTTACTAGTTCTTCCTCCAAATCACAAGCTGTAAAAGCAATTAGTGATAAAGACATTAAAGTTATTTTTAAAAAATTCTTCATAATCATTCTTTTTTTTTATTAAAAGTTAATATTTAATCCTAAAGTGAACGTTCTTGAATCAAAGTAATTATTTCTTCTATCAATACCAGGAGCTAGAATATTACCGCCTCCAGATAAAGAACCTCCACCTGCATCATAACCTCCATCAACAATTGAAGGAGTAGGATCGGCACCAGTGTAATTAGTAATTACGAAAGCATTTCTAACATTTAACGAAACGACTGTCGAAGAAATTCCATTAATTGGAAGATCAAGATCGTAAGCAACAGTTAGATTTGCTAATTTAAAGAAATCTGCTTTTTCAACATACAGTGAGCTAAAAGCAGCAGCTTTAAGATCGTTATCAGCATATTTAGTGTTTACGAAGTTATATGCAAATTGACTACCAATTCTTGGCTCAAAAAATGCTCTCCATGTATTAACTAAACTATGTCCGAATGCACCTTGGAAATATGCATTAATTTGAAATTTACCAAGATTAATTACGTTTCTAAATCCAAGCTCTAAATCAGGATAACCCTGACCAAGTTCTTGGAAATCTCCTTGTGGATCAAGAGCTTTGTCCTGACCAGCAATAACTTGCCCGTCTCCATTTAAATCTTTGAATTTAGGCTTACCAGTAGCAGTATCAACTCCGTCATAAACAGGTCCCCAAATTGTACCAATTTGATATCCAGCTTTAACTAAAACCATATTAGTGGCATTTTGCCCTGGAGAACCTAGGTTACCAGTTGTAATACCATCTTCAGTAGTATAAGTTTTTAGAGTAGATTTATTCTGAGAGAGATTAATTGTTGGTGTCCAAATATCATTCACTTGATATGAAGCAGATAATTCAAAACCACTAGATTCAATATCTCCAACATTTTCGAATCTTCTGTTGAAACCATAAACTGCAGCATCAACTTCAGTATCAAAAATGAAGTCCGTTATATCTCTGGTATAGTAATCAACAGTCAAATCAAGTGGTCCGTTTCTGAATTCAACACCAAAATTTGTCTCAGTTTTTTCTTCCCATTTTAAATCAGGGTTAGCAGCTCTAGCTTGAGTAGTTGCCTGGTCAGAATTACTAAAGTTATATACCAATTGAGATAATCCGCTACCTGAAGGTAAAGCACCAGTTACACCGACACCAACTCTTACTTTGAATTTTTCAAAAGCAGTACCAACATATTTATTTAAATCAACAGCAATTCCTCCTCCAGGAAATACACCCCATTTGTTTTCTTCACCTAATTTATTTGATCCTTCACGTCTAACACTTGCATTAACGAAAATTGCATTATCAATTGTTAAATTAACTCTACCAAATCCTGCAATAGTTTTGTTAGTTGGAGCCTTATAACTTCCAAGTCCAAGAAGACCTGCATTTAATAAGTCTTCAGAAGATCCTAAACTATATGAATAATCGATTGCTTCATCAGGGAAATCACCAACATTGATTGTCTTTTGGAAATAATCAGACTCAATGTAAGAATAACCTCCAGTTAAAACCATATCAATACCAGATCCTAAAGATGAATTTAATGTACCATAAACTTCATATGTAGCACTTTCAGTTTCATAATCTCCATAATCAACTCTACCTGCTCTGTCTCCAAGGTTAGCTTGAGTGTTATAATCATAAACTGATCTAGAAGTTCTGTTCTCAGCACTTGATCTGCTCTTTGATGCAGTTGCAAAAACTTTTAAATTACTTGAAAGAGCATAATCTAAACCAACATTGTAGGCAAATTCATTCCTATCTTGAGCATAAATACCTTGCTCTTGTATAGCAACTGGGTTAAAACTTCTAAATAATCCAAGTGTTTGGAAATATCCACCAGACTTAGTTATTTGCTCAGTGGTAAAATAATTTTGAATTTCAGTAGGAGCATCCTTAAAATAAACAGGTGCTGTTGGATTAAAAATATTTGCAAATTCTAAAACTTGAGAGTTACCTAGGTCAGACTTTCTTCTAGTATATGAAGCATTCATATTAATACTAAGCTTGTCATTAAATGCTTTAGTTTGCAAAGAAGTACGAGTGTTAAATGACGTAAATCCAGTAGCCTTAACAACACCCTCGACGTCACGAGTATTAATAGCAACTCTGAAAGTTGTTTTATCAAAACCTCCTGTAGCAGAAATACTGTTATTTTGAGTAATCGCTTGACGAGTAACCTGGTCAACCCAGTTGTTACTTGCACCAAGATCAGCACCACCAAAATCTCTAAACTCTTGAGGAGTTAACATTTGAATGGCGTTCATTTTCTCAGCAACAGAATACTCTCCGCTGTAGCTAATTCTCATTTTCCCAGGAGTTCCTTTTTTAGTTGTAACTATAATTACACCACTAGAACCTTGAGATCCATAAATTGCAGCAGCAGATCCATCTTTTAATACGTTAATTGTTTCGATATCCTGTGGATCAAGGTTATCAATTGAGGCACCAGGTATTCCATCTATTACAAATAAAGGAGAAACATTCCCCCCCAGGGTACTAATTCCTCTAAGACGAATAGTTGATCCTGCATTTGGATTTCCACCTTTACTGTAGATACTCAAACCTGCAACTGCTCCTTCTAAAAGTCCAGCAGCACTGCTAATTGGACCTTTATTAAATTCTTCAGCTGTAATTTTAGTTACGGCAGAGCTAATTTCTTTCTCTCTCTGAGATCCATAACCTGTAACTACAATCTCTTCTAATTCAGTGTCAGAAACTAATGATACTGTAACTTGATCATTGTCTCCAACTGAAACTTCTTGAGACACGAAACCAACAAAAGATATGACCAGCACGTCAGACGAGCTAGCATCTATTGAAAAGTTCCCATCAAAATCTGAAGTTGTTCCATTATTTGTTCCTTTCACAATAATGGTTGCTCCCGGTAAAGGGCCATCTTCACTAGATACAGTTCCTGATATTGTTTGAGCCATCAAAGAAGTCCCCAACAATAAAAAAACTGCAACAAATAGTGATTTCAGTTTAGTTAGATTTTTCATAAAAAATTTAAATTGTTAATAAATTTGATTTTTGTTTAGTTTACCAAAATATAACAATTTAACAAAATATACAAGTTTAAATTAAGAATTTAGTAATAATTAGGGTTGTTTTTTAAGATAATGATAATATAATATGTTTAACTTAATATACAAAATTTTTTTGTGTAAATATTTTATTAGAATTTTTTTTACTTGAAATTTATGTTTTTTCGATGTTAAATCGAGATTTTAAAAATGTACTTCGGGAGGGAATCGAACCCTCACTCCTAAAGGAACTGGATTTTGAATCCAGCGCGTCTACCAGTTTCGCCACCGAAGCAAAAATTGCTAATTTAGAAAAATAATCAGTTCTGTATTAAAAATATAAAAAGAAAGAGGTGTTTAGGCTAAATAAATTTATAAATTTGCAAAATCATATTTTTTGAACAAAAATTAAATAAAAAATCTAAATTTTGGTACCAGAAGCAAAAATTTTTAGCTGTAATCAAAGTAAATTACTATGTGACAAAATAGCTAAGTCATATGGTATCCCAGTTGGAAAAGTATCATTTTCTCATTACAGCGATGGTGAATTTCAACCTTCATTTGAAGAATCTGTGAGAGGAGCCAGGATTTTTATAGTTGGCTCTACCAACCCTAGTTCTGAAAATTTAATGGAAATGTTACTAATGCTGGATGCAGCTAAAAGGGCTTCAGCAAGACATATTACTGCAGTAATTCCATACTTTGGGTGGGCAAGACAGGATAGAAAAGACAAGCCTCGTGTTCCAATTGGAGCTAAAATGATAGCAAAAATTATAGAGGCTGCAGGAGCCACAAGAATAATTACAATGGACCTTCATGCTGACCAAATTCAAGGATTTTTTGAAAAACCAGTAGATCATTTATTTGCATCTACAATATTTGTTCCTCACATTAAATCCTTAAAACTGGATAAATTAACAATTGCTTCACCTGACATGGGTGGATCAAAAAGAGCCTATGCTTATTCTAGGTTTCTAGAAAGTGATGTGGTGATTTGTTACAAACAAAGAAAAAAAGCAAATCTGATTTCTCATATGGAACTAATTGGAGATGTTGTAGGTAAAAATGTTGTTTTAGTTGATGATATGGTAGATACTGCTGGGACTCTTACCCATGCTGCAAATTTAATGATTGAAAAAGGTGCGAAATCAGTTCGAGCTGTTTGCACCCATGCTCTATTGTCCAGAGATGCATACTCTAAGATAGATGAATCTAAATTAGAACAACTTATAGTTACTGATTCAATAAACAATATTAAAACAAGTTCAAAAATTAAAGTTCTGAGTTGTGCAGAACTTTTTGCAAGTACAATGTACAATGTACATCACAACAAATCGATAAGTTCAAAATTTATAGTTTAACAAATATTTATTAATGAAATCAATTACAATTAACGGATCGAAAAGAGAAAGCGTGGGTAAAAAAGCCTCAAAAGCCCTTCGTAATGCTGAGTTAGTTCCTTGCGTAATTTATGGTGAGAAAAATCCGATTCACTTCAGTGCAAAAGAACTAGATTTCAGAAAACTTATATATACCCCTAAGGCTCATACCGTATTACTGAAAATAGGAGATGAAACATTTAATGCAATTGTTCAAGATGTGCAATTTCATCCTGTAAAGGATCAAATACTTCATGTTGACTTTTATGAAATTAATGAAAACAAAGAAGTTTCAATGAATATACCTGTCTCTATTGAAGGCTCTGCCCCAGGAGTTCTTATAAGTGGTGGAGTGCTTGTAATAAATAAAAGAAAATTAAGAGTAAAGGCTTTAACCAAAAACCTGCCAGATTCTATCAAAGTTGATATTTCAGAGTTAAAATTAGGTGAGAAGATTTACACTCTGGATTTAAAAAATGATAACTTCAGCTTTCTTCATTCTGATAACACTGTCATTTGTCAAGTAAGAACAGCTAGAACCTCTATTGAAGAGGAAGAGGAAGAATTAGAAGAATCAGATGAAAGTACTGAAGGTAAAACTGAAGGATCTGAAACATCAAAGGATGATTCTTCTGATAAGAAAGAAAAATCAGAAAATCAAAAAGACAAACCTGAAAACTGATTTTATGTTCATTTTTTAAAAATTAGAAATTTATCTAATTAATTCTATGGTAAGACTCAAGCCTTTTGATTTCTTGCTCAACCCAATTTATAAGTTGATAAAAAACTTATTTAAAAGCGAAACTGTTTTGAAAAAAATTCTTATTGTTGGCCTTGGTAATCCGGGTGTTGATTATGAAAACACAAGACATAATATTGGATTTGATATTATTGATAATTTCGCTTTTAAAAAAAATTTGAAATTTGATTTACTAAGATATGGTATGATTTCAAAAAGTAAAGTAAAAGGCAAAATGGTCATTTTACTTAAACCTAACACCTTTATGAATTTAAGTGGTAAAGCAGTAAATTATTGGATAAAAAAGGAGAAAATCTTAATTGAAAATGTTTTAATAATAACTGATGACTTAAACCTCCCCTTTGGCAAATTAAGATTAAGATCAAAAGGTAATGATGGAGGCCATAATGGATTAAAGGACATTCAAGATAAGCTAAATTCAATTGAGTATTCTAGATTGCGATTTGGAATTAAAAATAAATTAAACATCAAAAATAAGGTGGATTATGTAATTGGTGAATGGACAAAAAATGAAAGTGATTTATTAGAGCCTACAATTATTAAAACTGAAAAAATTTTAAATTCTTTTATTTTTTATGGAGTTAATCCAACAATGAATGAATTCAATAATAAATAATTCATTTTGTTGTAAAACTATAAATCTCTGAAAATGAAGAATTCCCCTCATAATCATAAGTTTCAACTTTCCAAAAATAAGTATTCCCTGGATCTAAATTTATTTCTACAGATTTTTCATTAATTTTTTCTTTAACTATATTTAATTCAGATATTTTTTGACCAATCCAAATTGTATAATCAATAATATCATTATCAAGGTCAATCCCCTCCCATCTTAATTTTATATTACCTGAACTTAAGTCTACTTCAGATTTATTATTTGGACTAATAATTTTTGCAGGAAATGGAATGTAGGATTTTTGAAGGGATCCTTCTAAATAAAAATTCCATGATTCACTTTTTTCCGAAATATTGTTTAGATCTGAATTAGAATTAATCCACCATGAGTATGGCACACCTTTTTTTAAATTTACTTGTAAATTTGTGAATTTAGTATTGTATTTTAAAACCTCTAAGCTAATTTGATTTTGAATTACCAATTCATAACTATCTGTATTTTCAGCAGATTGCCATACGAAATTAATATTTGAGAACAATGAAGAATCTTGAGTGGATTCAAGGCAAATATTATTATTTATTGGATAAAGCAAAGTGGCTTTTGAAGGGTAATAAATTTTTTCTTTGGAACAAGAAATTACAAATATTATTACAAGTAAATAAATTAATCTCATTTCCTAATAAATTTAATTGATTCTGCTCTATCAAAATGATTAATTTTAAGAATATAACTTCCGGTTGTTAAGTCGCTAGTTGAAATTCTAATTTTTCTTGAAGGATCTATATTTTTGATTGATTTATACTTAATTAAATTACCTTGAAGATCAAAAATAAATATCTCAAATTTTATGTTCTCTCCACCTATTAAAATATTTAAATTATCATTTACAGGATTTGGATAAATAATTGATGAGGAATCTAAATAAATATTTTTCTCATACACCCCTTGGCATTCTAAATCAGTTTTTATTTTTATTACATTTAATCCTTTTTTCAAATTCAAAGAAATTTTTGAATTTGAAAATTTAATTTTCTTCTTATTGATATATATATCATATGTTTCAGCACCACTTAAATCAAAAATAATTAATTCTTTTTTTAGATTAATACTTGACTGAACTTTTAGCTCTTGAGGTTCACTTATAATTGCTTTAAAGCATTTTTCAAAAGTTGTGCTAGATGGTATGGAAATGCATAATTGATATTCTCCACTTTTAAGATTTTCAACTTCATAACTTTGGTCTGAAAAAGTATTAATTGAAAAATAATTATTTGGACCGATTAATTTAACTGAATAATCAAATTCAGCTCTTGCCTTGATACTAATTTTACCATTATTTTTTTCTCTACAGGTCTCATTGAGTTTAGAAATTTCGAAATTCAAGGGGTCATAAAAATCACATAAATCTCCAATCCCATTTTGATTTGAATCTAATTGATCCTCGTTAGTTACATTAGGACAGTTATCAAAATCGTTTGAAATAGTATCGAAATCATTATTTGGAAATAATTCTCCCCTTAAACAAAAACTTAATTTAAACGAAGTCAATTGTCCAGTGTCCTGAGCTTGAGAATCAACTACTCTTAATCTCCAAGTTCCAAATGAAGAATCGCCTTTAAATAAACTCAGTTTTTCAAATGGTTTATATGTTCCTGAATATGGGGACAAGCCTTCAGTTATGTAAATATCTGTCTCATCATCAAAAGTTGTTTGAACAAAATTACTTTTGTTACCCCCAATATTTTTTACCAGATCCACTTCCTTTCCTTCAGGAGATATTAAGGTGATGTTCAGGTCTGATAAATATGAATGATTTATAGATAAAGTAACATTAAGATCTTCAATTTTTAAATTATAAGGTATTTTGATTTCATCATAAGTGATTCCAAAATTATTGGAATCTGCATCTTGAAGATTTATTGGAGAATTTTCAGATACGAAATTTTTACAAGAAATTAATTCAGTCTTGAATTTAGAAGTCTCTGAAAAATTTGTTTGATCACAATTATTTATTGCCCTTACCCTCCAAAAGTAATTAGTTTGACTTTTTAAATTATCAATTGAAATACTAATTGAATTTGTTTCTTTATTTATAATTAAATTTCTAAAATCATCGAATTCTGAAAGTTGAACTTGGTATTTATCTGCTCCTTCAATTTGAGTCCAATTTAAATTTATTGATAACGATTCATTTAAAGAATTGTTTATTGGATATATTAAAACAGGGGTTAAAATATTTGAACTTCTTTTTTCGATTTTAATATTTGCAGTATTTGAAATCAAGGAAGAGGATGTACCAACTAAAGTTAAATTTATATCTCCATTTATTAATTTTTGAATATTATCTAATTGAATTTTTATTTCAGTACCATTTAACGAAGTTTTTATAGGTGAAATTTCATATGTTAACCCCTCAGGAATTCCAAGGATTTGAAATTCAACTTCCTCATCGAATTGGGAGTAGCTTTTATATTTAAACAAAATGGTTTGTTGAGATATATCACAAAACTCAAATTCAGATTTTTCAAGCTCAAAAGAAAAATCTCTTAATTCGATTTGAAAATTAGATTCATTTATTGCAAAATAAATTGAATTATCCGCTACAACTTTAATTCTAGCTTTAGATGTAGCAATTGAATCAGGAACAAAAATAAGTTCCTCTCCATCATTAACAGTATTATTTGCCAGATTTATTGGGAAAGTATTCCCTCCATCGATAGATAAGAAAATAGAAACAGTTTTAGTATTAATTGGAGAATCAAAAGTATTTCCTACATCCCAAGTTATTTTTTCAATACTTCCAGATCCCCACAATTCTGTTGAAGAATTTTGAGATGTTAATTTAAAAGGTTTTGAATCTTCAACTACATTAATTTTAATTTGATCTTGAGCTATTTGACCCACATAATTTCCATTTCCAATAATTTTATCTCTTACTGTAACTCCCCAATTAATAGTCCTCCCAATTGTAGATAAACTTTCCCATTGACTATTAATTGATGGATTAGATTGAGTTAAATTACCTTCAAGAATTCTAGTCAAATTTGGCACATATCGGATTGGGCTCAAAGAAGGAGGGTAAGATCTATTAAGTGAACCAGAAATAAGATTAGACGAAAAATTTGAATTGTTAACTCTCCCATCGTCAAGCTGCTCCCATGTAAAAGTTAAGGAGGAAGAATCAGTGTCAGTTGCTAATGCCGTTAACTGATATGCAGTCCCGATTGGGATATATGTATTAATTCCTGCATTTACTATTGGACTAATATTTGAATTTTCTTCAGTATTCTGACAATTTTTAACTTCCAAAAGTGAGGAAATTTCCCTTATAGTTAAATAATGAAAATAAGGGTCACTGTGATCTTGCAAATCATTCTCACCAGTTATACCAGCATATCCCATTATTGTTGAGCCACTCCCTGGCTCTGCATTCACTCCTGTTCCCTCATTTTCGTAGGAAAAAGTATGATGGGCCCCAAATTGATGTCCTATTTCGTGAGCGACAAAATCAATATCAAAATAGTCGTTTAAAAATACTCCCCCTCCAGAAAAATCAATAAAAGGATGAGTAGAATAAGCTCTCCCTTTTTGACCGTCAACACAAACACAACCTATGCACCCTGACTCCCCATCAGGAATGTTACTATATGCAAAAAGATGTCCTAAATCATAATTGGATTCACCTATTTTGTCAGATAGAGTAGTCTGTAACTCATTACTTAAATTTGATCCATATGGTTGATTTAATGAGTTTTCATAAATTATAGAATCTGATGAAACCAACTCTAAACGTATACCTAAATCAGTTTCAAAAACCTCATTTACTCTGTTAATAGTGCTAACTATAGCAGCATACGCATCTTGTTTATTACTTCCATTACTCTCATTATTGTCCCCCCAAAAGTCTGTATAAGATGCAGTTGCGGAAACAGCAATTTTAAAAACGTTTATTTTTCTGTCTAATTTTATATTTTTCTTTTGCTTTTGTATTCTACTATTTTGTGTGATTTTTAATTGATTTTTATTCTCTGACAAACAATTTAATCTAGAATATGAATTGTATAATCCATTTTTATTTTTATAATAAATATGCTGCCCATTAGATGAATTTTTGATTGGTTGAATATAAATTATATCCTCAGGTAATATTATCATCCCATTTAAACCAGAATCAGAAAAAGAACCTCTGATTTTGACATTAGATCTTAAATTACTGAATCCAATAAAAGTTTTTATGTTGGGATATTTTTTTTCTAGCTCAACTGAAAGAACAGAATTTTTATAAATCACAAATTCTTCTAATTGATTTTTTTCATTTGGAAAGAAAACAGAGACTCCCATTGAGTTATATTCAAAAGGATAACTTAATTGACTTAATTTTTTCTTGATTTTTGATATATCTAAATTGGCATAATCAATTTCTTTATTTTTTTCAGTATTGCTTGAATTAATTTTTATTTCTGATTTATTATCACTAGATATCAACCAATAATCCTGAGCACTAGAATAAAAAAATCCCGAAAGGATTAATATTAAAAAACACCAAAGCTCTTTGCAATTCAATTTGATTAACTTATCATAAAAATTTATTGTAGGAAAGCATTTTTAATATAGAAATTACAACTAAAAAAAGCTAATTTTACAAAAATTAAATATACTTCTTTTTGATGAAATTAATTAAAGGAATTAATAATTATAAAGAAATTAAAAAATGTTTTCTTACGATTGGGACTTTTGATGGTATTCACCAAGGTCATCAAAAAATTATAAAAAACCTTGTTTCCGAAGCATCCAAAAAAAAACTTCTATCGGTTGTTTTAACTTTTTTCCCTCACCCACGAATGGTTTTACAAAAAGATATATCAATTAAACTAATCGACACAGTTGATGAAAAAATCTTAATCTTTAAAAAAATGGGTGTTGATATCCTTGTAATTCATCCATTTACAATATCTTTTTCAAAACTTGGTCCAATTGAATTTACTCAAGACATCTTGGTAAAAATTTTTAAAATTCATAAACTGTTTATTGGATTTGATCATAGATTTGGTAAAAATAGAGAAGCTTCAGTAGATGATCTTGTGAAGTTTGGACCTAAATACAATTTTAAAGTAGAAAAAATTCAAGCTTTTGAAATAGACAAAATCAATATCAGTTCTACTAAGATTAGAAATGAGCTAATAAAAGGCAATATAGAAATTGTTAATAAATTTTTAGGAAGACCCTTTACGCTTATTGGTGAAATTAAAAAAGGTAAAGGAGTGGGAAGAAAAATCAACTTTCCTACTGCAAATCTTGAAATTAAGGAAAATTATAAAATTCTCCCAAAAAAAGGAGTTTACGTAATTAAATCCAAAATTATAGGTGAATACTTTTTGGGTATGATGAATATTGGAAACAGACCAACTCTAAATGGTAAGCATCAAACTATTGAAATTCATTTGTTTAATTTTAATAAAGACATTTATGGATTTAACATTCAAATTTTTATTTTTCAAAAAATCAGAGAAGAAATAAAATTTAGTTCAATTAATGATTTAAAAAAACAATTAAAAAAGGATAAAATAAAATGTATTGATATTAGCAAACGAACACAGAATTTTAAATCAATACCTTTGTAAAAGAATAATATAAATTATGTTAGAATTAAACTATATAAAAGAAAATAAAAAGGAAGTTATATTTGGTTTAGAAAAAAGGAATTTTAAAAACTTAGGACTGGTAGACGAAATTATTTTAATTGACAAAAAAAGGAGAGAGACTCAAAAAAAACTTGATTCAAAGCTTCATGAAAGTAATTCTTTAACAAATGAAATTGGATTTTTTTTCAAATCAGGAAAATTAAAAAAAGCTGAAACTCTCAAGCTCAAATCAATAGATTTAAAAAAAACTACAAAATTACTTCAAGAAAAATTAAATAGTATCGAAAAAAAATTAAGCGAATTAAGATTCCAAGTTCCCAATATACCAAAAAGCATAGTTAAGAAAGGATTTTCCGAGAAGGATAATGAAGAAATTGAGAAACATGGAAAAATCAATAAATTAGATGATGATTCAATGCCTCATTGGGAATTAGCTAAAAAATATAATTTGATTGATTTTGATATTGGCAGTAAAATAACTGGCGCTGGTTTTCCTGTATATATTGATAAAGGAGCAAAACTACAAAGAGCTTTAATTAATTTTTTTATTGATAAAAATGTGAAAGCAGGATATAAAGAAATTCAGGTCCCTTCACTTGTAAATGAAGCTTCTGGAGTTGGGACTGGGCAATTGCCAGATAAAGAGGGCCAAATGTATCATATCAATCAAGAAAATTTATATCTTATACCTACTTCAGAAGTACCTTTAACAAACATCTACAGGAATAAAATCATTAGTGAAAATTCTTTACCTATAAATATGACTTCTTATACTCCATGTTTTAGAAGAGAAGCAGGAAGTTATGGTTCACATGTTAGAGGTCTTAATAGACTTCATCAATTCGATAAGGTTGAAATTGTGAAAATAGTCGCTCCTAATAAATCTAGCTCTGCATTAGAGGAAATGATATCTCATGTGAAGGGTTTACTCATTGAACTCGAACTACCATTTAGAATTTTAAGACTCTGTTCTGGTGACCTTGGTTTCACTTCTTCATTAACTTATGACTTTGAAATTTATTCTATTGCCCAAAAAAAATGGCTTGAAGTAAGTTCAGTTTCGAATTTTGAAAGTTTCCAAGCTGAAAGATTACAATTAAGATATAAAAATAAAAAAGGAGAAAAAAAACTTTTACATACGCTCAATGGAAGTAGTCTTGCTCTTCCAAGAGTTATTGCTGCTCTTCTAGAAAACAACCAATCTAAAAAAGGAATAAAAATTCCAAAGGTTCTTATCCCTTACACTAAATTTGACATGATTTATTAAAATTATTAAAGAAATTAAATATTTTATAAAATGATTTTTGTAAAACCAAAAAAAAAATTAGGTCAGCATTTCCTAAAAGATGAAAACATTGCTAAAAAAATTGTATCTCAGTTATATTTTGATAATTACTCAGCGGTTTTGGAAATTGGTCCTGGTATGGGAGTTTTAACAAAATTTATTCCAAAAAATAAAAAACTTTATTTAATCGAAATTGATGAAGAATCTATTGAATTTCTTAAAGTTAATTTTAAAACTTTAGTTGGAAATATTATTCATGGTGATTTTTTAAAGTTTAATTTGAAAAAGTTTATTAAGAAAGATCAAATTGGTGTTATAGGAAATTTCCCTTATAATATTTCTTCACAAATAATATTTAAAGTAATTGACCATAGAAATCATATCCCTTTTTTATGTGGAATGTTTCAAAAAGAAGTTGCTGAAAGAATTTGTCAGGACAAAGGATCAAAAAAATACGGTATACTTTCTGTAATAGTTAAAGCTTTTTATGATTCTCAATTTTTATTTGAAGTCTCACCAAAAGTATTTTTACCTCCTCCTAGAGTTAAATCAGCAGTAATTAAATTAAATAGAAGAAAAAACTTTAAACTTAAATGTGATGAGGAATTATTTTTTAAAATTGTTAAACTTTCATTTCAACAAAGGCGAAAAAAGATAAAAAACAGTTTAAAAAATTTACATTTAGATATTAATCTCGATGAAGATACTATCTTTGATTTACGTCCAGAAAATTTAAGTTATAAAGATTATATAGAATTAACTCAAAAAATTGAAAGCAAAAATGCCAGGATTTGAAATTAATTCGGAATCAATAAAAAAAATTGAAAGTCTAGTAATAAAAAAAAACAATAGACTTTTAAAAAAAGATCTTAGTAAACTTCATTATGCAGATATTGCGGAAATAGTTGAATTACTTTCAATTGAAAATGCTACATATATCATTAAACTCCTAGAAAGTGATAAAACTGCCGATGCCCTTGCAGAAATTGATGAAGATTTAAGAGAGAAAATTCTTCATAAACTTTCAACTACTGAAATTGCTGACGAGATTCAAGAACTTAATACTGATGATGCAGCTGACCTTGTAGCAGAACTTCCTGAAGATAGAAAAGAAAAAGTTTTATCTCAAATTTCAGATACTGAACACCTAAAAGACATTCGAGAACTTCTAACCTATGAGGAAAATACTGCTGGGGGAATTATGGCAAAAGAACTTGTAAAAATTGAAGAAAACTTAAGCATATTAAAGTGTCTAAGTATAATGAGAATTCAAGCTGAAAATATAAATAGAGTTCATTCAATTTATGTTGTTGATTCAAATAATAAACTCCTTGGTAGACTATCATTGAAAGATTTACTAACTGCTAATTCAAATGCAAAAATTAAAGATATTTACATTCCTAAAGTAGATTTTGTTTTTGTTGACCAGTTAGTTGATCAAGTTGCTAAAATAATGTTCAAATATGACTTAGAAGCCATTCCAGTAATTAATAAGAAAAGAGAACTATTAGGAAGAATTACCATTGATGATATAGTTGATTTAACAAAAGAAGAAGCTGAAAAAGATTATCAATTAGCAGGTGGACTATTTAATGATGTTGAAGCAAACGATTCAATTTATCAATTAACTAAAGCAAGATTACCATGGTTGTTTTTAGGACTAATTGGCGGGTTAGGAAGTGTTTTTATTCTTCAAGACTTTGAAGATGTCATGAATAGTCCTGATTTACGAAGTTTATTTTTTTACACTCCTCTAATAGCAGCAATGGCAGGTAATGTTGGAGTTCAATCATCCGCTATTATTGTTCAAGGAATTGCAAATGATGTTGTAAAGGGTTCCATTTGGTCAAGATTGTTAAAAGAAATAAGCTTAAGTTTAATTAATGGATTTATTCTTTCATTAGTTTTAATTTTTTTTGGAGTTGTAATTAATCAGGATATTTCCTTGAGTTTAACTGTTTCTGTATCTATGATGGGAGTAATAGTTATTTCCGCACTAATTGGAACTTTTGTCCCAATAATTTTAAATAAAAAAGGAATTGACCCTGCAATAGCTACAGGTCCATTTATTACTACCTCAAATGATATTTTTGGTATTTTCCTATTCTTTTATTTAGCTAAATTAATTTTAGGGTTTTAAAATTTATCAATGAAAATAATTCATGTAGATAAGAATAATTCGTTATTAATTGACCATCTTGAAAAACAAGGTCATAAAAATATTATTGCTTATAAAAAACCCAAAAATGAAATTTTAAAGATTATTCACACCTTTGATGGCTTAGTAATTAGGAGTAGATTCATTATTGATAAGGCATTTTTATTAAAATCAAAAAAATTAAAATTTATTGCAAGAGTAGGGTCTGGAGTTGAAAATATTGATATAAAATTTGCTAAATCACAAAAAATTAAGATTATTTCAGCGCCTGAAGGAAATTGCAATGCGGTTGGAGAGCATGCTTTAGGTATGTTACTATCATTACTAAATAATATCAATATTGCCGAAAAAAGTATTTTAAAAGGCAAATGGCAAAGAAAAAAATTTATTGGTATAGAATTACAATCGAAAGTAATAGGTATTATTGGATTTGGTAATACCGGGAAAAGTTTTGCTGAAAAATTAAAAGGCCTTAATACTAAGATAATTTACTATGATATAAAAAAAATAAGATCTAATAATTTATATGAACAAGTTGAATTGTCAGAATTAACTGAAAGATCTAATATAATTAGCTTACATATCCCTCAAAATAAATTAACAACTAAAATGATAAATAAAGCATTTATAAATAAGATGAAAAATCCATTTTGGATTATTAATACTTCAAGGGGTAAAATCATAGAAACAAAAGATTTAATTTGGGGGATAGAAAATAAAAAAATTTTAGGTGCTGCTCTTGATGTACTTGAATATGAAGCTAGTTCATTTGAAAAACTTTTTAATAAAAAAAATAAAGAATTAGATTATTTAATTAATTCTGATAAAGTTATTTTAACTCCGCACATTGCTGGCCTTTCAAATGAAAGTGAAATAAAGTTGGCAAAAATAGTTTCAGATAAAATAAAAAACATAAAATAAATTATTTTTCAATTACTACTTGTAATGTTTCTTTGGTTCTTTGCTCAATTAATATTTTTGAGGAATTCTTATTAATTTCATTTAAAGAATTTAAATCAAAATATCTAATAGTATATAGGGTTACATCTTTAAAAATTTTTAATTTAAATTTTGACCTAAGACTTTTTGATAATTCTTCAACACGATTATATTTATCTGAAATACAAACTGAAAAACTTATTGCTGAATTTTGAATCAATTCAACTCTCATTTGATATTTATGTAGTACAGAAAAAATGTAGCTAATATTTTCCTCAACAATAAAAGAAAAATCCAAAGCTGATAAACTGATTAAAATTTGATTTTTTTTAATAATATAACAGGGTGTCTTTTGAATTAAATTATTACCCTTTGAAACAATCGTTCCATTTTTATGAAAATCTATAAATGACCTAACTCTTAATGGAATTTCTTTTCTTTGTAAAGGTTGTAATGTTTTTGGATGGATTACCGAAGCTCCATAGAATGCAAATTCAATTGCTTCAGTATAAGATATATTATCTAATAACGTTGTTTTTTTAAAATATTTTGGATCTGCATTAAGAACTCCAGGAACATCTTTCCATATCGTTACCTCATTAGCATTTAATATATACCCAAAAATAGCAGCTGAATAGTCGGACCCTTCTCTTCCTAGTGTTGTAGTGAAATTATTGTTGTCACTTCCAATAAATCCTTGAGTAACATATAATTTTTTTGGTTTAATGTGATTTATCATTTTTTTCTTAGTAAACTCCCAGTTTAAATTTGCATCTCTATAATAATTGTCGGTTTTAATGCATATTCTTGCATCAAGTAATTCAGATTTAATACCAACAAAATTTAAATACTCATTTATTATATTACTTGAAAATAATTCTCCAAAACTTACCACTTGATCATAAATGAAGTTGTAATTTTCTGATTTATTTGTATTTAAAAAATTTTCTAATTTTTTAACTAAATCATTAATTATTGTTGAAACTAATTTACTATTATCTTCAAATAAATCTTTAATTATTCCCATGTGATCCATCAAGACATCGGCTATGCTTTTTTTAAGATTTTCAGACTTTTCAATGTAATGTTTAACAACTTTTTCAAGTGAATTTGTTGTCTTTCCAATAGCAGACACAACAATTAAAGTCTTATCTGTACCATAATTTTCTAAAATTTTAACAACATTTTTTATTCCATCTGCATTTTTAATAGATGCACCACCAAACTTGTATACTTTCATTTAATCAACATTTTTTAAAAAAACACCCATTGTTTCATAATCCATTTGGACAGTCCTCCAATCTTTAAGTACTTTTGCTCCACTTACTTTGTAAAAATCAATTGCATTTTTATTCCAATCCAAAACTACCCATTCAACTCTTCGAACTTTATTAACAAAAGAATAGTTTATGAACTCTTTGTATAATGCCATGCCAATTCCATTGGATTTCCATTTTTCATTAACAATTAAATCTTCAAGATGAATAGTTGGTCCTCTCCAGGTTGAATATCTTGGGTAAAACAGTGCCATTCCAACAATTTCTTTTTTTATTTCTGCAACAATGCACTTAAAAAGGGGTGTTCTCCCAAATCCATCCTTTTTTAAATCATTTGTTGAAATTACAACTTGATCTGGATTTTTTTCAAAAACTGCTAGTTCGTTGATTAGATTAAAGACAGCTGGCATGTCTTGTCTAACTGCAAAACGAATTTTTAGATTTTTTATCATAAGGACAAAAATAAAATATATCTGGAATGCAATAAATTTTAAATTTTTTTATCACATAAAACACTTTTGATGTGAAATTCTAATTTTTCAATAAATCTGAAACCAAATCAATGAAATAGTCTTTTTTTTCTGAGTGAATCCAATGACCTGAATTAGGAACAATCTCAATTTTTGCATTTGGAAAAAGAATTTTAATATCTTTTAAATCATCTAATTTTATATAATCTGATAATTCACCCTTTATAAAAATTGTTTCTTTTAAAAATTTTTTATCACTAGAAATTTCATCATAGTAATTATTTATTTTATTTGATATAGATTTTATATTAACCCTTAAAGCAAATTTATTTTCTGATAGTCTATATAAATTTTTCATCAAGAATTGTCTAATACCTTTTTCAGGTATGAAATTTAATAAATAATTGTCAACATCAAGTCTTGAATTAACTTTATCGAAATTTATTTTAAGTAATCCTTCAATAATTTCTCCATGGCTTGAATTATATTTTTTAGGAGAAATATCTACTACAATCAGTTTTAAAACTTTAATTGGAAAGTCTAAAGCAAACTTCATGGCAGTTTTACCTCCCATTGAATGACCAATAATTATGGCATTTTTAATTTTGAAATGATTAAAATATTCAAATAAATCCTTAGACATTAGTTCGTAACTGATTTTGTCATTCCAAAAACTCTTGCCATGATTTCTTTGATCTATAAGATGTACAGTATTTCCAATATTTGATAATCTTAATGCAATGGATTTCCAATTATCACCCATCCCAAATAAACCATGTAAAATAATAATGTGCTTTTCGGAGTTACCTATGATTTTGGAATTTAAAATCTTCATTATACTAATTTTTCTAAATACTTTTTAATAGTATTTTCCAAACCATAATATAAGGATTCACATATTAATGCATGTCCAATAGAAACTTCTTTTAAATTTTTAATATTCTTTGAAAAAAATTCAATATTTTCTAAATTCAAATCATGGCCAGCGTTAATTCCAATTCCTATCTCATTTGCATGATTTGAAGCAATAATATATTTCTGAATAGACTTTTTTGGATTAATTAGATATGAGTCTGCAAAGCTTTTTGTATACAACTCAATCCTTTCAGCTCCTGACTCTAAAGCACCATCAATCATTTTTTTATCAGGATCAACAAAAATTGAAGTTCTTATTCCTGATTCTTTTAATTCATTAATTACATCCCTTAAATAAAATATATTAGAAACAGTATCCCAACCAGAATCAGAAGTAATTACGTCTTTAGAGTCGGGAACAAGAGTTACTTGATCTGGTAAATTTTTTTTTACCAATTCTAAAAAATCTAAAGATGGATTTCCTTCAATATTAAATTCTGTTTTTATTACGTCTTTTAATTCAGAAACGTCTTTGTATTTTATATGTCTTTGATCTGGCCTTGGATGAATTGTAATTCCATTAGCTCCAAATTTTTGAATATCTTTTACTACCTTCAATAAATTTGGGTGATTCTCCCCTCTTGCATTTCTTAAAGTGGCAATTTTATTTATATTAACACTCAAATTGATCATCTCTATTTCCTATTAATCAACAAAATAAATATTAATTATTTCAATTACATAAATAATTTAAAAATAAATTTCAATTAGGTAATACTACATTTATTGTTTTTGTAATTTAGTCTAAAATATTTTATGAAAATTGCAGTAATTTGTCCTTTTAATGACACTTTTTCCATTGATTATACAAGTAAAGTCATTAAACATCTTTACTCCATGGAAATTGATGTATATATTGATTCTGAATTGGAGAAGTTTAGTGAGATCATTGGAATTTCAAAAAAAATAAAAAGTTTTAACAAAATTGATTCTGATTTTGATTTTGTTTTTTCAATTGGTGGGGATGGATCTATGCTGCATTGTGTTACTAAAACTCAAGACAGCAATATACCAATTTTAGGAATTAATACCGGTAGGTTAGGGTTTTTAACAAGCCTTCAAAAAGAGTCTCTTAACTCAGGAATAAATCAATTAATTGAATCAAAATATTCAATTATCAAAAGATCCTTATTAGAGGTATCTATTCCAGGAATAAAAAAAAATATTTTTGATTTTAATTTTGCATTAAATGAAATTAGTGTTAGTAGAAAAAATACTGCATCTTTAATAAGTATTTCTTCATTTTTAAATGATTTACCATTAACAACTTTTTGGGCAGATGGTCTAATAATTGCAACTCCAACCGGTTCAACTGGATATTCACTAAGTAGTGGAGGTCCAATTATGACTCCAGAAACATCTAGCTTTGTTCTGACTCCAATAGCTCCTCATAATATTAATATAAGACCTTTAATAATTAATGATGATAATGAAATAAAACTTCAAGTTGAGGGAAGAGCCAAGGAACATTTAATTTCTTTAGATTCTAGAATTTTAACTTTACCCTCCGAAACAGAAATTTTAATAAAAAAAGCTCCTTTTTATATATATACTGTGGAACTAAAGGAAAATTCTTTTATTAATACTTTGAGAGAAAAATTTTTCTGGGGATTAGATACAAGAAACTAAACAATAATTCCAATAAAAATTAGTTTTAATTTATACTTATTTAAAGTGTATGTTTCAATGTGTTTTTTTTATATTAGTTTACCCTTAATCAAATGAAAAGATTCTTATCTTGGATTATGTTGATATTTTCATTAAATTTTTCTAACTCACAAATGCACGAATTTGGTCTATTTGTTGGAGGTAGTAATTTTATAGGTGATATTGGAAGTACAGAATTCATCAAACCTAGCTCAAGTTCTATTGGTTTACTTTATAAGTGGAATGTTACAACAAGATACTCATTACGCGCTAGTTTTATGTCGTCTAAGCTTGTAGCATCTGACAATAGAAGTAAAGACATTAACAGAGTTTCCAGAGATTTTAATTTCAAAAATAATATTCAAGAATTTTCGACTGGAATCGAATTTAACTTTTTTGATTTTAACCTTCATGATGAGCAAATGTATTATTCCCCATATATTTATACTGGGATTAACTACTTTAAATATTCACTTTTAAAAATGAATTTTAGTTCAAAAATTGCTGAAAAATATGACGAAGAATGGAATTTTGCTTTACCAATAATTTTAGGAATAAAAACAAATTTTTCTCCTGATTTTGTGGTTGGTATTGAATTCGGTTTCAGATATACTTTAACCGATAATATTGATTCAAGTAATCCCATAAAAGAATATTCGGAAAGTAAAGATCTTAAATTTGGAAATTTATCAAATAAAGACTGGTATACTTTTAGTGGAATTACATTTAGCTATACTTTTGGAAGAATGCCCTGTTATTGTAAAGAGAAATAATGGAAATTGATCACAAAAACATACCAAAACATATTGCCGTTATTATGGACGGTAACGGAAGATGGGCTAAAAAAATTGGTAAAAATAGATTATTTGGTCACCAAAATGGAGTAAAAGCTGTAAGAAAACTTATAGAGGAAAGTGCAAGGCTAAATATTTCATATTTAACTCTTTTTGCATTTTCAACTGAAAATTGGGATAGGCCCAAAAAAGAGATTTCCACCATAATGAAATTAATAGTTTTAGTACTAAAAAAAGAATTATCAACTATGATGGAAAATAATATTAAGTTAGAAACCATTGGAGATTTAAAAAAACTTCCTGAAAATGTCAAATCAAGCTTAAAAGAAACAGTCAACAAAACTAAAAAAAACAATAGATTAACTTTAACAATAGCTATTAACTATGGAGGAAAAGAAGATATCTCTAATGCTTTCAAATTACTATTGGAAAAAGTTAAAAATAATATAATTTCACCAAAAAAAATTGATGAATTAATAATTAATAATCATCTTTACACTCGAAATTTGCCAGATGTAGATTTGCTAATTAGAACAAGTGGAGAACAAAGAATAAGTAATTTTTTGCTATGGAAAATAGCATATGCTGAGTTATATTTCTCAAATGTACTTTGGCCAGATTTTAATGAAAAGTGTTTGCATGACGCAATAATAAGTTATCAAAATAGAGAGAGAAGGTTTGGAAAAACAAGTGAACAAATTAAATAATATTACTGGTAAAAAGGTATCGATTAAATTAATTATTATATTACTTTTTTATTTTTGTAGTCTTAATATTTATTCTCAAGTTGAAGACTTTATATCGGGGAAAGAATATATTCTTGATTCAATATCGATAAAAGGACTAAAGAATTTTAGTGATCAAACTGTTATTTCATATAGTGGTCTTAAGCTTGGTCAAAAAATATTTTTACCTGGTGAAGAAACTGGTTTAATAATTAAAAAACTATGGAAATTAGAACTATTTAGTGACATCAATTTTTATGCAACCAGAGTAGAAGGAAATAAAATATCAATTGAAATTGAAATTAAAGAATTACCTACTCTTTCAAATGTGAAAATTCAAGGTATTAAAAAAAATAAAATCCAAAGCATAAAAGATGATACCAATTTAAAACCAGGTAAAAAATTATCTGAAAGTTTTTTAACTAATACTAAAAACTATATAATTTCTAAATATCAAAAGGAAGGATATTTGAATACTAAAGTATATTTGGACACCAAACCAGATTCAATTGGCAACAATAGATTTAATCTTTTAATAAATATTGACAGAGGAAATAGAGTTAAAATAAATTCATTTGAATTTGAAGGTAATGAAAAAATAAAGTCCTATAGATTAAGAAAAAAAATGAAAAATACTAAATTAAAAAATGTTTTAAGGTTTTGGAAAAAATCTAAATTCATTGAGGAAGACTACCTTGATGATTTGGAAAAAATAATTGACTACTACAAAGAAAAAGGTTATAGAGATGCAAGAATTTTAAGTGATACAGTAATTGTTAATAGAAATAATACTCTTAAAATAAAAATGGATTTAGAAGAAGGGAATCAATATAGATTTGGAGATATCAAGTTTTTAGGAAATTCTGCTTACACAGATAATCAACTTCAGCGAGTTCTTGGAATAAATAAAGGGGAAGTTTATAATGGAGTCTTACTAAGAAAAAGGATTGCAGATGAAACCAAACCAGACGGAGAGGATATCACTAATCTTTATCAAAATAATGGTTATCTTTTTTCAAATATTAATGCAGTAGAGGTTAGTGCAGAAAATGATACTATTAACTTTGAAATAAGAGTGACTGAAGGAAAATTAGCGAATTTTAATAAAATCTCGGTTGCTGGAAACGAAAGAACAAATGACCATGTAATTTATAGAGAATTAAGAACCAAACCAGGAGAACTTTATAGTAAAGATAAAGTTGTAAGAACAGTAAGAGAGTTAGGGCAGCTAGGTTTTTTTGATGCAGAAAATATAAAACCAGATTTTAAAAATGTAAATCCAAATGAAGGAACAGTTGATATTGAATTTGGCCTTGAAGAAACTAGTGGAAGTCAAATAGAATTACAAGGTGGATATGGAGGTGGAGGTTTTATTGGAACTTTAGGTCTCTCTTTTGGTAACTTTTCAATGAGAAATCTTTTTAATAAAGAAGCCTACACTCCGATACCAGCGGGTGACGGTCAATCTTTAAGTCTTAGACTTCAAGCAAGTCAATTCTATACAACAACAAGCTTTTCTTTTTCAGAACCTTGGCTCGGAGGAAGACAACCAGTTCAATTATCTACATCTCTTTCAAGAACCACACAATACAGATATGACTATTTTACAGGGAGAGCTGATAAAAGTCAATTTTTTGAAATAAGTAGTATTTCGTTTGGTTTAGCAAGAAGACTTAGAGCTCCCGATGACTATTTTACTTTATCCCAGTCAATTTCATACCAATACTATAATTTAAATAATTATTATACTGGACTATTTACTTTTGGTGATGGAGAATCAAATAATATTGCTTACACAATTGCATTAAGTAGAAATAATACATATACTAATCCAGTGTTCCCATTAGGAGGCTCAACTTTTACTATCAGTGCAAAATTCACTCCTCCATTTTCACTTATTTCTGGAAAAGATTATTCTAACCTTGGAGAATTAAAAGAATTTCAAACTGTTATAAATGGTGTCCCAGTTCCTGACAACGCTCTAATAGATCAAGAAAAATTCAAGTGGTTGGAATTTTATAAAATTAAATTTTCAGGGGCTTGGTACACAAATATTTTTGATAAATTGGTTTTAAAAACTCAAGCAGATTTTGGATTTTTAGGGACTTACAATAAAGATAGAGGTGAAATTCCATTTGAAAGATTTTATCTTGGTGGAGATGGAATGATGAATTATTCTCTTGATGGAAGAGAAAATATTGCACTAAGAGGGTATGAAAATCAATCTTTGTCAAGTAATAATGGGTCTTTACTTTATAATAAATTTACTTTTGAACTTAGATACCCTATTTCACTTAAACCTGCAGCTTCAATCTATGCTTTAAGTTTTCTTGAATCAGGAAAAGGATATGATAATTTTAAAGATTTTAATCCATTTAATTCTAAGAGGTCAGGAGGTTTTGGTGTTAGAATATTTATGCCTGCATTTGGCTTACTTGGAATTGATTTTGGATATGGTTTTGATAACCCAAATGACTTAATTACATCTCCAAATGGATGGGAAACCCATTTTATAATTGGTCAACAATTTTAGAAATGAAAAACTTTTTTTTAATATTTATTTTACTTTTTTTCACTATTGAATCTAGCTTTTCCCAAAAAGGGACTAGAATTGGCTATATTGATATGAATACAATTTTGGAAAATATTGAAGAGTATAAAATAGCACAAAAACTTATTGATGAAAGAATCAAAACATGGAAAAAGGAAATTGAGCTAAAAAAACTACAATTAAAAAAATATCAAGATGAACTAAATTTAGAAAAAGTACTTCTAACTCCTGAATTAATTGAAGATAGAAATGATGAGATTAATGATTTTGCTAAAGGGATAGTTTCATTGCAAGAAAAACGATTTGGCTTAAACGGAGATCTTGTAAAACAAAGATTAGGATTAATTAAACCGATTCAAGATCAAGTGCTTACAGCAGTAAGAGAAATAGCCATTGAAAGAAAATATGACTTCATATTTGATAGATCTTCTGAATTAATTATGTTATATTCCGTAAAAAATTACGATATTAGCGATCTCGTTTTAAGAAAAATTTCAATTCAACAAAGAAATAAAGAAAGAAAAAAGTTAATTGAAGAAAGAAAATTAAAACAAAAAAAGAAATAAAAAGTTAAATATAATAAAATGAAAAAATTAAAATTTTTAATCACATTATCTCTATTTATAAGCTTGAGCTATTCATTTGCTCAATCTAAAGTCGCTCATATTGACACTCAAAAACTTATTAGTGAAATGCCTGAAGTCATTGCGAAACAAAAAGAATTATCACAATTAGAGAAAACATATACAACTGAAATAGAAAATACTTACAAAGAATTTCAAAGTAAAGCTCAATCATATGCTGCTGATGCGGAAAATCAAACCGAAATAACTAATCAAGCCAGACAAAAAGAACTTGAAAGTATGCAGCAAAATATTCAATCTTTTAGACAAACTGCTACCGAAGATCTTCAAAAAAAGCAAGTAGAAATGATGAAGCCATTATATGAAAAAGCTAAAGCAGCAATTGAAAAAGTAGCTTCATCTCAAGGGTTCGATTACGTTTTAGATTCTAGTGCTGGTGGGAGTGTAATAATGGCTCAAGGAAAAGATCTTATGAATGAAGTCAAAAATGAATTAGGTTTTTAAAATTTATTCTTTAAAATTTATTTTTTAAACTGCCTATACGGCAGTTTTTTTATTATGGATGAAAAAAAATCTTCTTTCCCAATAGGCATTTTTGATTCAGGTATTGGTGGACTTTCAGTTTTAACTCATATTAAAAAAATTCTTCCAAATGAAAAAATTATTTACATTGCCGATAACCTGTATTCCCCATATGGAAATTTATCAATATCAAAAATTACTTTAAGAAGTAAAAAAATAATTGAAAAATTAGTTACTCTAAATTGTAAATTAATAGTTGTTGCTTGTAATACTGTTACAACAAATTTAATAACAAATTTGCGTAAAAATTTTAACATCCCCCTTATTGGAGTCGAACCAGGAATCAAACCAGCTTCATTAAATAGTAAATCAGGAGTTATAGGAGTTTTAGCTACCAAAGGAACATTATCAAGTTCATTATTTTATAAATCAATTAATAACTATAATTTAAATATTAAAATACTTGAAAAAGAGGGTAAAGGATTAATCAAAATAATAGAAAATAATAAAATAAATGAACTAAAAACTAAAAAAATATTAAAATCATATATTACCCCAATGATTAAAAAAAATGCAGACCACTTGGTTCTTGGATGCACGCATTATCCATATTTAATTCCAGTCTTAAATCAAATTTTAAAAAATAAGATGAAAATTATAGACACTGGTATCGCTGTAGCTAAACAAACTAAAAAAATTCTTACTCAATATGAATTATTAAATACTAATAAAAAAAATAAATTAAATTTATATTTCCAAACTGGAGAATCTTCTAAAATTAATTATTTTTTAAAAAACCAAATTTTTAATAAAATTATTTTATAAAATTTTTATACCAATTAGAATATTTAAGATAACTTGATGCTATTCTCTCTATTTCATTTTTTTTCACTTGATTGCTCACATTTTTAATTTTTTTTGCTGGAACACCTGCGAAAATTGATCCTGCTTTTATATGAGTATTTTCAAGAACAACGCTGCCTGCTGCAACTATTGAATTTGATTCAATAATACTATTATCCATTACTATACTTCCCATCCCAATAAGAACACTATTTTCTATTTTACAACCATGTACAATTGCATTATGACCAATTGAAACATCATTACCGATTTCTGTTTTAGCTTTTAAATAAGTTCCATGAATTACTGCTCCATCCTGAATATTTACTCTATCTCCAATTTTAATACTATTCACATCACCTCTTACAACAGCTGAATACCATATTGAACAATTATTCCCCATAATCACATCGCCTATTAAAACAGAATTTTCAGCAAAAAAACAATCATCTCCATACATAGGTTTAAAACCTCTAACCGATTTAATTATCATTTTTGTCTTTTTGTAATATTATTATTTAAAAATAACCTTTATCTATTTAAGTAATTCATTATTTTTGTTAAAAAATAATGGAAAATTATAAAGTAAAATATTATTTAAATAAAGATAAAACAATTGCAAAATTTTCTTTTGCTTCTAACTTAATAATTGATAAATCGATAGTCTATAATTCAATTGATGATGCTAGTAATTCTAAACTTGTTCAAAAAATGTTTTATTTGCCATTTGTTAAATCAGTTAAACTAAACTCAGATAGTATAGAGCTTGAAAAGTTTGATATATTAAAATGGGATGATGTAATTGAAGAAGTTGCTGTTGAAATCCAAAATTTCCTTAAAGATGGAGGCATAATATTAAATAATGAAAATTTAACTGACAAAAGCCCTATTTCAATTTATGCTGAAAGCACTCCAAATCCAAATGTTATAAAATTTGTGGCTAATAAAAAATTAGTTGATGATATATACGAATATAAAGATATAAGTCAGTCTAAAAAAAATTCTCCTGTTGCTTATGCATTATATAAAAAATTTGATATTAAAGAAGTTTTCATAAGTGAAAATTACATATCTATTACTAAAAATGAAAAACTTATTTGGGAGGATTCCGTCATGGAAATAAGGGAATTTATTCGTTCTTTTTTAGAGAAAAACAATTTAATTGTAAATCCTAAAAATAAAAATTCTACTGATAAAAAATCCATAGCTTCTGAAGATGATAAATCCTTAGATGATGTTTCAAAAAAAATTATTTCTATAATTGAGGAATACGTAAAACCTGCTGTTGCCTCTGACGGGGGTAATATATTATTTGAATCTTACAAAAAAGAAGATAAATCTGTTAATGTAATTCTTCAGGGTGCATGTAGCGGTTGTCCCTCATCCACATTCACTCTTAAAAATGGTATAGAAAATATGCTTAAAGAAATGTTACCGGGAAAAATATTAAAGGTAAACGCTGTTAATGGCTAATTTTTTTTTGCTGAAGTATAGAAGTCTTTGAGATAAAACGGTTCAAAATATGCAATGTCTTCAAAATTTTCTTTTTTAAAGTTTTCTTCAGACTTTTTACACATAAATTTTGATGATGGAAATAAGGGTTCATCCGGATAAAAAATCTTACCTGATATTAAAACCTTTTTGCACTTTTGAGCTCCATTTCCTATAATGACAACTTTTTTTGAAATTTTAATAAAATCTTTAAATGAATTTATACTAATAATTTCAGCTTTTGTTGGAACCATTACTTCATGATTACTATTTAAAAACATTGAGTAAACTTCCATCCTTCTAGCATCTAAAAGAGCAATAATATTTGTTTCATTTTCGGGAATATATGCTGCTGCTAAAATTTCTAATGTGTTAATAGAAATTAAAGGTAAATCACATGAAAAACATATTCCTTTAGCAGTAGCCACTCCAATTCTTAAACCTGTATATGATCCTGGACCTTTACTAATTGATATAGCATCTAAACTGTTGAGGCTGAAATCACAATCACTCAACAACTTTTTAATATATAAATGAAGGTTGTCACTTTGACTGAATTCTGGATCATTTTTTTCAATAAAGTGAATTAAATTACCGTTTTTAGAAAGTGAAACAGAGCAATTACTAGTTGAAGATTCAATATTTAAAATAAGTGCCATTTTTATTTAACCTAAATTTCTAGTTTCAATCCAAAATAGAATTCTAAAACTTTTAATTTAAAAATATAATCATACTTTGCTCTTACCTCATCTGAAACAGAACTTTCATATTGTTGTTTAATTTGAGAAAATTCATAAGAGTTAATTACGCCAGCTTCAAATTTATTTTTTGCGTTTTTATATGAATCTGATCTCGCAAGAACAGTTTTTTTTGTGGCTTGATAAAACTTATATGCAGCACTAGTATTATTATAAGATTGATTAATAGTATTTTCTAAATCTAATTTGTCTTGTTCAAATTGATTTTTAACTATATCAAGATTGATTAAATTTCTCTTAACATTATTTTTGGCTATTAATCTATTAAAAATAGGGATACTCAATTGTAAACCAAAGTTATGACCATCATTCATATTTAGCTGATCTGTAATTGACATTGGTCCAACTACTTTTGTTTTTTCAACATCAGTTAAAACAGGTTCTCCTGTGGTTGACAAATATCCAATAGGCACTGAGTTGAATTCTCCAGTCCTTTCTATTCTATCGCTATATGAAATTCTTGAACTGTAACCATAAAATGCTGATATAGAAGGTTGAAGCGCACCTTTAGAAATTTCAATATCAGTTTCAGCAATCTCAAGATTTGTTATTGCGCGCTTTATATCATTTCTGTGGCTTAAAGCTTTAATAAAAATATCTTTAGGACTTTCATCTAAAATTTGAGAAAAGGGGACATCATAATTTTCATTAGATATTTCAAAGTTTTCATAATCAGTAATTAAAAGTAATTGAGCTAAATTAATTTTAGTTATTCTATATGCATTTTCAGCTTGAATTAAAGTTTGCTGTTGGTTAGCTAGCGATGCTTCGATATCAAACAAATCTCCTTCAACAATAATTCCAGCTTGGACTAGAGCTTTTGTTCTTTCTAATTGTTCTATTGTTATTTCTAATTGTTGTTTCTGAACGGTTAATATTTCTCTATTAAACATTATCTGCAAGTATGCATTTGCAACCAATAAACCTATATCATCCTTTATATCTTCAATATTGTATTCATTAGCAATAATAGAAAGATTAGCTCTGTGAAGTCTTCTTACATTTTGAAGACCGTTGTATATATCTACTCCAAAATTTACTGCCATAGAAGAAAATTGTGTGGTTATATTTTCTAAAATACCTGTAGTAATATTTTGATTCAATCCATAATTCCAAGAGTGATTTAAAGAAGCATTAACATTAGGAAAAAAATTTGCGACAGCTGAATTTTTTTCAATATTTGAATTTTCAAGTTGAAGCTGACTTTGTTTGATCGTAATATTATTTTCAAAAGCACGAGTTACACATTGCTCAAGAGTCCAATATTTATCTTGCCCAAAAATTACTGTATTGCTTAAAATCAAAATTATAAGCCAAACATTAAATTTTAAATTAATTTTCATTAGGATAAATTTATCTTTTTATTTTCTACCAGGTCTGGAATCATTATTTTCATCTTCGCCTTTAAAAGGTTCCGTTTTATTCCAAATTTTTATTTCATCTTGCATATCAATCCCAGAAATAATTTCAACATTAATGCCATCAGAAATTCCCATTTTTATATTTTTCCTTTCGAATTTTTGATCTCCAATCTCAATTTCAACATAACTTTCACCGCTTATCCTATCAAACTGAAGTAAAGATTCTGAAATAGATAAAACGCTATCTTTTTTCTCTAATATTAATGAGGCATTTGCACTATATCCTGCCCTTATAAATGAGAGCGAGTCTAGATATACATCCCCTTCTATTTTGAATTTTACTGCGCCACTTTCCTCATTACCTTTGGGTGCCACAAATCTTAAATCAGCATTGAATGTTTGATCCTGAATGGCACCTAAAGTTACTTCTAAGGGCATTCCGATTTTTAATTTACCTACTTCCGATTCATCAACTTTTCCTTCAAATATCATAATATTTAAATCTGCTATTGTTGCAATTGTTGTTCCAGGGTTAAAATTATTGCTTTCAGTAACTTGCTGTCCTTCTTTAACTGGTATTTCAAGAATAGTACCGTCAACAGTGGATCTAATATTTGTATTAGCAACCGAAGATCCTCCTACAGATCCTAATTTTATTATTTGTAAATCAGAAAAAGCATTAGAAACTTCTTGACTTGCTTGATCATAATTTAGTTGAACTGTCTCCATTTCTTTTTTACTAATAACTTTTTTATTAAATAAATCAAGATTTCTATCATAATCAATTTTAGCATTCTTTAAAACTATTCGAGCTCTATCAAGTCTTCCTTTCGATGAGTTTAAAGACTGTTCGTTAGGAACAACTTTAATTTTAGCAAGTAGATCCCCATTTTTAACTAAATCCCCCTCCTCAACATAAAGTTCGTCAAGTATTCCTGAAATTTGTGGCTTTATTTCAATCTCATCTTCGGGAATCACTTTTCCAGTTGCAACTGTTTTCTTTTCAATATTTCTTAACTTGGCCTTTTCAGTTTCAAATGATATTTTTGGCTTACTATTTGTCTTAATAAAGTAAGCAGCTGCAAATAATATTCCACCAACTAATAGTGAAATCGCTATATATTTTAATATTTTCATTTTTAATTTAATTATAAATTTATTATTCTTCCCTTAATGCCTCTATTGGTTTTATACTAACAGCCCTTTGAGCAGGAATTAATCCTATTAAAGTTCCAAGTGAAATCATTATAAATAGTGCAATTGATATAAATGATATTGGGACAGTTGGATTAGTATAAGGGTAATCATCAAGATCTAAAGTAAAATAATTAATCCCAGCTAATACAAATGACCCTAAAACTACACCAATAATTCCAGCAATTATTGTTAAAAAAACACTTTCTAATAATATTTGCCCTCTAATTTCATTTGGAGTTGCACCTAATGCCCTTCTTACACCTAGTTCTTTAGTTCTCTCCTTAACTGATATAAGTAAAATATTACCTATTCCAATTACTCCAGCAAGAATAGTTGCAATACCAACAATTAAAGATAAAAAAGTCATCCCCTTTGCGAATCCAACTATTTTATTAAATATTTCTCCTAAATTAAATGATCCAAAAGCCCTTTTATCGTCAGGTGAAACCCTATGAATTCTTTTTAAAGTTGTCTTGATCTTATCTTCAACCTCTAAGACATTTACATTTTCATATGCCGCTATATTAAACCAATCCACATTATCTCCAGTATTATATAAAATTCTATAGGTTGAAAAAGGTATAAAAACATCGGAATCTGAATCGAAAGGGCTACCTCCCCTGAATACCGAAACCCCTATTACCTTAAAAAAAACATTATCAATTCGAACATATTTACCTATTGGATCCTCATTTGGTTCAAATAAATCTTTCATAGTCCTCTCCCCAATTACACAAACTTTTCTATTGTTTACTATGTCAGAATCATTAATAAATCTTCCCCCATCATATATTTCTTTAGTAGCTATTTTTGTAAATTCTGGATAATCCCCATAAATAGCATAATTTCCATAATTACTACCTCTTACAATACTAGCTGGAGCTCCTCCACTAAAAGTACCTCTAGCGTTTCGAGGAACAATATATTTGATCTCAGGGACTCTTTTCTTTAATATTTCAACATCTTTTAATTTTAGCTGAGGGAATCTTCCAGTCTTAAAACCATCATATGGAATACTTGTTTCTTCAGCCCATACAAACATTGAATTCATTGCAACATTTTTAAATTCCCTTTCAAAACCGTTATCAAGCCCAGTAGCTGAACCTGAAAGAACTATATATATAAATATGCCCCATAATACGCCAATGACTGTAATTATTGTTCTTATTTTATTTTTTTTTATTGAACCGAAAATTTCTTGCCAAACCTCTAAATCAAAAAAAATCTTTAAACTATTCATCTCTCATGGCTTCAATAGGACTAATTTTAGATGCTCTTTTTGCAGGAATATAACCCGCAATTGCACCAAAAATAATTAAAATTATTGTTGAAAAAATTGCAGTATAAGTGTCTACATAGGGATTTTTAATAAAATAATCTTCAGTTAAACTTGAGCCCATATTATTTAATAGAATAACTCCAAATATCATTCCAATGTAACCAAATAAAGTTGTTATAAATATTGATTCAAGAAGTATTGTTCCTACAATTGCTTTAGGAGAAGCTCCTAGGGCCTTTCTTACACCTAATTCTTTTGTTCTTTCTTTTACTACAAAAACCATAATATTTGAAATACCAATTATACCAGCTAATAAAGTACCTAATCCTACAAAGGTAACTATGTATTGTAATACAGAAGAAAAAGTCTGATTATTTTTTAAATCTTTAGCAACATTTCTTATAAAGATCCCTCGAGGATCAGTTGGATCAATTGACTTTTTAACTTCAAAAAAATTTCTGATTTTATCCTCAAATGCAACTGCCCCTAAATATCCAAGCTCTGGTCTAAAAGATACAAGTATTTGATTAATTTTATCATTACTTTTTTCTAATAGCTGTCTAGTAGTATAGGGCATTACAATTACTCTTTCTTCATTATCCCCACCACTATCTTTAAATATTCCAATAATTTTAAAATTACTCGAATCAATATTTATATATTCTCCAATTGGATCCACATCTGCTCCAAAAAGATCTTGAGCTACCAATCTGCCAATTACAGCATACTTTTTTTTACTTGTAACATCATCATTGTTTATATACCTCCCTTTCATTAAAACATGCTTTTCAAAATATATGTAAGAGGGAGAAACGCCAACAGTTCTATAATTATTTGATTCTAACTTGTAACTTGATTGAGCATAACGAGTAATACGTGGAGAAATATTTTCCAGGAAAAATTTAAAGTTTTTTTTTAAATCTTTCAAATCATCATTCTTAAATTCAATTTGACGATTAGATTTAAAACCCTTATATGGTTTAGAGGTCTTTGATGGGAAAATTGTTAATACATTTGTAGCATCATCTAAAAAAAATTCTTTGAATTGATTTTTTAATCCGTTTCCAAAACCAAATAGAACTATAAAAATAAAAATACCTAGAGCTACAGTGAAGCCAGATAAAAAAGTCCTTAGTTTATTTTTACCTATAGTGCTAAATATTTCAAACCAAGTATCTCTACTAAACATTATATTATAATTTTTTGATTTACCTTTTTATCTTCAACAATAAGTCCATCCTTAAGTTTAACAACTCTTTTACACATATTAGCAATATCTTGCTCGTGAGTGACCACTAAAATTGTTTTACCTTCATTATTAATCTTTTGAATTAAAGCCATTACTTCATTTGAAGTTTTGGAATCTAAAGCACCTGTTGGTTCATCTGCAAGAAGAACTTTTGGTTTAGAAACTAATGCTCTTGCAATAGCTACTCTTTGCTTTTGTCCACCTGATAACTCACTTGGTAGGTGCTTAGCCCAATTTTTTAAACCAACTTTTTCAAGATACTCTAAAGCTGAGTCTTGTCTTTTTCTTCTACTTATTCCTCTATAGTATAATGGTAAAGCAACATTTTCAATAGCATTTTTATAATTAATCAAATTAAATGATTGAAAAACAAATCCTAGAAACTGGTTTCTATATTTTGCTGCTTTAGTCTCATCTAAATTTTTAATTTCAATTTTATCCAAAAGATACTCACCCTCATCTGATACATCTAACATTCCCAAA
>CAJPUR010000017.1 GCA_905381055.1 uncultured Flavobacteriaceae bacterium
ACCCATAGGGCATTCATCCTGCACGCGGCATGGCTGGATCAGAGTTTCCTCCATTGTCCAATATTCCTTACTGCTGCCTTCCGTAGAAGTCTGGTCCGTGTCTCAGTACCAGTGTGGGGGATCCCCCTCTCAGGGCCCCTACCTATCGAAGTCTTGGTAAGCCATTACCTCACCAACAAACTAATAGGACGCATGCCCATCTTTTACCACCGAAGTTTTCTTCTTAAAATAATGATATTAAAAGATCGTATGGGGTATTATTCAAAATTTCTCTTGACTATCTCCCAGTAAAAGGTAGGTTGCATACGCGTTACTCACCCGTGCGCCGGTCGTCAGCAAAGTGCAAGCACTCTCTGTTACCCCTCGACTTGCATGTATTAAGCCTGCCGCTAGCGTTCATCCTGAGCCAGGATCAAACTCTTCGTTGTAGTTTTTTAAACTTGTCTACAACACAATAAATATGAAAAGGTCTCAAAATGGTTTTGCTTTCAATTCGTATCAATTAAGATACGCGCTGTCATTTTCTAATTTTTCAAAGATCGTATCACTAAATTTGTTTAGTTTAGCGGGTGCAAATATAAAACCTTTTTTCCCTAATCAATACCTTTTTATATTTTTTTTTTAAAAGATATTATATAATTATTTATTCCCCATGTAAGTTATTCTTAAACAAGAATTTAGATAATTAAAATACAAAAAAAATATTATTATACAAATGCCATTTATTGAAAAAAGTTCCAGACAATTCCAAATCTAACTACAAAGTCTCTGTAAGGATAATTTGGAGCAGAATAAAAATTATATCCTGTCATTGACGAGTTTATATGTTCGGCTTTCAAAAAAAGTCTTGTTTGTTGTACTTTTGCATTTATAAAAAAATCAATTCTTGGGAATCCCCCTATTGTCATTTCTTCTTGATTTATAAAATCTCCAACCAATGGGTTATACCTATCAGAATAATATTCTGAAAAATATTGAGCTGTAACACCAGTTTGCAGTTTCATTGCTTTTTTAAAAACATCTGATGTAAAACTTATTGTACTTCTTAAAATAAATTTAGGAACATTTAAAGATTTTGAAACTAAGTTATCAGTTGAAAAAAAATTATTTGAATTGACTAACTGATATTGAAATGTATTATTTAGAGAAAATTTACCAAAATCATATTCCCCCTTGTATCTAATTTTAACATAATTAATCGTTTCATTTTCTTGATATGGAGAAATTAAAAAAGCTGAATCTGGACTTTCCTGTGGTACAATAAATCCCTGAGAAATTAATATCAATTGATTTTCAGAAAGTTCATTTTCAATTAAAACAGATGGTAGAGCCTTGTAAAAAGTATAATTATCTATATTTTGATATAAAATTGAAATTTCCCCTATTGTAGGATTTGAAATGTCAAGTCTAAAGTGAGCAGTTCGTTGATTTTTAAATTCTGGGTTATACCAGTTGTAATTTTTATAATCAGACTGATAAAGAATAAAATTAAAGTCAGGATTTTGAGATCTAAATCCAAACTCAGAGGAAAATAAAAATTTATTATTAAAATTATATTTTATTTTAGATAAAAAATGGTCACTTATCCAATCTGATTGAATTGTTTTTTTGAAATCGACTTTGAAATAAAAATTTGATATTTTCTTTTCCCAATCTGAATTTATGAAAATTTGAGTAGGTTCAATCTTGTTTGGGATTAGACCTGAATCCGAATAGTATATTGATCTAAAAGAATAATCTGATTTATGGAATTCTATTGAAGGAGTTAATTTTCCATAAAAAGATTCTTTTAAATTAAGAAAAAACTTATTTTCCATTTTTCTGAGTTTTGAGTGATCATAAATACCCTTTTGATTAAATGTTTCTCCAAAAAAGAAACTTTCACTATTTTGATAAAATCTGTAGGACTTTGTTTCATAATTAAACTCATGTCCAATTTCAAATCTGAAATTTGGAGATTTATTTTCCTTTATTATTTTCCATATATGCCTTAAATGATATCGCTTACCTGTTAATTGATTTTCTGCATTATTAAATCGATTATCTATTAATGATCTATCTAAAAAATCCGGATCTCCCTCCGCGAATGCTAAAATTGAACCTGGCTTTAAGCCTCCATTCTCTTGGTTAATTATAGATTGAGAATTATAATGAATTTTGGCATTATATCTTTGACTTTTGTCATTGACCAAAAAACTCAACTTAAAATTACTATTATTTGACCTAATATTAATGTATTTTCCAAGAGACCTCATCCCCCGGTATGCAATAGCATAATTAAAGTTTGGGCTTGTATTTACAGTAATTAATGCATCCAAAATTTGTCCCTGTTCAAAAGTTGTTTTAAAAAACAACTCAGATAGTGGAGTAGGTACTTTAAAATATTTTATATCGTTTTTTTCACTAAAGCTAAAATGTTTAGATCTAGCGCCCATTTGAGGTAAAACTGATCTATCAAAAAAATTATAGCCTATGGAATTGTATGCATGCCCAGTATTTGAAAATGGAAGTAACTCAAAGTAGTCCCTTCTTAAATAATTCATTTTATAATCTTTCTGGATAGAGATTGTAGTATCAACAAAACCAATTGATTTTTGGTAATCAATTATTTTGTACATATCTATAGTTATCGAATCAAGATTTGTACTATCTAATGTCTTATTTTGAAAAATTTCATTTTTTGAATTTTTATTCAAAGAATCATTTAAATTGGATTTAAGAATTTTATCGTTTTTATTGGTAATGATTTTTTCAGAATTTAAATTTGAATTTAATGAATCAAATACATTATTTTGACTTAGTAAATGTCCAGAAAAAATAAATAAAATTATTCTTATAAGCATCAGTAAATTATATAAATGACGAATTTAAAATAAATGTAATTAATTAAATCTCTGAATAAAAAAAATGTTATTACAAAATAAACTTAAAAATGGTTTTGAGGCAGGAACTGATGAGGCAGGTAGAGGATGTATAGCTGGACCTGTAGTAGCGGCAGCGGTTATACTTCCTGAAAACTTTAATGAACCAATGATAAAAGATTCTAAAAAATTAAATGAAAAACAAAGATTTCATTTAGAAAAAATTATTAAAAAAAAAGCTTTATGTTATTCAATATCAATTTGTAGTCCTAAATTAATTGATAAAATTAATATTCTTAATGCATCAATTAAAGCAATGCACAAATCAATTTCAAAATTGACGATTGAGCCTTCTCACATAATTGTTGATGGGAACTATTTTTTACCTTATAAAAAAATACCTTTTAAATGTGAAATAAAAGGAGATACTAAATTTTTAAATATTGCTGCAGCATCAATTCTTGCAAAAAACTTTAGAGATAATTACATGATAAAATTATCAAAAAAATTTCCTGTATATAACTGGCATAAAAACAAAGGTTATCCAACAAAAGAACATAGATACTTGATTAAAAAAAATGGTATTTGCATTCATCATAGAAAAACATTTAAACTATATAATAATCAACTGACTTTTGATTTATAATAATTTAACATATGATTTTAAATGAGTTTGTTAATTTTGAAAAGAAATGATAATTAAACTTTAATGAGGTTAAAAGCTATTTTTTTATTTACATCTTTAACAATTATTTTTCTAATTACATCTTGTAACCAAGTTGCAAAAGACAAAATACCTTTTTTTGATTGGATCCCGCAAAACTCAACGCTTGTATTTCAGATAAATGACAAAAATAAACTTGAAAGTGAATTAAAAAATAATAAAATCTTGACTTTTATTAAAAATTCAAATCCAGAAATATCAAATTCTATTTTAAATATTTTACCCGTCAAAAAATCGGAAAAATATTTAATATGTCTCTCTAACATTGGGAAAGATAAAATTGGTTTTACATATGTTGGAAAATCTAATATAATAGATCATGATTCTCTTTCAAAAAAAATTAATTATGGTGGCTTCAAAATAAATATTATTGAAAATCCAAAAGGGAATTACTTTTCAGCAACAATTAAAAATAAATATATCACCTCTAATTCAAAATTAATTATTGAAAATTATATTAGAAATCATGAGAATAATATTTCTAGAAACATATCTCCACTTTTAAATGAACTAAAAAAATCTTTGGATTCAAAAGCTGATATAAATCTACTAATAAACATTAATAAAGCTAAATATCTAAGTATTTATAAAGAACTAATGGTTTTTTTTCCAAAAATAAATTTTTCTTGGAATGCATTTGATTTGATTTTTGATAATTCAAACATTGAACTTAATGGATTTATGAAAATAAAGGATTCTTTGGGTGATCCGTTAAGTTTGATGAAAAATAAAAAATTTAGTGAAACTAAATTACATAGAATAGTTCCTAATTCATTCACATCATTTTTTTCAATACCATTTAATAATTATGAATCACTTGAAGAAAAATATAAAAAATATATTATAAATAATAATCTATCATTAAAAAAAAATAATTTAAAAACACTCAATAGTTTCAATGAAATAGGTTGGTTAAAAACCAAAGAAAAAAAATTTTTAATTCTTCGTTCAAAAAATATAAATGCAACTAAAAACTTATTAAGTTTAGAGGGAAAAAATCAAAAAAAATACAGAACTGTAGAATATTATCCATCTGAAATAAGTTCACAATTAAATACATTATCAAAAATTATAGCAAATCAAGTAAATGCAAAGTGGTTGGCTGTATTAGATGATTTCTTCATTTATAGTGAAACCGAAAAAGGTTTAAAAGACCTTATCAATTCAATAAGCGATAAAAATGTTTTATCCTCAAGTGAAAAGTTTCTGAATTTCAAAAATAAATTAGCAAATGAAAATTCTTTTCTCTGGATAGGTAATCCTGAAAATATTTTTTATAATTGGGAAAAAAAACTATCTAAAAATAATGCACTCAAATTAGATGATTTTGAAAAGCTTAATCAAGTTGCTTTTCAAGGAATTTATGATCAAGGCTATATTCACCTTTATCTTAGAATCAATCAGAATGGAAAGGAAATATCTAAAAATAAAATTTTAAATCAATATAGTTTTAATCTTTATTCTCCTGCATTATCAAGTCCTGTTTGGATTAAAAATCATTTAACAAAAGGAATGGATATCGCAGTTCAAGATGTAAATAATGTATTATACTTATTCTCAAACAAAGGGGTATTATTATGGACAAAAAAACTAGACTCTAATATTATAGGGGAAATTAAACAAGTCGACTTATATAAAAATAAAAAAGTTCAGATGGCATTTAGAACCGAAAAAAAATTCATTATTTTAGACAGAAATGGTGATATTGTAAAACCCTTTTCAATAAACCTACAAAATTCTGAGAAAGCTCAACCAATTTCTGTTTTTGATTATGAAAAAAATAATAATTACAGGTTTGTTTTAAGTCAAGACAAGTCAATCAAAATGTACAATTCAAATGGTAAAATAGTAAAAGGATTTAACTTTATTAAAGCAGATTCAAATATAATTAATCCTCCAGTTCATATTAGAATTGAAAATAAAGATTACATTATTATACAAGAGTCAAGTGGTAAACTTAATATTCTTGATAGAAGAGGTAATTCAAGAATTAATTATAAAGAAAAGATTGATTTTTCTAAAAATAAAATATATCGCTATCTAAACACTTTCACTACAACAAACAACCAAGGAGAATTAATTCAAATAGATGAAAAAGGAAATTTAATCTTATCAAATTTAAATCTAGAAAAAAGTCATCAAATAGTAAGTGACTATAATTCATTGATAACTTTTTCCAAAAACATATTAACAATTAAGGGAATTCCAATAACACTCCCTTATGGCAATTATACTAAACCTAAACTATTTTATTTAAATAAATCACTATATGTTTCAATAACTGAAAAAGATGAAAATAAAGTTTATTTATTTAATGATAACGGACTTATTATTGATGGATTCCCAATTTATGGAAATAGTACAATTGATATGACTAATTCTGATAATGATAAAGCTTTAGAAATTATTGTTCAATCAGATGAGGACGAATTTATTATTTATGAAATGAAATGATTATTCCCTTCCAATTTAGCATTAAATAACTTTTCAAAATTTTTTTTTATTATTACTTTGACTTTATCAATTGATATTTCTTTTTTTAATTCGTTTTTGATAGAGGTTACTTTTTTCCCTTTAATACCACACGGAACAATATGATTAAAATAATCTAAATCTGTATTTACATTTAATGCAAATCCGTGCATAGTCACCCATCTACTAGCTTTAACACCAATAGAACATATTTTTCTTGCATATTTAGTTTCAGGGTCAATCCAAACTCCAGTTTCGCCCAAACTTCTAGCTGAATTTAAATTAAATTCTTTAATAGTTAAAATCACCGTTTCTTCAAGTAATCTCAAATACTTATGAATGTCAGTAAAAAAGTTTTCTAAATCTAATATTGGATAGACTACAATTTGACCTGGTCCATGAAAAGTTATATCTCCACCCCTATTTGTTTTAAAATATTCAATTTGTAGTTCTTCTAAATGTTTTTTGTTAGTTATTAAATTTTTGTTGTCTCCACTTTTACCCATTGTAATCACTGGATTGTGCTCAACAAAAAGTATATAATTGTTTGTGTCTAAAGGATTTTTATTTTTTCTATTTTCCAGCTTTTGATCTATAATTTGACCCAATAAATTTTCTTGAATTTCCCAAGCCTTTTTGTAAGAACAAAGACCCAAATCATTAACGAAAATTTTATTGTTTTTATCCAAATTTTATTATTTTAATGGAATTAATTAATAACTGTTTTTGGGTAACCCTTTAAAATTAATCATAAATCATTCAACTTGTATTATTGCATTAAATTTAATTTTAAAAATTATAGATCAACCATTGACTTGAGATTAACGATTTACTCATTATATTTGATTAAAATTTTACATGCTGAAATTATCAGAACAAGAAATAATTAGAAGAGAAAAGTTAAAAAAACTTATTAAACTTGGAGTAAATCCTTATCCTGCGGCCTTATATCCTATTAATTCAAATTCCAAGTCTATTAAAGAAAATTTTAGAGTTAATGAAAAAGTAATTTTAGCAGGGAGACTTATGTCTAGGAGGATTCAAGGTAAAGCAAGTTTTGCAGAAATTCAAGATGGTAAAGGAAAAATTCAATTATATTTTAACAGAGATGAAATTTGCCCAGGTGAAAATAAAATTCTATATAACGATATATATAAAAGATTATTAGATATTGGAGATATTATTGGAGTTGAGGGTGAATTGTTTAAAACTAATGTGGGTGAAAAAACAGTTTTAGTGAAAAAATTTTCAATTTTAAATAAATCTCTTAAACCTATCCCAATTCCTAAGACAGATTCAGATGGAAAAATATATGATCAATTTAGTGATCCTGAATTAAGATACAGGCAAAGATATATTGATTTAATTTTAAACCCTAATGTAAAAGAAACTTTTATAAAAAGAACTAAAATCACAAATAGCATAAGGAGTTTTTTGAATAACAAAAAATACCTAGAAGTTGAAACTCCAATTTTACAACCTATCCCTGGAGGAGCTGCAGCTAGGCCATTTATTACTCATCATAACTCATTAAACATACCTCTATATTTAAGAATTGCAAATGAGTTATATCTCAAAAGATTGATAGTTGGAGGATTTGATGGTGTTTATGAATTTGCAAAAGACTTCAGAAATGAAGGAATGGATAGGTCTCATAACCCTGAATTTACTGTTATGGAACTCTATGTTGCTTACAAAGATTATTTTTGGATGATGGAAACCACGGAAAAATTGTTGGAAAATGTTGCAATTGAAACAAATGGATCTACAAAAATTAAAGTTAAAAATTCTGTGATTGATTTTAAAGCCCCTTATCCCAGAATAACTATGATTGAAGCTATAAAAAAATTTACTGGTATCGATATTTCTAATTTGAGCCTAAAAGATTTATTTAATGTAACCAAAGAATTAAAAATTGATGTAGATGATTCAATGGGAGCCGGTAAATTAATTGACTTGATTTTTGGAGAAAAATGTGAAAATAATTTTATTCAACCTACTTTTATTATTGATTATCCTGTTGAAATGAGTCCTCTTACAAAAAAGCATAGAAACAATCCGAAACTTACTGAAAGATTTGAATTGATTGTTAATGGAAAAGAATTAGCCAATGCATATTCAGAATTAAATGATCCAATCGATCAGAGAAAAAGATTTGAGGAACAACTTCATCTAAATAAAAAAGGTGACGATGAGGCAATGTTAATTGATGAAGATTTCCTTAGGGCTTTAGAATACGGTATGCCTCCAACCTCCGGAATTGGAATTGGAATAGATAGACTTGTTATGCTTATGACTAACAATACATCCATACAAGAAGTACTTTTTTTTCCCCAAATGAAACCTGAAAAAAAAGATTTAGAATTAAGTGAAGATGAAATAAAACTTACAAAAAATCTTGACAAGGAAATATCTAAAGAACTAACTGATTTCAAAAAACAATTCAACTTTAGCAATAAAAAATGGGATAAATATTTAAAGAATTTATCGAAAAAGGAAATAATAAAAATTTATAAAGATGAAAAGGGTTTATGGATTAAACTCAAATAACAATTTTTTTTAATACACTCTCAAAAGCATTTAAAGTAAATTCAATATCTTGATAACTTAAAGCGTCATTCAAAAAATAACTTTCAAATGCGCTTGGAGGAAGATATATTCCTGCATTTAACATTTCGTGAAAATATTTTTTAAAATAATTATTATTACCTAATGAGGAGGAATTAAAATCAACCACCGGACCCTCAGTAAAATGTAATGAAATCATTGATCCAAAACTGTTAATTGAAAAAGGAATATTTGATTTATTTAAAAGAGATTCCATTCCAGCATGCAACTTTTTAGTTTTTTCATCTAAACTTTTAAAAATTTCAGTATCGGTATTTAGTATATTCAAAATTGTATAACCTGCTTCCATTGCAATTGGATTTCCACTTAAAGTGCCTGCTTGATAAATATCTCCTTCTGGAGCCAATTTATTCATTATTTCATTTGTTGAAGCAAATGCTCCAACAGGAAGACCACCACCAATGACTTTACCAAAAGTCACAATATCTGCATTCACAGATAATCTCTCTTGAGCACCTCCCTTGGCCAATCTAAAACCTGTCATAACCTCATCAAAGATGAGCAAAGTCTTGTTTTGATCACAAATTTCTCTCAAACCTTCCAAAAAACCAAACTTTGGTACAATACAACCCATATTACCAGCAACTGGTTCAATGATTACTGCAGCTATTTTATTTTTATTTTTTTTAAAAATCTTAATGACACTATCAATATCATTGAAATCACATAAAAGAGTGTCTTTAGCTGTGCCCTGAGTTACTCCAGGGCTATCTGGAGATCCAAAAGTGATTGCTCCACTTCCTGCTTGAATTAAAAAAGAATCGGCATGACCATGATAACAGCCTTTAAACTTTATTATCTTTTCTTTTTTTGTGAATCCCCTAGCAAGTCTAATCGCACTCATACATGCTTCAGTTCCTGAATTTACAAATCTTATTTTTTCAATATTAGGAACCATACTAATTGCTAAACTTGCAATTTTATTTTCAATTTCAGTAGGGATTCCAAAAGAAGTACCTTTTTTCAACCTTTTTTTTACAGCATCTAATACTGGTTTATAGGCATGTCCCAAAATCATTGGGCCCCAACTCGAAATATAATCTATGAATCTATTACCGTCAACATCATACAAATATGATCCTTTTGCTCTATCTATAAAAATTGGAGTTCCACCAACAGATTTAAAAGCCCTTACAGGAGAATTTACTCCTCCGGGAATAATTTTTTTTGCATCTTCAAATAGTAAACTACTTCTTCTATAATTCATAATATTTGTTAATTAGGAATTATTAATTCCTGCCCTACAAAAATAACATTATCATTTAATCCATTTTTAATTTTTATATCTTCTAGTGAAATTTTATATTTTTTTGAAATTGAAAATAATGTATCTCCCTTTTTTACATAATAAGTTTTATTTTTCTTATCAAGTTTATTATTACCATAGTCAAATTTTTTTAAATCAAATCTTTCTATCAGACTAATCAATTTTTCAGGATATTTAGGGTCAGTTGCATATCCTGCTTTCTTTAATCCTTTTGCCCAACCTTTATAATCTTTAGTTTTTAAATTAAATAAAAAAGAGTATCTTTCTCTATTAACTAAAAATAAAGAATGATCTCTAAAAGACTCAGACGGATTTTTATACTTTCTAAAACATTCCTGTCTTTTATCATCATCATGATAAATTTTTTTACCCTTCCATTTTGAATGACATTTTATGCCAAAATGATTGTTAGCTTCAATTGCAAGTCTTCCATATCCCATTCCTGATTCAAGTAATCCTTGAGCTAATGTAATACTTGCTGGAATTTTATATTTTTTCATTTCTGAAATTGCAATTGATCTATATTTTTCAATGTAATTAATAGCTCTGTTATTATTGTTTACTTTTCTATTGTTTTTTTTAACTTGATTATTGGAAACTTTAATATTGATTTTAGATTTTTTCTCAATAATTACCATTGAATTATTTGATTTTAATGAAATATCCTTTTTGGAATTTTTTTTTGATTTGAATATACCACAACTTGATATAGTTAGAATAATAATAAAAATTATAAATCGGGAATTATAATTTGTTTTAATTTTTTTTTCTTTAGAAACTGATTTAAACCTTGTATTCCCTGTTGTCCCCCAGTATGAATTACAAGTATGTTTTTCCCCCATTCCCATTTGTTTTTATTAATTAAGTCAAAAATACCAAAAAGCATTTTCCCGTTATATATTGGATCAAAAAGAATTTTATGATTTATTGATATTTCATTTACAAAATCAATTAATTCTGAAGAAATTTTTCCATATCCTCCAAATGAATAGCCATTCTTAAGAATCCAATTTTTTTTTAATGTATTGTTTTTAATAAACAAACTTAAACCTTTATTTTTCAATACTGGGAAACCAACTAATAATTGATCTTTGAATGAACTTTCTATTAAACCCAATATTGTTCCAGCAGTTCCAACAGGACAACAAATAGAATCAAATTTATTATCCTTTTCGTTAAGTATTTCTTTACAACCCAAAATAGCTAAAGAATTTGTTCCTCCCTCAGGGATTAAATATGATTTATTATTTAATTTTAAATAATTTGAAACTATATCAGATTTTTCTTTCAAATTATAAATATTTCTAGCTAAAAATTTTAATTTCATTCCATTTTGTTGACAAAATTTTAGAGTAGGATTTTTGTTTTGATTTAACAACTCATCCCCTCTGACAAAACCAACTGTTGGAATATTTAAAATATTTCCAATTAAAGAAGTAGTATATAAATGGTTAGAAAATGCTCCTCCAAAAGTAACTACCTGTTTAAAGCCATTTTTTATTAAGTTCAAAAAATTATATTTCAATTTTCTAAATTTATTACCAGAATAATAATTATCAATAAGATCTTCTCTTTTAACTGTTATAGAACAATCTTTTATTTTTATTAAAAAATGATTTGGAACCGTATGATTAATTTTAAAATTCATATAAATAAAAAAAACTATAAATTAAATTTTAAAAAAATTAATTATTATGTTAGAAATTATTTTGTTTTATATAATTTACAAGAATACAAGGAAAAACTTTAAATTTGTTACTTAAATTATGAAATTTATACTCTATTCTTTTTTATCTATAATTATTTTCAGTTGTAATTCAATTAGAGTTTTTTCAGATTATGATAAAAATGTTGACTTCGCCAATTATAAAAATTTTTCTTTTTATGAATCGGGAATTGATCAACTATCAATTTCAGATCTGGATAAAAATCGGATAATAAATTCAATAAAATCAAATCTTGATTCTTTGGGAATAAAAGAAAATATAAATTCAGACATATTAGTTAATTTCAATGTTGATGCGACTAAACAAATCATTGTGAGCGGTCACCCATATTTAAATTATGGATATAGACCTTATTTTTGGGGTTATAATTATGGCTATAAATCTTTTCACTCCTTTACTTCCTCTAGGGTTAAAGGTGAACTAATAATTGATTTTATTGATGCAAAAACAAAACGTCTGGTATGGCAAGGAATTGGCCATGGATATATAGATATTTATATGAAAAATAGAGATGAACAAATAAATAATTTTGTTAAGCAAATAATAGATAAGTATCCCAACTAACTTTTATTTGAAATTAGCAACCATTTTTCTTACCTCAATTAATATTTTACTCAAGTTTTCACTTTTTTTACCTCCAGCACTGGCAAAAAAATCTTGTCCTCCTCCCCCTCCGTCAATTAAATGAGATATCTTTTTTATTATTTCAGAGGCATTTATTGATTTTTTTACAACCAATTCTTTAGAAACATAACAATTAATATATGGCTTATTTCTATAGACTGATGTAAGTAGAATAAACAAATCTTTTTTACCTTTCCCCAAACTAAGGACTAAATCTTTAATTAATTTTGGTGATAAATCTACTCTATCAATTATTGAATAAAATTGATTTATTTTATCTTTTTTATTAATTAACTTTTCCTTGATAACGTTTATATTTGATTGATTTAAAACATCAATTTCCTTCTTTAAATTTGAATTTTCTTCAATTAATAACTTGATATTTTTAATAAGATTTTCAGGAAAATTTAATTCTTCAGAAATTTTATCAACTATATTAATATTATTTTCAAAAATTTTTAAAACTTGATCTCCAGTAACAGCCTCAATTCTCCTAATTCCAGAAGCAACAGAACTTTCGGAAATAATTTTAAAATACCATAGGTCAGAAGTATTTTTTACATGAGTCCCTCCACATAATTCTATTGATTTTCCAAATTTTATAATTCTAACTAAGTCACCATACTTTTCTCCAAATAAAGCAATAGCTCCAATACTTTTTGCCTCTTTTATTGGAATATTTCTTTTTTCCTCTAAAAGAATTTTTTGATTTATTCTTCTATTTACTAAATTTTCAATTTCATCTATTTGAATTTTTGATAATTTTGAAAAATGAGAAAAATCAAATCTAAAATTTTTTGAATTAATCATTGATCCTTTTTGTTCTATGTGAGAACCTAGAATTTCAATTAAAGACTCATGAAGAAGATGAGTTGCTGTATGATTTCTGGAAACATTTAATCTATGAAAAGTATCTACTTGGGCAATGACATTTAAATGTGCTTTAACTGGAATATCTTTTGTTATATGAATAATCAAATTATTTTCCTTAATAGTATTATCTATTAATATTTTATTACCATTTTCAAGAACTAACTCACCAATATCACCAACCTGTCCACCACTCTCAGGATAAAATGGAGTTTTATCTAATACAACTTGGTAATATTCACCATTTTTAATTGAATTCACCTTTCTATACTTGATTATTTTAGATTTAATTTTTGTTTTGTCATAACCCTCAAAAACTGAATTTTTATTATCAGAAATCTCTTCCCAATCTGATAAATCTATATTTGAAGCCGATCGAGATCTTGATTTTTGAGTTTTCATAGCATTTTCAAATCCCACATTATCAATTAAATATCCTCTCTCTCTTAATATAAGAGATGTCAAATCTTTTGGAAATCCAAAAGTATCATATAATTGAAAAACTTTAAAGCCCTCAATTGTTTGTGAATTAGATTTACTTATTAACTGATCTAATAAATTTAAACCTTGACTTAGAGTTTTTAAAAATGCTGTTTCTTCTTCTTTTATAACACTTTTAGCAAAACTTTCTTGTTTTAATAACTCAGGAAAGGTTTCGCCTAATTCTTTGGAAACAGAGTTAACGAGTGAAAATAAAAAAGGTTCTTTAATATCCAAAAAAGTATAAAAATACCTTACAGCTCTTCTCAAAATTCTCCTAATAACATAGCCTTGTCCATTATTACTTGGAAGCTGACCATCAGAAATAGCAAAAAAAATAGTTCTTATATGGTCACTTATTACCCTTATTGCAATATCAATTTTTTCATCTTGACCGTATTTTCTCTCCGTTTTAATTTCAATTTGCCTTATCAATGAAAGAAAAAGATCAGAGTCATAATTTGATTTTTTATTTTGTAAAACCATACAAAGTCTTTCAAAACCCATTCCAGTGTCAACATGCTTCTGTTTCAATTTTTGTAAACTTGAATCTGCCAACCTATTAAATTCTATAAAAACTATATTCCATAATTCAATTACCTCAGGATGATCTTTATTTACTAACTCAGATCCTGGAATAGATTCTTTTTCTTTTCTTGATCTTAAATCAATATGAATTTCAGTGCAAGGGCCACAAGGACCCTGTTCTCCCATTTCCCAAAAATTATCTTTTTTCTCACCTAATAATATTTTACTTTCAGGAATAATTTCTTTCCAATAATTATATGCTTCTTGATCTTTTTTTAAATTGTCTTTTTTATCTCCTTGAAAAATTGTTACATAAACTAGTGAAGAATCAATTTTATAAATCTCGGTTAATAATTCCCATGACCAATTAATTGCTTCTTTTTTAAAATAATCTCCAAAACTCCAATTCCCTAGCATTTCAAAAAAAGTATGATGATATGTGTCAATTCCTACTTCTTCTAAATCATTGTGTTTCCCTGACACTCTCAAACATTTCTGAGTATTGGCGACTCTTGAGAAATCTGATTTTTCATTACCTAAAAAAAAATCTTTAAACTGGTTCATTCCAGCATTTGTAAACATAAGACTTGGATCATTTTTTATTAGCAAAGGAGCAGAGGAAACAATTTTATGCCCTTTTGATTCAAAAAAATCAAAAAATTTCTTTCTAATTTCAGACGATTTCATTTTCAAAAATAAATTTAATTTTTGACAATCTATTTATTATTATATTTGTTATAAGTTTTTCAATTCTATTAAAGAAAAGAAAAAAAATTTAGAAAACGTTTTATGGCCAAAATTAAATATTATTATGATCCTGAAACCCTTTCTTATATTCCTATCGAAAATAATAATTCTATTAAAATATCTAATTTAATTTTATTTTTAACATCATCACTTTTATTTGGTGTAATTGTTTTATTTATTTTACTGAATACAAGTTTAATAAATACACCCCAAGAACTTCTGCTTAACAGAGAAGTTAAAAATTACGAATTACAATTTGAACTTCTTTCTAGAAGAATTGAACAAATGGAAAACGTTTTAACAAATATTGAGGATAGAGATAATAATATTTACAGAGTTTATTTTGAAGCTAGCCCTGTTCCCAAAGAAAAAAGATTAGCAGGATTTGGAGGAATAAACAGATACAAGAATCTTGAAGGGTTTGATAACTCTGATTTAATTATTAAAACAACTAAAGATATTGATATATTATCTAAACAATTGGTGGTTCAGTCAAAATCATTAGATGAAATTGAGTTATTAGGTGAAAAAAAAGAAAAATTTCTTGCTTCAATACCTTCTATTCAGCCAATTAAAAATGAAGATCTAAAAAGAGTAGCATCCGGTTATGGATGGAGAACGGATCCTTTTACAAAAAAAATGAGAAGACATTTTGGAATGGATTTTTCTGCAGTCAAAGGAACACCTGTTTATGCATCTGGAGACGGAAAAGTTAAAAGAGCTGATAATAGATCTTCAGGATATGGAAAACATATAAGAATTGACCATGGCTTTGGATATATAAGTTTATATGCTCATTTAAATGATTATAATGTTAGAAGAGGTCAAAATGTAAAAAGAGGGGAATTAATTGGTTATGTTGGAAATACAGGAAGATCTGTTGCTCCCCATTTACATTATGAAATTTTAAAAGATGGCAAAAAAATTAATCCAATCAATTACTATTATGGCAACTTATCTCCCGAAGAATACAGTGCTTTAGTAATTCAAGCATCCCAACAAAATCAAGCTCTTGATTGATAAATGAAAATAAATTTAAAAGAAAAGCTTTATTATAATATTGGAGAAGTTTCTAAAGCATTTGATGTAAATTCTTCATTATTACGTTTTTGGGAAAAGGAATTTGAAGAACTTAAACCAAAAAAAAAATCTAATGGTATTAGAAAATATACAAATGATGATATTGAAATTTTAAAGAAAATTTTTCATCTTTTAAAAGAGAAAAAATTAACAATTGAAGGTGCTAAGGTAAGCATGAATAGTAATAAAGATAATTTAGATAAATATTTGATTATTAAATCAAAACTTGAAAAAATAAAAGATGAGCTCCAAAAAATAAAAAAAAAATTATAAAAATTTATTTTTTTCTAAAATATATTGAAATTGGAACACCCATAAAATTATAATTTTCTCTTAATTTATTTTCTAAAAATCTTTTGTAGGGATCCTTTATGTACTGAGGAAGATTGCAAAAAAAAGCAAATTGAGGATATGATGACGGCAACTGAGTACAAAATTTAATTTTTACATGTTTACCTTTGTAGGACGGAGGTGGATTTCTAGTGATTATTGGAAGAATAAAATTATTTAACTTTTTTGTTACAATTTTGAGTGTTTTATTCTTATAAACCTCTATTGCAATTTCAATTGCTTTAAAAATTCTTTGCTTAGAAATAGTAGAAACAAATACAATTGGAACATCTTCAAATGGGGATATAAGCTGACTTATAATTTTTTCAAATTTGATTACTGACTTCTCATCTTTTTTGATCAGGTCCCACTTATTTATAACAATTACAATTCCTTTATTATTTCTTTGAGCTAACCAAAAAATATTTTGGACTTGACCGTCAAATCCACGAGTTGCATCAACTAAAATTAAACAAACATCAGAGTTTTCAATTGATCTTATTGATCGCATAACAGAATAAAACTCCAAATCTTCCTTTACTCTTGACTTTCTCCTAATCCCAGCCGTATCAATTATTTTAAATTCAAAACCATACTTATTATAATATGAATCAATACTATCTCTTGTTGTTCCAGCAATTTCTGTTACAATATATCTTTCTTTACCAATTAAAGTATTAATAAAAGATGATTTACCTGCGTTTGGCCTACCAACTACTGCAAAACTTGGAATTGATTTTTCAATTTTTTTTTCAGCTTCCGGAAGGAATTCAATTAAATCATCTAAAAGTTCACCTGTCCCTGAGCCGTTAATAGCAGATATGGGATATATCTTATCAACACCAATTTTGTAAAACTCAGAAGTATTCTCTTGCCTCTTAAAATTATCTACCTTATTGACAACTAATAAAAATTTTTTTTCAGATTTTCTAAGTAATTTTGCAACTTCCTGATCCATTCCAGTAATTCCTGATTCTGAATCCACCATAAATATTATCAGATCAGATTCTTCAATTGCAAGATTTACTTGTTTATCAATCTCTTTTACAAAAACATCTTTACTCCCAATTAAATATCCACCGGTATCAACTAGAGAAAATTCCTTTCCATTCCAAAATGACTTTCCATAATTTCTGTCTCTAGTTACCCCGCTTATAGAGTCTACAATAGCATCCCTTTTTTGAATCATTCGATTAAAAAAAGTAGATTTACCTACATTTGGCCGACCAACAATTGCAACTATTGAACTCATTTTTTAAAAAAATAAAATTAACCCTTTTAATTTTAAATATTTAATATATTCAAAAATCAATTTTGATAGCCAAATCTTTTTAATTGAGATTGAGAATTCCTCCAATTCTTATTTACTTTAACAAATAATTCAATATTTATTTTTTTTCTAAAAAAAGATTGTAGAAAAATTCTAGCTCCAATTCCAACTTTTTTCAAAGCTGCTCCCTTATGTCCAATTAAAATCCCTTTTTGACTTTGCCTTTCAACATATACAAGTGATCTAATATGAATAATTTTTTCTTTTTCAATAAAACTTTCTGTTTCCACTTCAACTGAATAAGGAATTTCTTTTTCATAATTTTTTAAAATCTGTTCCCGAATAGATTCATTTACAAAAAATCTTTCAGGTTTATCTGTAATTTGATCCTTTGGAAAATAAGGTGGATAAATTGGAAGTTTTTCTATTATATGATTAAAAATCTCTTCAACATAAAAACCAGTTAATGCTGATATTGGAAAAATTTCTGCTTTAGGTAACTTATTTTTCCAATACTCAATTGAAACTTGTAAATCTTCTTGATTACTCTTATCAATTTTATTAATCAAAACAATTAAAGGAATATTAATTTTTTCAATTTTCGAAAATAATAATTTATCTTTAATTTTAGTTTCACCTATTTCTATCATATAAATTAAAATGTCTGAATCTTCAATTGCTCCTTTAACAAATTCCATCATTGAATTTTGCATTTTATAATTTGGCTTTATAACCCCAGGTGTATCAGATAAAACAACTTGAAAATCTTCTCCATTTATAATTCCTAAAATTCTATGTCTGGTTGTTTGAGCTTTTGAAGTAATTATTGATATTTTTTCACCGACCCACGAATTCATTAATGTAGACTTACCTACATTGGGATTTCCGATAATCGATACATATCCAGATTTATGTTTCATAATTTAATATAACAAATGTAAGGAGATCTATTGATCTGTGTTTGTTGTTGAAAATAAAGTTTGTATATTTGGAATCCAAATCGCGGGATAGAGCAGTAGGTAGCTCGTTGGGCTCATAACCCAAAGGTCACAGGTTCGAGTCCTGTTCCCGCTACTATAGGAGCATTAAGTTTATTAAACTCTTTTTCTAGATTTGAAAAAGAGTTTTTTTATATCTAAAGTTTCCTGGAAGAATAAGTTTGTAAATAAATCAAATATCCAAGTTAAGAAATTAAATAAGTCTTACAGGGGTAATCCAATTGGATCGAAAAATTATCATTTCTTAAATCATGATTACTTTTCACTTGTTTCCTCTGGTAATATATTTTTTTCAGACTTATTTAATTTTATTTTAAGAAAAATTTCATTTGTTTTAATATTCAGATTGGAAAGAGAATTATTTGTTGGTGTTTCATAAGCATAACCAACATAAAAAATTTCAGAAATTTTAAAAAGTGTCATTGCTGAAAATGAGGAATTAGACCTGAGGGAAATTCCTAAATCAAATTTATTTTTAATACCCAAAAAAACACCTGCATCTTTACTAAGTGGAAGTGATTTGACTTTTCTTAGCATTATCATTGGTTTTAAAATTAAACTTTCACTTAAGGGTAATTCCAAGCCACCTCCTATATAAGTGTGAACTCTATCTTTTGCACCTAAACTTAAATCTTGATTTCTTTTAATATTAAATAGTCGAGGTATTGAAAAGGAAAACCAATATATCTTGTTTCTTATATAAACTCCTGCACCAACATTAGGATTAAATCTACTCAATTCTCTTTGAGCAGGATCAATTATTTGATTGTAATCTTCCAAATTTAAAGAACTTGTTCTATAAAAATTACCTCCCCCTTTTAACCCAAGAAATATTTTTGTTTGATCCAAATCAAGTAGGTAGGAAAAATCTAAATATGCAAAAGTTTGCTTTTCAACAAAAACCTTATCTGAAACAACTGAAATTCCAAGTCCAACATTATTTTTTCTCTTTGAAGAAAATGAAAACGCCATCGTCTTTGGAGAATCATCTAATGATTCCCACTGTGATCGGTTGAGAAAAGAAAATGATAAATCTGACTCAGCACCTGCAAAAGCTGGATTTATTACTTGCATATTATACTTATATAAACTATAGTATGACTCTTGCTGTGAGTAACTTACAAGTGAAAACATAAAAACAAACCATATAAGTTTATTCATTTTTATCTAGTTAAATAAAACCAACCTTTTAAATCTATTATACCGTCTCCATTCTGATCAACCATGTAAACATATGATGCCTCAGGTATAGGTTGACCATTTAACAATCCAGTCCAATCATTAGCATATCCTTTTTTATTGTAAATCAATTCTCCAGAACGGGTGTAAATCCAAACCTCGCAGTTTGGAAATAAATTTGTATTAATAACATTCCATGTATCATTTATACCATCTCCATTGGGTGAAAAAAATTGGCTTGGTAAAAGAACATTATCTGGTAATCCGTCTGAATTATAATCTGAATCAGAATTATCACCAATTCCATCTCCATCCGTATCTTTTTGCTCTGCTGAATCAAATGGAAAAGCATCTTGTAAATCATAAACTCCATCGTTATCATCATCATTATCTGCATTATCACCTATTCCGTCATTATCATTGTCAAGACATTCAGAGTAGTCAAGTGGAAAAGCATCATCATCATCTAAACAACCATCATTATCATCATCTAAATCAATACAATTTGGAACTAAATCTTCATCTAAATCATTAGGTTTTGAATTTGAATCAAGAGGATCGCTATCACATTTTATTTCATCATTATCATTATATTCATCGCCATCGTCGTCCTCATCTTCATTATCTCCTATTCCATCCTTATCAGTATCGACCCACTCAAATTCATTTTCAGGAAAGTCATCCTGATCATCAGGATAACCATCATTATCATCATCCTGGTCATTACAATTCGGAATTAAGTCTCCATCATAGTCATTGGGAAAACTGGAGTTATTAAGAGGATTTGTATTACAACTAATCTCAATATTGTCAGACCAACTATCATTGTCGTCATCTTCATCTTCGTTATCTCCTAATCCATCTTTATCATAGTCATTCCATTCATTTGGATTTAACGGAAATTCATCATTTGAGTCATTATATCCATCGTTATCGTCATCATCATCACAAATGTTTCCTGTACCATCATTATCGTAATCATTTTGAAGTGGATTAAAGTTTGAAATACAATTGTCATTTTCATCACTAATTCCATCATTATCACCATCTATTATTGTATTCTCTAAAACAATAAATACGGCACTTACAGTTCCTGACTTATAATTATTGTTTGTAATTTGTTCTGCCGTAATAATAGTTTGTCCACTATTTAAAATTGTTACTTGATCTCCAGAAATTGGAGCAACCTGAAGGTTTGAGCTTGAATATACTATTTGACCAACTCTATTTGAAATTGGAGGAGTAACTTGAAATGGAGAGTCATCCTTATATTTAGATGGTATATTAAACCCTGAAAGCGAAGTTGTTCCTTGACCAATATTTATAGTATAGTTTAATGGAGGTGCAGCGTTAAATTGATTGTTTCCTATTTGATTTAATTCAACAGATATCTGACCTGTTCCATTTACTGTTATTATATTTGAATTTAATGATGCATTACCGCTAATTAAATTATAGGACAGTGGAAGCGATGAACTTGCTGAGGCCTGAATAGGAATCGATAGATTTTCACTGTAATTAAAATAATTAGTTGGTGATGAATCAAAAGAAATGTTTTGATTTACTTTAACGACATCAACAACAAGGACGACTGAAGCTGCAGAATAATTAACACTAGAATTTTCATCAACATAAAAAGTAATTGTAACTAAACCAGTTTGCTGAATACT
>CAJPUR010000018.1 GCA_905381055.1 uncultured Flavobacteriaceae bacterium
TCATTTAAACTCAATAATTGAAAAAGTTGACTCTGAGGTAAACGCTCTATAGTAGTTGTTATAAATATTATTTAACTTCAAATATCTTTTTGTTATCAATTTCTGATGTTTTTTGAACTTTTATATGCATCTTATTTTCAATCCTTTCTGAAACCGAAATTTTATTATTTTCATGTTTGCCCAAAATAGGTGCAATAACCAAAGCAACCAAACAGGTTAATTTAATTAAAATATTCATAGACGGACCAGAAGTATCTTTAAAAGGATCACCAACAGTATCGCCTGTTACTGCAGCTTTATGAGCATCAGAACCTTTAAATGTCATTTTACCATTTATTTCCACACCTGCTTCAAAAGATTTCTTTGCATTATCCCAAGCTCCACCAGAATTATTTTGAAAAATTGCCCACATAACTCCACTAACACATACTCCTGCCATATAACCACCCAAAGGCTCAGCACCAAAAAACAAACCAATTAAAATAGGAGTTATAATAGTTAATAATCCAGGTAAAATCATTTCTTTTAGAGCAGCTTTAGTTGAGATATCAACACATTTAGCATATTCTGGTTTACCTTTACCTTCAAGAATTCCAGGTATTTCTCTGAACTGACGTCTAACCTCTTCAACCATTTCCATAGCTGCTTTTCCTACAGATTGCATAGCTAAAGCTGAAAAAACGACTGGTATCATACCTCCAACAAATAACATAGCCAAAACATCAGCTTTGAAGATATTAATACCGTCAATACCTGTAAATGTTACATAAGCAGCAAATAAAGCTAAGGCAGTTAAAGCAGCTGAGGCAATTGCAAATCCTTTACCAACAGCGGCAGTCGTATTTCCAACAGAATCGAGAATATCAGTTCTTTCCCTAACCTCAGGCTCTAATTCACTCATTTCTGCAACTCCCCCTGCATTATCAGCAATTGGGCCAAATGCATCAATAGCCAACTGCATGGCAGTTGTTGCCATCATTGCAGAGGCAGAAATAGCGACACCATAAAATCCAGCCAACTCATATGCAGAAAAAATCGCAGCCGAAAATAAAATTACAGATAAAAAAGTTGATTTCATTCCAACTGCCAAACCTGCGATAATATTTGTGGCGGCTCCAGTTGAACTATTTTTAACTATATCCATAACTGGTTTTTTACCAAGGCTTGTGTAATATGATGTGACTATTGATATAAAAGCACCAACAGCTAAACCTATGCATGCGGTGAAAAATACATTTAAATTTGAAATTGATTTATAACCCTCACCAAAAAATTTCATGTTCATTACTTCTGGAAGCATCCATTTTATTAAGAAATATGTTACTAATAATGTTATTAAAATCGATATCCAGTTACCTTTGTCCAATGCGGCTTGAACTTTTGTTTCTTTAGCTGAATTATCGGAAATCTTGACAAAAAATGTTCCAATTATTGATGAAATTATTCCAACACCTGCAATTACTATGGGTAAGATTATTGGTCCCATATTATTGAATGAATCCTCAAATTGCTCAATATTTGACATATCTTGAATCAAATAATTTCCTAAAACCATTGCGGCAAGAACTGTTGCTACATAAGAACCAAAAAGATCAGCCCCCATTCCGGCAACATCTCCAACATTATCTCCAACATTATCTGCAATAGTAGCTGGATTTCTCGGATCGTCCTCAGGTATTCCAGCTTCAACTTTTCCAACTAAATCTGCACCTACGTCTGCTGCCTTAGTATAAATTCCTCCTCCAACTCTTGCAAAAAGAGCAATTGACTCAGCACCAAGAGAAAATCCTGCTAAAGTTTCTAAGACTATCGTCATCTCAGTATAAAAATTCATACCAGTACCCATAAATTGACTTATAAAAAATAAAAAAAGTAACGAAAGTCCAAATACAGCTAAACCTGCCACTCCAAGTCCCATAACAGTGCCTCCACCAAAAGAAACATTTAAAGCTTTTGGTAGACTTGTTTTTGCAGCTTCTGCAGTTCTAGAATTTGCATCTGTAGCAATTCTCATCCCAATATTCCCAGCTAATGCGGAGAAAAAAGCCCCTACAATAAAAGCAGGTACTATCATCCAACTTGTAGTATTGACCAAGAGGGAAATAATAAACAATCCAATTGAAGCAATAATTACGAAAAAAAATAAAAGTCTATATTCAGCATTGAGAAATGCTAAAGCCCCTTCTTTAATTGAAGTTGAAATTTTTTTCATTTTTTCGCTACCAGCATTTTGTTTTAAAACCCATACTGATTTTATATACATAAACAAAAGGCCGATTAATGAAAATAAAATCGGCATATAGATTGAATAATTTTCCATTTAATTAAATTTTTACTTTAGTTTTAGCTGCCAAAAGTAACTAATCAAGCGATAAATAAAAAATTTAATTAATCAGAAAGTTAACTATTTTGATAAAGTACTTTTTTAACTGATTTTATTACATCGTTACTATTTGGCAACCATTCTTTTAATAGAACTGGAGAAAAGGGTGCTGGAGTGTCTGCAGTATTAATTTTTTCAATTGGAGCGTCCAAATAATCAAATAATTCATTTTGAACTTGATAAGTAATTTCAGTTGAAATATTTCCAAAAGGCCAAGACTCCTCTAAAATAACCAACCTATTAGTTTTCTTAACAGAATCATAAATAGTTTTATAATCCAAGGGTCTTATTGTCCTTAAGTCAATTATTTCGCAGTCAATACCTTCATCCTTAAGAACATCTGCAGCCTTTAAAGCCTCTTTAATAATTTTACCAAAAGAAACAATTGTGACATCATTACCTTTCCTTTTGATGTCTGCAACACCAATTGGTAAAATATATTCATCCTCAGGAACTTCACCTTTATCACCATACATTTGCTCAGATTCCATGAAAATTACTGGATCATCGTCTCTTATTGCAGATTTCAATAAACCCTTCGCATCAAAAGGATTTGAAGGAACTATAACTTTTAAACCCGGGCAATTAGCATACCAACTTTCAAAAGCTTGGGAATGAGTAGCGGCTAGTTGACCAGCTGAGGCAGTTGGTCCTCTAAAAACTATCGGACAAGGAAATTGACCTCCAGACATTTGTCTAATTTTGGCAGCATTATTTATTATTTGATCTATTCCAACTAATGCAAAATTAAAAGTCATATACTCTATGATTGGTCTATTACCAGTCATAGTTGAACCAACACCAATTCCAGAAAATCCAGCTTCAGAAATAGGAGTGTCGACAACCCTTTTATCACCAAACTCGTCCAACATTCCTTTTGAAGCTTTATAAGCTCCATTATATTCTGCTACTTCTTCTCCCATTAGATAAATACTTTTATCTCTTCGCATCTCTTCAGACATTGCTTCGCAAATAGCCTCTCTAAACTGAATAGTTCTCATATTGTTAATTACTAATAATTAGATGTATCTGCAAATTTAATATTTTAATAATTATAAATTAATAATTATAATTATTTTAAAACATAATAAAAATAGATTATTTTTATTTGGTAAATGAAACTTATCGAATTAACAATATTTGGGATTTCATTCAGCCAAACTCAAACAGGGGCATACGCCTTAATATTGAGTGAGATGAATGGGAATAGAAAACTTCCAATTGTTATTGGAGGATTTGAAGCTCAATCTATTGCTATTGGTTTAGAAAAAGAAATTAAGCCTCCAAGACCATTAACTCATGATTTATTAAAAAATTCATTAGACTGCTTTAAAATTTCAGTTAAGCATATAGTTATTCACAAGCTAGTTGACGGAATTTTTTTTGCCAATATAATTTGTAAAAAAGGTAAAAAAGAAGAGGTTTTGGATGCAAGAACATCAGATGCAGTAGCAATTGCAATAAGATCAAAAGTTCCAATTTACACTCTTGAGAGTGTCCTTACTGAAGCTAGTTTCTCGGAAGATGAAAATGAAAAAAATAAATCTAATAATGATGAAAAATGGATAGAAAAGTTTGTAAAAAATCAAACTACAAAAAATATTATTCCAAATAATCTTTCTTCGTTAAGCGACAAAAATCTATTAAATTTATTGAAAAAATTAGTCACATCAGAGGACTATGAAGGAGCTGTCAAAATTAGAGATGAAATATCAAAAAGAAAAAATAAATAATTTTTTTGTTAAAGTTTTTTTTAATAACTATTTGAAATATTTTTCTAATCTAAACTAGTAACTTTTTAAATTTGTTAAAATTTAATTAAAAATGAATCAATATTTTTCTTTAATCAAAAAAATACAAAAAGAAGGGATTACGAAAAAAGACAGAACCGGAATTGGCACAAAAAGTATTTTTGGATACCAAATGAGGTTTGATTTAAGAGATGGTTTTCCTTTACTCACAACAAAGAAAATACACTTAAAATCTATTATTTATGAATTATTATGGTTTTTAAATGGGGATACAAATATCAATTATCTCAAAGAAAATGGGGTTAGGATATGGAATGAGTGGGCAGATAAAAATGGTGATTTAGGTCCAGTTTATGGTCATCAATGGAGAAATTGGAATAATGAAGATATTGATCAAATTAAAAACGTAATTGACTCTCTAAAATTCAATCCTAATAGTAGACGAATGATTGTTTCAGCATGGAATCCCTCGGTATTACCTGACAAAAATAAAAGTTTTTCAGAAAATGTTTCTCAAAATAAAGCAGCGCTTCCTCCTTGTCATGCCTTTTTTCAATTTTACGTAATTAACGATACTTTGTCATGTCAATTATATCAAAGAAGTGCAGATGTTTTTTTAGGAGTACCTTTTAATATTGCATCATATTCTTTATTAACCATGATGATAGCTCAAGTCTGTAATTTAAAAATAGGTGAATTCATTCATACTTTTGGAGATGCCCATATTTATGAAAATCACAAAGATCAAATTGCAATTCAATTATCTAGAAAACCAAAAAAATTACCTAAAATGTTATTAAATCCTAATATAAAGGACATATTTAATTTCAAATACGAAGATTTCACCCTAACCGATTATGATCCATATCCATTAATTAAAGCTCCAGTCGCTGTTTAAAATCATATTATTTAATTAATACTTTTTAAAAAACTAATTCATTTAATTATTATTGTTTATGAAAATAAAAAAAGATAAAAATATTACAATTATTGCAGCAATTGGTAAAAACAATGAGCTAGGTTTTAAAAATAAATTAATATGGAATATTAAAGAAGATTTGAAAAGATTTAAAAAATTAACAATAGGACATTCTATTATAATGGGAAGAAAAACTTTTGAGTCAATTTCAAAGTCATTACCTGGAAGATTAAATATTGTTCTAACCAAAAATAAAAAATTCAAAGCCGAAAACGTATCAATTGCTTCAAATATTTTTGAAGCTCTTGAATTGACTAAAGATGACAATCAACCCTTTATTATTGGTGGAAGTGAAATATATTCTCTATTTCTAGACATGACCGAAACAATTGAATTAACAAGAGTTCATGATAATTTTAAGGCTGATACTTTCTTTCCAGATTTAAATTTTAATGATTGGGACAAAATATCTGAAAAAAAATACTATTCTGATAATTTAGATAACTTATCATTCAGTTTTATAACCTATAAAAAAAATAAATCATGAAAGCATTTTTATTTCCTGGTCAAGGTTCACAATTTCCTGGAATGGGAAAAGTTTTTAAAAAAAAATCTAGTTTAGTTGAAAGTCTTTTCAAAAGGGCTGATCAAATTTTAAATTTTCCTTTGTCAGAAATTATGTGTAATGGTTCTGAGGAAGATCTAAAAAAAACTGATGTTACACAATGCGCAATTTTTTTACATTCAATTTTAAGCTTTAAAATTATTGAAGACTCAATTAAACCTGACTTCATAGCTGGTCATTCTTTAGGGGAGTTTTCTGCATTAGTTGCAGCAAAATCAATTTCATTTGAAGATGGACTCAAATTAGTTCATCAAAGATCAATTTCCATGAAAAAAGCTTGTGAAAAAAAATCTGGAACTATGGCAGCAATTATAGGAATAGAATCCAAACTCATTGAACAATTATGTTCTGTCGAAGAAGGCATTGTTGTTATAGCTAATTACAATTGTCCTGGACAAATTGTTATTTCAGGTGATATTAAATCAGTATTTAATTTGTGTGAAAAATTAAAAGAAAAAGGTGCAAAAAGAACTATTATATTAAAAGTCGACGGAGCTTTTCATTCTCCATTAATGGAGGATGCAAAAAATGATTTTGAATTAGCTTTAAATAAAACAAAAATTGAAACCCCTATTTATCCAATTTATCAGAACTTTTCTGCAAAAAAAGAAATAAATTCCTCGATAATTAGGAAAAATTTATCTGCTCAATTAACAGGTGCTGTTAGATGGAATCAAAGTATTGAAAAGATGATTGAAGATGGTACAAATAAATTTTACGAAATAGGACCGGGTAATGTTTTAAAAGGTCTTGTTAGAAAAATTAATCGAGATATAATCATTTGTTGAATTTATGAAAAAATTTAAGGATATAGTTAGTTATATATTCTATTTGATCAATCGATAATTCTGAATGCATCGGTAATGAAATTACTTCATTTACAATTTTATTAGTAACTTTAAAGTTATCCTCAATATACCTACTGTTTTTATATGCTTTTTGTAAATGTAATGGAACTGGGTAATAAATTCCACAGGGAATATTTTTTTGATTCAAGTACTTAACTAGATTGTCCCTTAATTGATTTTTGATTCTTAAGGTGTATTGATGAAATACATGTGAATTACAGTTAAATACAACTTTTGGAATGATAATCTCTTGAACATCTTTTAAAATAAAAGAATATCTCATTGCAGCCTCTTTTCTTCTTTCATTGTAAAAATTCAAGTATTTTAATTTAACTTTCAAAATGCTTGCTTGAATTGAATCCAATCTTGAATTTACACCAATCACATCGTGATAATACCTTTTGTACATTCCATGATTTACTATACCTCTAATTACATTAGCTAGTTGATCATCATTAGTAAAAATTGCTCCTCCATCTCCATAAGCACCAAGATTTTTAGAAGGGAAAAATGAAGTTGCAGATAAAGTACCCATCGATCCAGTTTTATAAGATTTATTATTTGAACTCGTATAGGTAGATCCAATTCCTTGAGCATTGTCCTCAATTACATATAAATCATTTTTTTTTGCGATTTTTAAAATCTCGTCCATATTAGCTGATTGACCAAATAAATGAACTGGGATAATAACCTTGGTTTTACTGGTTATTGCTTTATTGATTTCATTTGGATTTATATTAAAACTTACTTCATCAACATCGACTAAAACAGGAGTAAGACCAAGTAATGAAATAACCTCAACTGTAGCGGCAAAAGTAAAATCTGACGTTATTACTTCATCGCCAGGAGAAAGATTTAAACTCATTAATGCAATTTGTAATGCATCAGTTCCATTAGCACAAGGGATAACATGTTTTACTCCAATATAATGTTCTAATTCACTCTGAAATTCAATTACTGATGGACCATTTATGAATGTGGAATTTTCAATTACTTTTTTAATTTCTTCATCAACTTCTTGTTTAATAAATTTGTATTGACTTTTTAAGTCAACCATCTCTATTTTTTTCATAAAATAGTTTTTAACAAATTTAAAAAAAGGAAACTTCTTTCAAGTCATTATTTAATAAACTATTTTTGAAAATGTTTTATAATCTATTAGTGATATTATTATTAAGAATAATTAAACTTTTATCTATATTTTCAAAAAAGTATAAAAAATTCCTACAATCTAGAGAAGGTATTATTGAATTAATTCAAAATAAATTTTCCAAAAATGATCCAGTATTATGGTTCCACTGTGCATCCCTAGGAGAATTTGAACAAGCTCGTCCATTAATTGAAGAAATTAGAGTTAATTATAAAAAACATAAAATATTATTAACCTTTTTTTCAAATTCCGGATATGATGTTCAAAAAAAATATGAATTAGTTGATTGTGTTAGCTATATTCCTTTTGATTTAAAAAAAAATATTAATTTATTTTTAGATCAATTTGATTTAAAAGTGCTTTTTCTCATTAAATATGAATTTTGGCCTGAACTTATAAAACAAGTAAGCAAAAGAAAAATTAAAATATATTCGATTTCTAGTGTATTTAGAAAAAATCAATTTTTTTTTAAATTTTATGGTTTCATGTACCTCAAAATGCTAAGAAGTATATCTCACTTTTTTATTCAAGACGAAGAATCACAAAAAATTCTTAACAATTACAAATTTTTAAATACAACAATTATAGGTGATACAAGACTTGATAGGGTTTTAAAAATAAAATATTCTACTAAAAAAATTAAAGAAATTTCTAATTTTAAGTCTTCTGAAATTTGTGTTGTTTTTGGTAGTACTTGGGTTGAAGATTATGAATTAATATTAAAAAAAATTAATTCTTTAAGAAATACTAAAATAATAATTGCCCCTCACAAGGTTGACACAAATTCTATAGATCTTCTTACTAAAAAATTAAAAATAAATTATTTAAAACTAAGCAATTATAATTCGAAAAATAATTCAAAGACTAACTTATTAATTATTGATTCCGTCGGATTATTAAGTTCCATCTACCAATACGCTGATATTGCTTATGTAGGAGGAGGAATGGGTAATAAAGGTCTTCACAATACAATGGAACCTGCGGTTTTTAAAATTCCCGTAATTATAGGAAAAAATTATCAAAATTTTAATAAAGTTAAAGATCTAGTTGAATTAGGTGGTATTTTAAGTGTTAAGTCTAGCGAAGATTTTAATAAAAAGATTAATCTTTTATTGTCAGATAAGAAAAAAAGAAAAGAGTTAGGTGAAATTAATTATAATTACATTAAATTAAATTCTGGTGCCACCAGAAAAGTACTTGAAAAAATTAAAATTATTATTACATAAACTAAATAATGATGATTATCTTGCAATGACTATATAACTAAATCTAAATTATCTGCAATGAAAAAAAATTTTTTGTTTTTTCTTATTCTATTAATACAGCCTTTATTTTGTCAAGAAAAAGCCCAAAAAAATATTATTTTGATTATTGGCGATGGGATGGGAGTTCCCCAAATTACTGCTGGAATGTATAAATTAAAGAATCAAACCGCTTTAGAAAATTTTCCAATTATTGGATTATCCAAAACCCATTCTTCTAATGCCCTTATTACTGACTCTGCAGCTGCTGGAACTGCAATAGCTTGTGGAGAAAAAACTGCTAATGGTACTTTAGGCATAAGCATGAGAAATCAAAAACTAACTTCAATTTTAGAATTGAGTAAACAAAAAGGTTATAAAACTGGAATTATTGCAACATCAACTATTGTTCATGCAACGCCGGCTGCTTTTTACGCAAATGTCATAAGTCGAAATCAATATGAAGACATTGCTCTTCAATTAGTTAATAGTGATGTAGATTATTTCATTGGAGGGGGACGTAAATTTTTTATTAGTCGAAAAGATAAAAGAAATCTTATGAAAGAAATGTCTGATTATGATTTTGTGAACTCAATTAAAAAATTTGATGAATCTGAGTCTAACAAAATAGGATATTTTACTAGTAGTGAGGATCCATATCCAATAAGAAATGGTAGAATTCCTAAACTTTCACTTGCCGTTGAAAAAATGTTACCAAAATTATCCAATACCAATAATCCTTACTTTCTCCTAGTTGAGGCATCTCAAATTGATTGGGGTGGCCATAAAAATGATATAGATTATGTATTGTCTGAATTTATAGATATGAATGAAGCAATAAATAAAGTATTAGAATTTACTAAAAATGATAAAAATACAATTGTAATTGTTACCGGAGACCACGAAACTGGAGGTTTAGCTATAATTAGTGGTAGAATTAGAAATTTTCAAATGAAAACAGAATTCAGTACAATTGGCCATTCAGCAGCAATGATTCCAGTGTTCGCTAAAGGTCCACACTCTGAAATTTTTTCAGGTATTTATGATAATACAGACATATTTAAAAAAATGTTTTTTGTTCTAAATAATTAATTTATTTAGTCCTTGCTTTCATTAAAACTTTAGATTTAAAATTTACATCGCTTTCAATAATTGTAAAAAAACTTTCAATATATGAAAGGGCCTGATCATACTCTTTTGAAATATCAAACTCTTTTTCTAAACTTTTAACTGTATCAATTATTTCACTCTTTTTATCTAAAAATTGTTGTCTAATTTTTTGCATTAGGCTCTCATCCCTTTTGAATCCTCTATAAACTCTTTGAGTTACTGAGGTTATTCCAAGAGTTTCATTAGCAACTGAATAACTAGCATTAACTAATCCTGACATATCAAAATCATATGGTAATGGCAGTATCATTTTATCAATATATAGTAATTTTCCATTATGTTGATAAGCAACAGAAAAATCAGTATTACCAATCATAAATTGAAATAAAGCATTTTGGACAGAAGTATCAGCATCCATCGCAAGGGGATGAATAAATCTTTCAAAAACTTTACCATCATGGAATTTAGCAACTTTTTTGTCATCTTCAATTAAAAATCCTTTAAGCTGAAAGTCTTTAGATTTTTTCCCTTTAACTTCTCGAAATTGAATATCAACAAGTCTAGTTTGAAAATGATATGGAGAAATAATTTCATAAAGTTTGTAAGCCAAATACTCTTTAATAATGTTATCATTTAAATCTTTTTCATTTTTACATGGCAATACTAATTTTAATTTTTTATTGCCTTTAAAAAGTGTTTCTTTAGAAACTGATTTACTAATTTTCATTTTTATAGGAGGAAAATAACAAGTCTTTCTCCTAAAATTACCTCTTGCTCTGAGATTTAAAGGAAAACTAATCCATTCATCAGATTCATTTTTATAATATAGATCTGTATCTATGTAAGTTGAATCATTTGTTTTCTTAACTTTTTTATTTGAAAAACTTAACTTAAGTGGAAGAATATCTTGTTTTTCAAATAATTTATTTATTTTATTTTGACTGTAACTAATTGATATTGAGAAAACAAACAGAATAGTATAAAGGATGGTCTTAATTTCTTGCATAGTAAAATAATTGTTTTTAATTTAACCAAATATAAAATTTTTTAATTACTGTGAATCAATATTTAACTATAATTAACAAAAGAACACTAATTACACTTATAATAACTTTATTTGTTCCTTTTGTTTGTTTTAAATTTAGTATTTCATACAATATAGATTTAACTTTCATAAGTATTGCTATAATTTTCCCTCTAGTTTTTACAATTAGAGGTGCATTTAGAAGAAGGGAAAAAGCCCTTGAACATCTCAGTAGGTTTAGAGCTAGTAAAATTACACTTCAAAATTTGTTTGATGAAAATACCAAAATGGATCAAGATAAAAAGGATATTATAGCCTCCATTTTAATCGAAATTAGTGACAAATTGGTAGATCATTTATCTAAAGATGACCATAATACGAATCAGCTAGATGAAACCATTAATAAAATTTATTTATTTGTAAAAACAAATCGTGAGTTTTTTGGTGGTGGTAGAAAAGAAAAAATTTTAAGATTTTTACGTGATGTTCATGAGTCTATAGATAATTTAGTTGCTATTCATACTCATAGAACCCCAATAAGCTTGAAAGCATACTGTCTAATTTTTATTTATATTTTTCCACTAATTTATACCCCTACAATTATTGAAAGAATAGGAGTTGGTCCTCAATGGTTGACTTACTTTATTGTTATATTAATTTCTTTTTTCCTAATTTCTCTCTATAACATCCAAGACCAAATGGAATATCCTTTTGACAGAGATGGTCTTGATGATATTAAATTGGAAGTTTTTCAACTAAATAGGAACGATAATTAAAATAATTATTTCTCACTTTCTCCTACCAGTGCATTAATAGTTTCAATACTTCCATCATCATTGTGTATTAACTCAGAAAATTTTACTGATCTTAAATGAGTTTTACCACCTGACATTGAACTGTCATGAAAAAACAAATACCATTTTTTATCAATTTTAACAATTGAATGGTGATTTGTCCAACCTAAAACTGGATTAAGAACAACTCCTTTATATGTAAAAGGCCCATATGGATTGTTTCCAATAGCATAAACAATTTTATGAGTATCACCTGTAGAATATGAAAGATAATATTTGTTATTGAACTTATGAATCCAGGCAGCTTCAAAAAATCTCCTATCATTATCTCCAGCAAGAATTAAATTTCCATTTTCATCCAATATTTTGACTTCCTTTGGTGTTTCATCAAACTCCAAAAGATTATCACTCATTTTAGCAACTAAAGGTAATAATGCCGGTTCGTTTTCTTTTGGTAAAAATGCAATAGGACTTTCGGGTTGTTCGTTATTGTAAACACCTGACCTCCACCTTTGAAGTTGTCCACCCCATATACCTCCATAATACATGTAATATACACCGTCGTCATCTTTAAAAACAGCAGGATCAATAGAAAAACTACCTTTAATTGGATTTTTCTCCGGTATAAATGGGCCGAAAGGCAAACTGGATTTAGCTACTCCAATTCTAAAAATTCCCAAGGAGTCTTTTGCAGGAAAAAAGAAAAAGTATTCCCCATTTTTTTTTGTTGCGTCAGGCGCCCACATCTGCTTTTTAGCCCAAGGGACATCATCAACATGAAGAACAACACCGTGATCTACAACTTTTGATTTAATACTATCCATTGAAAAAACATGATAATCTTTCATGGCAAAATGACTTCCCAAATCATCAAAAGCATCACCTTCATCTATATCATGAGATGGATATATATATATATTATTTTCAAAAACATGTACTGAAGGATCAGCTGTGTAAATATTTTTAATTAATGGTTCAATATTATTATTTTTTTCAGAAACGCATGAGAAAAAAATTATGATAGTTGAGATAATTATTAGATGTTTTTTCATGTTAATATTATTTTTTTTAAGATAACAATAATTTATTAATAACCATTAATACAATTTGTTGCTGCTATTCTAAAAGATTTAAATTTTTTAACACACTGAAAATCCTGAAACCCCCAGTATTCAGATAAGGGCTCTAAACACTGACAAGATTTTAAGGTATAATCTGGAGCTCTATATTTAAGCTTTGAAATCTCAATGCCGTAATTTATTTCATATGACAAGTGAAATAAAAAAAAAATAAATAAAAAAAAATAAATATATTTTGTCATAAAAAAATGTTCCAAAATTTATGAAGAGATTTTGGAACATTTTATAAAACTAAAACTAAACTAAAACTAAACAAAAAAAATCTACACTATTTTTTATTTTATGATATAAATTTATTTTTAATTTCAGTAAATTAACTGGTAATTATTCAGGAAAAATGAATTTTTTAGATATTATAATTTTTATAATCAATAAATTTAGAATTTAAAAATTTTAAACACTTAAAATTACCAATTTGATTAATTTTAATGATTTTATTTAAAGATCAAAAATTAACTTTTAATTTTAAAAAATTAAAAAATCCCCAACTAAAAGTTGAGGTTTTTTTTAGTGCGGGTGAAGGGACTCGAACCCCCATGCCGTTAAGCACTAGATCCTAAATCTAGCGTGTCTACCAATTTCACCACACCCGCGAAATTTAATTAAAGGATTCAAATATAATCAAGTTTTCAATAAAAAAATTTTATAAATCATCAAAAGAGTCAATATTTTAATATTAATTTTATTACAAAATTTAAATTAATGCTTTTATCCAATAAACAAAAAGACGATATTTTAAATGAATTAATGGATTTTTTAAAAATTCCTTCAATAAGTGCTGATTCTAATTATAAAAATGAAATTTTAAGAGCAGCAAAATGGACTAAGAATTCATTAATAAAAGCTGGATGTGAAAGAACCAAAATTTTTGAAACTGACGGGCATCCAATTGTATACGGTGAAAAAATAGTTGATACAAAACTACCTACTATTCTTACTTATGGTCATTACGACGTTCAACCCCCTGACCCTCTTGATCTTTGGGATTCTCCTCCTTTCAAACCCATAGTTAAAAAAACTAAAATTCATCCTGATGGAGCAATTTTTGCTAGAGGTTCATGTGATGATAAAGGTCAACTCTTTATGCATATTAAGGCATTAGAAATAATGATTTTAAATAATTCTCTCCCTTGTAATGTGAAGTTCATGATTGAAGGTGAGGAAGAAATTGGAAGCAGTAACCTTGAGGTTTTTTTAAAAAACAATAGTAAACTACTTAAAAATGATATTATTTTAATATCAGATACTAGCATGATAAGTAATACTCAACCTTCAATAACAACTGGTTTAAGAGGGCTAAGTTATATGGAATTGATTTTAACTGGACCAAATAGAGATCTACATAGTGGGTTGTACGGTGGAGCAGTTTTAAATCCTATTAATGAGTTGGCTAAAATAATTTCAAAATTTCATGATGAAAAAAACAGAATAGCCATTCCAGGATTTTATGAAAAAGTAATTGAAGCAGATTTTAATGAAAGAAATAAAATATCATTAACACCATTTAATATCAAAAAATACAAGAAAGAACTACAAATTGAAGAAGTTGGAGGCGAAAAAGGGTTTTCAACATTAGAAAGGACTTCAATAAGACCAAGCTTGGATGTTAATGGTATATGGGGTGGTTATACTGGTGAAGGAGCAAAAACTGTAATTCCAAGTGAAGCATATGCAAAAATTTCAATGCGTTTAGTACCAAATCAAGATTGGGAAAATATAAGTTTATTATTCAAAAAATATGTTGAATCTATAACTCCAAAAGGTATTTCACTGAAAATAATTAAACATCATGGAGGATCTCCTTATTTAACTCCTTCTTCAAATGATGGTTATAAAGCTGCTCAACAAGCATATACTGAGTCTTTCAAAAAAGAACCCCTTCCACAAAGAGGTGGAGGGAGCATACCCATTGTCCCATTATTTGAAAAAATACTAAAAAGCAAAAGTATTTTAATGGGCTTTGGCCTTGATAGTGATTCCATTCACTCTCCTAATGAGCATTTTGGTATTTTTAATTTATTTAAAGGGATAGAAACGATACCTTTATTCCATAAAAATTTTAAAAAAATTTTTCGAAAATAATATCAAATAATAAATAAATCTGATGCAATTCCATCAGTGAGAAACTTTCCTTTTTTTGAAATTCTTAAAATATCCTCATCCCAAAATAGATTTGAAGATCTAATATGATTTTTCGATTTAAGTTCAATCAAAGAGAGGTATTCCTTACCAAATTCTTTTAAAATTTTCTTTGAAGATACACCCCAAATAGTTCTTAAACCTATCATAATATATTCATTGAACTTATCATTTTTTGTAAGTTTCTCTCTACTTGCCGGTAACTTATTCAATTTAATGCTATTGATGTATTTTATGTTATTTGAAATATTCCAACTTCTGTATTCACCATCAAAACTATGGGCAGAGGGACCGATACCTATATAACTTTCTCCTAGCCAATAGGATTCATTATTTTTAGAATAAAAATTTTTTTTTCCAAAATTTGAAATTTCATAATGATCATATCCCTTTTTATCTAAAAAATCTAATGTAAAATTAAACTGATTTAAAACCTCTTTTTCACTTAAAAGATTAATTTTCTTCTTATTGACCCAGTCGTTGAATACAGTATTTTCTTCTATAGTAAGGGCGTAAGCCGAAATATGTGGAGGTGAAAAGCCTATAGCTTTTTTTAAGTTTTTTGACCATTTATCAATAGTCATATTTGGTAAACCATAAATTAAATCAATTGAATAATTTTTTAATTTTTTTTTTACTTCTTTTATTACATTAATTGCTTGGTTAGAGTTATGTCTTCTATTCATTAAATCAAGATCAGAGTCAAAAAAACTTTGAACACCAACACTTATTCTATTTATACCAATTTCTATATAATTTTCAATATCACCGTCTTTAACATCATCTGGATTTACTTCTAAAGAAATTTCAATTTTTTTATCTAAATTAAAATTCTGTCTAACTGAATCAATTAAACTTTTAATTATCGACTTTGCTAAAATTGATGGAGTCCCTCCCCCAAAGTATATGCTATGAATTTTTTTGTTTTTCAATTCATTCCGTCTTAATTCTATTTCTTTTAATAAGGAATTTATCAATAAATCTTTTTTTTCAAGTTTAGTTGAAAAATGATAATTACAATAATTACAAGCTTGTTTACAAAAAGGAACATGTATATATACAGATGCCATAAATATTGTTTCTTAAAAATTATTCTTTAATTTTTTTTGGGTTATTCTTAACATAAGAACCCCATCCAGTGTATTTTTTCTTATTTCCATCTTTACCCATATTATAAAAATGACAAACTGCTGCAGCAAGACCATCAGTTGAATCGAGATTTTTTGGTAAATCTTTAAATCCTAGTTGCATTTGAAGCATTTTTGCTACTTGTTCCTTACTTGCGTTTCCGTTACCAGTAATTGACATTTTAATTTTTTTAGGTGAATATTCAGTGATAGGAATTTCCCTTGTTAGACCGGCTGACATAGCTACACCTTGAGCTCTACCAAGCTTTAACATTGATTGAACATTTTTTCCAAAGAATGGAGCTTCTATTGAAATCTCATCAGGTTTATGATTATCAATTAATTCAATTGTTCTATGAAAAATATGTTTAAGCTTTAGATAGTGATCAGAGTATTTAGAAAGATTTAATTCATTTAATAGTAAAAAAATCATTTTATTATTAACAACTTTAATCAAACCATAACCCATCAAAGTTGTTCCTGGATCTATTCCTAAAATTATTTTTTCATCCATTATCAATTAAGGATACAATAATGTTAATAGGTATTTTAATTTTGGTGGAAACAAAAACTCCAACATTTGTTTTTACAGCTGGTAGAGCTTTTGGAAAGTTTTTTACTGATTCCCTAATTATATCATCAATATCAGGAATAGCTAATCTTATTTTTGGAGTACTGTTAATTTCTTCAACACTAAAATTCCCATCAGTATCGATATTTAAAATTAAAATTAATTCCTGATCAAATGGTTCTTCAACTGCAATATCTTTTTCATATAAAAATTCTGATATTAAATCAGAAACTAAACTCGCAAAACATTCTTTTTGATCTTTAGATTCTAAATTTTCACACTCAGGAAATGAAGGATGTTGGTCTTTATCTGACCATTTAGATTGTTTAATGATTTCAGCAGGTGATATTACCTCAGTATTAAAGAAAGAACAAGAAATAAAACTTAAAAATATTAAACAGAGAAAAAATATATTTTTAAAAAACTTCATATTCTATAATTATCTTCGAAAAGCGATTTAAATTTAATATTTTTTGTAAAATAGATAAAGTTTATCTTAATTAAAAAATAAACTTCAAAAAAAATGGATTTATTAATAATAATTTTATCATTACTAATATGCTTTATTGGATTATTTGGAAGTTTTACCCCAATAATACCTGCCCCTTTAACATCTTGGATTAGCTTTTTAATTTTAAAATTAAGTGGAGTTGTTTACATATCTAATTTTTTTATAATTATTACATTTATAATTTCTGTTTCAATTTTTCTAATTGATTTTTTTCTTCCTCTAATTGGTGCAAAAAAATATGGGGGCTCAAAAAAAGGCATTTTGGGATGCACTATAGGACTAATTTTAGGTTTTTTTATTTTTGGAATAATTGGTAGTTTATTTGGTTCAATTACCGGAGCATTTATTGGAGAAAGTTTTAATAAATCTGATATAAAATCAAGAATTAAGTCTTCCATAGGTGCTTTTGTTGCATTTATTACTGGGATTTTTCTTAAGTTTTCTTTAAGTAGTATTTTTACATTTTTATTAATCAAACTATTAATTGAAAATTATTGATTAATACTTTTTTTATTTTCAGAGATAAATAAATTAACCTAAATTTGTGTAAATATGGAACTATTTCTATTAACATTCTTTTTAATATCTTTAGCTTTTGCAGGTATAGCTATAAAAATTATTTTTAAGAAGAATGGGCAATTTTCAGGTACATGTGCTAGTCAAAGTCCTTTTTTAAACAAAGAAAAAGAACCTTGCGGTATATGTGGAAAACTTCCGGATCAAGGAGAATGTAAAAATCCAAATACATCTGTTTAAAAATTAACTTCAATTTTAAATGATAATTAAAGATGAAAAAAATGCGATTGAACTTGCAAAAAAAAATAACCAAAAAGCATTCAGTTTCTTATTTGAAAAATTTTGGGATCATATATACAATTATCAGTTAAAAAAATCCAATAATCCAAATAAATCTGAAGAGATTGCAGTAATTACTTTTGCAAAAGCATTCGACAAAATTGAGACATATAACTCTGATTTTGAGTTTAAGACATGGTTAATTACCATTTCAAAAAATATTCAACTTGACGAATTGAGAAGAGATAATAGAGTAAAAAAAATAAAAATATTCCAAGAAAATAAAAACATAATTAAAAATATTGCTAATTCTGAACTTTCAGCTGAAGATGAGTTAATAAACAAACAAGATATTTCAGAACTTTTAATTAAAATAAAATCTTTAAAAACTGATTATCGAAATATAATTAAATTGAGATTTTTTGAAGAATTAACTTATAAAGAAATTAGTAAAAAAATTAATCTACCTCTAAATACTGTGAAAGTAAAACTGTTAAGGGCAAAAAAAATATTAGCTAATAAAATCATAAATGATTAAAAATTACCTAAAGCTATTAGGTCCTGGTCTTTTATTTGCTGGTGCTGCAATTGGTGTTTCCCATTTAGTGCAATCTACAAGAGCAGGAGCAGATTACGGCTGGGGTTTATTGTGGGCTCTAATTTTAGTTAATATTTTTAAATACCCTTTTTTTCAATTTGGGCCAAGATATGCATTAGCAACTAATAAAACTTTATTAGAGGGATACCACAAATTGGGTAAGTTATATCTATGGATGTATTTTATAATTAATATTGCAACGATGTTCACTATCCAAACTGCAGTTACAATTGTTACTGCTAGTCTAGCCGCAAATGTTTTTGGAATTTCAGAAAATCTAGTAATTTGGAGTTTAATAATAACATTTTTATGTTTTTTGATTTTATTATATGGAAAATACAAATTATTAGATAAAATTATAAAATGGATTATTCTCTTACTTACAATAAGTACTTTTATTGCTGTTTTGATTGCAATTTCAAAAAATACAGCTTATTTATCTTATAAACCAATTATTCCTCAAGGAACAGAATTGATTTTTTTAATTGCATTTATGGGATGGATGCCTGCACCATTAGATATTTCAATTTGGCATTCGCTTTGGACAATTGAAAAAAATAAAAATTCAAAAAAAGTTAATATTGATATTGGTCTACATGATTTTAATGTTGGGTATTTTACAACCATTTTTCTTGGAATTTGTTTTATGGGTCTAGGGGCATTAGTAATGTTTAATTCAGATATTGAGTTTTCTGAATCTGGAAGTGTTTTTGCTGATCAATTAATAAATCTTTATACTTCAAACCTTGGAGAAAACTTTTATGTTTTTATTGCTATAGCAGCTTTAACAACTATGTTTAGTACTAGTTTAACCACACTTGATGCATCCCCACGAGCAATGGAAAAAACATCAGAACTTTTATTCCCAAAATCAAAAAAATTGAATTATCTTTTTTGGATTTCATCTTTATCGGTTGGAACATGTCTAATATTTTTATTTTTATTATCAGAAATGGGCAAACTCGTTCAAATAGCTACAGTATTATCTTTTATCACTGCTCCATTTTATGCAGTTTTAAATTACATATTGGTAACAAGTAAACAAATGCCTGAAAATTATAAGCCTAAAAAATTTATCAGAATACTTAGTTTGATTGGGATAATCTTTTTATCAAGTTTTTCTATAGGATATTTGATAATACTTTTAAAACTATAGTTTATCTTTGTAAAAAAATTGATTTAATGTCATTGGAAACAAAATTAAAAATAAATTCATCCAAGCCTAAATGGATTAGAGTAAAGTTACCTACGGGTAAAAAATATTCGAACTTAAGATCTCTTGTTGATAAATATAAACTTAATACAATATGCTCATCAGGAAGTTGTCCCAATATGGCTGAATGTTGGGGAGAGGGCACTGCCACCTTTATGATACTTGGAAACATTTGTACTAGATCTTGCGGGTTTTGTGGTGTTAAAACAGGTCGCCCTGAAGGGATTGATTGGTCTGAACCTGAAAAGGTTGCCAAATCAATTCAGATTATGAATATTAAACACGCAGTTATTACCTCAGTAGATAGAGATGATTTGAAAGATATGGGCTCAATTATATGGGCTGAAACAATAAATGCGATCAGAAGGCTAAATCCAAAAACAACTCTCGAAACATTAATTCCTGACTTTCAAGGAAATTTAAGAAATATCGATAGAATAATTAATGTTTCTCCTGAAGTTGTTTCTCACAATGTTGAAACTGTAAGAAGGTTGACTAGAGAGGTAAGAATTCAAGCAAAGTATGATAGAAGTCTTGATGTTTTAAAATATTTAAAAGATAGAGGAGTAAGAAGAACTAAGTCTGGACTAATGTTAGGTCTGGGTGAAAAAGAAAGTGAAGTATTAGAAACGCTTCACGATTTAAAAAATTCAGGAGTCAATATAATTACTATTGGTCAATATTTACAACCTTCAAAAAAACATTTGCCAGTAAAATCTTTTATTCATCCTGACCAATTTGAAAAATACAAGTTAATAGCTGAGGATCTTGGATTTCTTCATGTAGAAAGTGGCCCATTGGTTCGCTCTTCATACAAAGCTCATAAACATATTGAGTGAAATTTTTTAATTAATCAATTTTTGTATTTTTTTCTGAAAATTAATTTCATCGCTTTTATTGAAATTTAATTTAATAGGCAAGTAAAAAATTTGGATATCATTAATTAGTGGCTTTAGTCTTACATAATCTTTTTCAGTAGTCAAAATGATTCCTTCATTAGATAAATTAGTTATCTTATTTACATCTTCTTTTTTAAAGAAATAATGATTTGGATAGTTGATTTTTTTAAAATCAAGATTTAATGATTTCAAAAATTCAATTAATGGGGAGGGATCAGCTATTCCTGTAATAAGTGTAAATTTTTTATTTTTTAATTTTTTTAAAGGAATTATTTTTTTGTCGGAAAAAATTCTATTATTATAACTAATGGAACAGAAAAATATACTATCATTACTAAAATCGATATTTCTTATTATTTTTTTTTTAATTAATTGATCTATATTGGTGGGACATTTTGTAACTAAAATAATATCTGCTCTTTTATATCCTCTTTTGTTTTCTCTTAAATTCCCATAAGGTAAAATATTATCATTATAAAAAGGATTTTTATATGTTGTTAAAAGAATTGAAACTTTTGGCTTTACCCATCGATGCTGAAAAGCATCATCCCATAAACAAATAGAATTTCCTTTATCCAGACTTATAATATATTCCATTCCATTTCTTCTGCTTTCACTCAAAATAACATCAACGCCTGGATTTTTATGTTGAAGCATCAAAGGTTCATCTCCAGTTTCTTCAACCTTTGATTTAAAATTAATATGATAAATACCTTTAGATTTTCTTTTATAACCTCTACTTAAAACAAACACTTCAAATTCATTTTTAAAAGTTTTAATTAAATAATCAACTAAAACCGACTTTCCTGTTCCACCTGTAGATAAATTACCAACACTTATAGTTGGCATTTTATATTCTCTACTTTTAAAAAAATTGTAATCAAAAAAAATATTTCTAATGAAGGTAATAACTTCAAAAAAAAATGAGAACAAAATTAGAATTGGATTTTTCAATTTCATGAGGACCAATATAATATTATATTTGTAATTCAAATTGAATTGTAAATAACCAATTACATTTTTGTTATTACTTAATGTATGAAAATAAAAAAAATTATTTCTATAATTGAGAACTGGGTTCCATTAGAATACAGTGAAGACTATGATAATGTTGGACTTATTATAGGTGATGAAGAAAAAAAATGTTCGGGTATTCTTATCACGTTAGATACAAACGAATTAGTTATAGATGAAGCTGTAAGGAGGAACTGTAATTTTATATTGAGTTTTCATCCAATAATCTTTTCTGGAATTAAAAAAATAACTGAAAGAAATTATGTTGAAAAAACTATAGTTAAAGCAATAAAGAATGATATTTCAATTTATTCAATTCATACTGCACTTGATAATTACAAATTTGGAGTAAGTCATAAAATAGGAGAAAGATTGGGTTTGATTAAACAAGAAATTTTAATACCTAAAAAAAATACTTTAGTTAAATTAAATGTAAATATTCCTTTAGATCATTATGAAAAAGTTAAAAAGCAATTATTTTTATATGGAGCAGGCGAGCAAGGAAATTATAAAAATTCAAGTTTTACCCTGGATGGTAGTGGACAGTTTTCAGGAAATGAAAAAAGTAATCCATTTATAGGTGTTAAAAAGAAAAATATTAAAGTGGATGAAAAACAATTAAACTTAATTTTTCAAAAACATAAAAAAAGTAAAATTTTAAAAAAATTAAAAGAAGTTCATCCTTACGAACAAATTTCATATGAAGTTTATACAATTAATAACGTAAATGAGGAAATTGGATTAGGAAGTATAGGTGATCTTAAAAATTCTATGAATTCAAAAGAATTTTTAAGATTTTTAAAAAATAGAATGAATACAAAACTAATTAGACATAGTAATTTAATATTCAAAAACATAAAAAAAGTTGCCATTCTTGGAGGATCAGGAAGTTTTTCTATAGAAAGTGCAATACAAAAAAAAGCTGATGTTTTAATAACTGGTGACTTAAAATATCATGATTTTTTTAAATCTAATAATAAAATTATTTTAATGGATATTGGGCATTATGAAAGTGAGCAATTCACAAAAAAAATAATCTTAGACTATCTTACAAAAAAAATACCTAGTTTTGCATGCGTTTTATCAAGAGTTAAAACAAACCCTATAAATTATTATTAATATTATGGCAAAGAAAAAAGATATTTCAGTTGAAAAAAAATTAAGAGCTTTATTTGATCTACAACTAATAGATTCCAGAATAGACGAAATAAAAAGTGTAAGAGGAGAGTTGCCTCTTGAAGTCAAAGATCTTGAAGATGAAATTTCTGGTTTTAATAGTAAAATATCCAAAATAAATGACGAAATTTCAAATTATGAATCAAATATTAAAGATTTAAAAAATTCAATTGAACAAGCAAAAGAATTAATAAAAAAATATTCTGAAAAACTAAAAAATGTCAGAAATAATAGGGAATATAATTCTATTGTAAAAGAAGAGGAATATCAAAAATTAGAAATTGAATTAGCTGAAAAGAAAATCAAAGATTCTAAAATCTTATCTGAAGAAAAAAATACCAAAATTAATGAGCTTCAAGAAAAATTAGATGAAAAAAATAAACACCTAGAGGCTAAAAAAGGTGAATTAGATGAAATTTTAAATGAAACAAAGAAAGAAGAAGATTTACTTTTGAAACAGTCTGAGATTTATGAGAAAAAAATTGATGAACAATTAATTAAAGCATATAAAAGGATTAGATTAAATGTCAAAAACGGCTTAGCAATTGTTCCAATTGAAAGAGGTGCTTCTGGTGGTTCTTTTTTTACTATACCCCCCCAAATCCAAATGGAAATTGCTTCAAGACAAAAAATTATTACTGATGAATTTAGTGGAAGAATTTTAATCGACCCAGATCTAGCAAAAGAAGAAAAAGCAAAGATATTAAAATTGATAAAATCATTATAAATTAAATATTTGAAATACTTGCTCAAATCAACAATTATTTATTTTTATTTAATCTAAATATAAATTATTGAAAATCAGTTATTTATATTGTTTCTAAATTCTTTCTAATTTATTTTTACATAAAAAATATATTATGGAAGTTAAATCTATATCGTCTTGTATTAATTGTGAAAACTTATTACCATCCTTTGATTGTTCAAAGCATCAAATTGAAGTTGATTTGGATAAAGTTTGCTCTGATCATACTTTTAAAAAATCATTATCTAAAAATTCAAGTTGTGTAAATTGTAACAATTTTAAAACTAAAGCATGTCCAAATCCTGCTCTTGCTGGTGATGGAATGCTATGTTTCTCTTGGTCATAAGTAAATTATTTAGGTCTTACATGAATTCTCAATATTTTTGAGGATTCACGTCTGACTATATTATCCTTTCTTAGTAGCCAAAGCTGATTTTTAGTTTTGTTGTCATTTAACTTAACATTTACAATCGGTTTAGGATATTTTTTTACATCTTTTTTATCTATTAAATCAATTTGGTTTAGTTCCCATGGCTTGTGAATAAGTTCTTTTGGGACTTCTTTTAATTCAGGTATCCATTTTTTTATAAATATTGCATCAGGATCTTTCTCTATTGATTGTTTAATTGGATTATATACTCTAATTGAGTTAATACCAGTAACACCAGCTTGCATCTGAAATTGAGTAAAATGAATACCTGGTTCGTAGTCTAAAAATAATTTAGCTATGTGATAAACTCCTCTTCTCCAATCCTGATGTAAATGGTGACACAAAAATGAAACCAACATTGCACGCATTCTAAAATTTAACCATCCATTATTAATTAGACAACGCATACTGGCATCAACAATCGGAAAACCAGTTTCACCTTTTTTCCATTTTTCTAAATATTCATCATTATTATCATATAACATTTTTTCATAACCAAAATTTATGCAGTTAAATTCATAGGAACAGTCAACTTCAAATTTTTGAATGAAATGTGATCTCCATTTTAATCTTGCTAAAAAAACATCGAATGACCTTTTATTTAGTTTATAACTAGAGCTGTTTTTTACGATTTGATAAACATACCTTAGGCTAATATTTCCCCAAGAAAGATAAGTAGACAATCTACTACATGAACTTCTACTTTTTTGAGGGAAAGAAATATTTGTTGCATATTTTTTTCCTCTTTCCTTTATAAATGAATCAAGATATTTGATTGCAAATCTTTGACCAGCTGGTTGAAATTCTTTTGGATATTTTTTCAATTCAGGTATTTTTTCAGTAGTAAAATCATGTAATGATTTTTCAATTTTAAAATTTGTTTTACTAAATTTATTTTTAACTACTGAAGAATTAATGTACCTAAACCAATTTCTGTCCCACCCAATTCTGTCTTTTTTACCTCTTAAAACTCCCTGTTTATCAAATTCTCTCCAAAAAACACCATTTTTATTAAGAATTTCAGAAACTTTCTTATCTCTTTGCCAAGATAAATGAATTCCACTTTCCTTGTATGATAAAACATTTGATATTGAGTATCTACTAATTAAATATTTAAAAATAATTTCTCCGTCACCAAAAAAAATATTCACTTGCCTATTAAATATTTTTAATTCTCTATTTATATCTAATATTGAATTGTATATAAAATGAAGATGTCTCATACTTGTATCATGATAGCTTATCAATTTAGGTTCAAATAAATATATAATGATGTATTCCTCTTTTTGATTTTCAGCCCAAAATAAAGGTTCGTGGTCAATTGTTCTAATATCCCTTTTTAACCAAACAATATTCAATTAAAATGCAATTTTTTTACAAAAATAATAAATAGCTATTATAATCTAAAAAAATATTTTCCTTAATAAATAAATATTAATATTTAGAGAATTTTGAACTGTAAAAACTTAAAAGTGTAGCAGAAATTATAAGAATAAGTATTGGGATAGGCGGACCCCCTCCCATAAAAAAATGATTATATAAAGCAACTAATAAAACTGTTCCACCAAAAACTGAATAAGCAAGAAATACTTTCTTATTTGATTCATTACCTAGTTTTGATTTCCACAATACTGAAATAAATAAACCTATAGCAATTTGATGAACTGCAGTAACATTAACAATAGATTGAGCAAACAGAATTAATTCATCTTCTATTTTCCCTTTAAAATAAGGTGATAAAAATTCAAATGGATCAGTAAAAACTCCTATTAATAGACCAACCCCACAAAAAATATTTATTATTATAATAATTGGATAAACAATATTTGAATTCATTATTTTTATTTTCCTTATTTCACACAACAATTAGGATCATCACATCTACAATACCTGAGATTATAAAAATGCAAACTACAATTTGAGGTAATGGCTAGGTAAGTATAAAACTCTTCAATTCGAAAAATTTCAAATTGCTCATTTAACAGTGATAAACTAAGAACAATCCAACTAACAAACATTAAAATTTTAATAATTGAATTAGAGGAATTTTTAGCTGAACGATATACAGCCAAAAATGAAATAATAATGAACAAATAGTTTAATGATTGCCATGAGAAAATTTCATCTTTATTTAAATTTATTAACTCAATTTGATATATAAACAGTAATGGAGTCATAATACAATGCAACCCACATAAAAATCCTGTTAATATTCCTATATGATCAGAATTAATTATAGTATTATTTAAAATTTTATTCAATTTTTTTATTTAATGTAAAAAGTAAAATACACTTTACAATTTTTGATGGAGTCAAAGTTAATAAGTTTGAGGAAAGTTTTTACATAATTGATAAAGAATTAACCTATATTAATAATAATAAAATTCTATTAGAATTTAGTTTGGAGAATATAGATAGAGTTAATAATATTTGATTTAAAGATTTTGAAAAAAATTAATTTCATTATTGCATTTTTTTTTATCGTTTTTTTATCCTGCGATTTTGGGGTTAAAGAAAATAAATCCGTTAAGGTTATAAAATCAGATAAACTAAAAAATTATATTTATCGTTTTAATAAAAACGATAATGAGATATATAAACAATTTATAACCAACGAAGAAGCCCTTCTTTTTTTAAGTGAAAATATTCCAATGATAGATCTCCCTGATAAAGAAATTGAAGAGACCTATTATTTTAGATGGTGGACCTATAGAAAACACATTAAGAATACTGCTGATGGATTTGTTATTACAGAGTTTTTGCCTGATGTTAGCTGGTCGAAAAAGTACAATACTATAAATTGTCCTGCTGCACATCATATATATGAGGGAAGATGGATAAGAAACCCAAAATATATCTCTGAATACATCAATTTTTGGCTTTATAAATCTGGAGACGGAATTAGACAATATAGTTTTTGGATTGCAAATGCAATTCTTGCTTTTAATGATCTTCATCGAAATGATTCTATTTTGTCAAATCAATTAGAACCGTTAATAAAGAATTATAATGAATGGATAAAAATCAGAAAAGAAAATGACAAACGACTTTTTTGGCAGTGGGATGCTTCTGATGGAATGGAATTAACAGTCAGTGGAAAAATACTTAATGAAGGAATTGAAAAATTTAGTGTGGAGGCAACAAGACCAACAATTAATAGCTATATGTATGGTGACGCTAAGGCTATATCTAAAATATCATATTTAAATAATGATGTTAAAAAGGCAAAGGAATTTGAAAATAAAGCAAATAAAATAAAAGAAGAATTACAAAAACGTTTATGGAATAAAGATTTAAACTTTTTTACTGTCTTACCTAAAAACTATAAAAAAAACACTAAACCATTAAATGTCAGGGAATTAATAGGTTATATTCCATGGTATTTTAATTTACCTGATGATATAGAAGAATATTCAATTGCGTGGAAAAAAATTAAAGATTCAACAGGTTTTGCTGCCCCTTTAGGACTGACTGTAACTGAACAATCTCACCCTTTTTTCAAGATCAGCTATGAAGGACATGAATGTCAATGGAATGGTCCTTCATGGCCATTTGCTACTACCCAAACTTTAAAAGCTTTAGCAAATTTTTTAACTAATTATTCTAATAATAAAACTGTTACTAAAAATGATTATTATAATCTTTTATCTCAGTATGCAAAGCAACATAAGTTAAAGAATGATAAGGATGAAATTGTTAATTGGATTGACGAAAATCTAAATCCATATACTGAAGATTGGATTTCGAGAACACGATTGAAAAATTGGAAGGGCAAAGGTTGGTCTGAAGATAAAGGTGGTATTGAAAGAGGAAAAGATTATAATCATTCTGGATTTTGCGATCTAATACTTTCTGATCTGATTGGAATAAAACCAAATATTAATAATTCTATAGAGATAAATCCATTAATTCCTGACGATTGGGAATGGTTTGCAGTTGAAAATATTCATTTTCAAGGTAAAGAAATTGATTTGATATGGGACAAAACAGGAGATCACTATAATCTTGGAAAAGGACTTATGCTTTTTATTAATCAAAATTTAGTTATACAAAAAGAAAAAATCCAAAAAATATTTCTAAAAATGTGAAAATCTTTGTGGGCGCTAAGGGATTCGAACCCCTGACCCCTTGGGTGTAAACCAAGTGCTCTGAACCAACTGAGCTAAGCGCCCTTTCTTTAATAGCAAGGCTTAACATAAAATTGTTAAAAACCGTTGTTCTTACAGTGGTTCTTACTAGCGTATTACAGCTTATAAAAACCAGTGGCAAATATATATATTTTTAACCAACTAAAAACTACCCTTAATTATATGTTTAGTTGAGGAATTAAAGTATGGTTTATTTATTTAACCATAACTAATACAACAAAATTGGATATTTCCTTAATTTGTTCTGTCAATTTTAGTGATTTAAGTTTTGTACTAGAAGGTTAGCTTTATTTCTACTTTTTATTAAATTAGTTATTATGAAAAAGCTTTTTACAGTATTATTATTCATTTTAGCAGTTATATTGACTTATTTAGCATATATCAAGACTTGATGGGTTTAAAACGCCCTATATTAACTATTATTTGCTTTATAACAAATGATGGCAAATATAAATTTTTATAACTACTAAATCAAAAAGATTAAATTAATCGTTTATTTAATTTTTTTTTTTTTTTTAAATTAGTTAAATTAAATCGCCATAAAACTAAATTATTTTTTAATATTTCATATCATGAAAAAAATTTTAATAGTACAAATTCTGTTTATTTTTTCAACTACCTATTGCCAAGTAAAAACTCCAGCTTTAAGTACAAAATCAAAGATCAGTCAAGTTGTAGGGCTTACTGATATTGAAGTCGAATATTCGAGACCTGCTGTAAAGTCAAGAAAGATATTTGGTGGAGTTGTGCCTTACGATAAAATTTGGAGGACAGGAGCTAATAAAAATACAACAATTAGTTTTTCTAAAGATGTAAGTTTTAATGGAATAATCGTAAAAAAAGGAAAATACTCAATTTACACAATTCCAAATGAAAGTGAATGGAGATTGATGTTATACGATGAAACAGAAAACAATGGATTACCCTCAGACTGGAATAAAAATAAAATTATTTTAGATGTTGTTGGTCAAAGTTTCAAATTACCTTTTTCAGTAGAAAATTTTCAAATTGGTTTTAACAATATCACTCAAAATTCTGCTGTGCTTAGTTTTAACTGGGAAGATCAACTTGCTGCATTCCCTTTTAAAGTTTTTACTGATAAAGAAGTAATGGAAAGTATTGAAGAAACAATTTCTAGCGGTAAGGCGTCAACTTGGGATTATCACAATGCAGCATTATACTTTTATCATAATGATTTAGATAAAAATAAAAGTAAAATTTGGTTTGATAAAAGTCTATCAATACGCAAAGGTCCATTTCCTTTTTGGGTTTATTCTTATAAAGCACAGATATACAATAGATATGGAGATAAAAAAGAAGCCCTTAAAGCTGCAAAAAAGTCGCTAGAATTAGCAGAAGGCACTGGAAATCATGATGCTGTCGGAATGGCTAGTAGAGCTCTTGAAGAAGTTAAAGATAATCTTTAAATTAAAATTTAATTCAACATTAATATTTATTATCATTAACAATGTTTTTTAAATTAATTCAGCGGTAATAAAAGTACTACCTCCAACGTAAATCAAGTCACTATTAGATGATTTTTTCTTAGCATTGTTTAATGCCTCTTTTGGACTAGAATATATTAGATAATTCAATTGATATTTTTCAATTTTTGGAATTATTTCACCAATATTCATTCCTCTTGCAATTGAAGGTTTACAAATATAATAAAGAGCATTTTTTGGAAGAATTTTAAAAATCTCATCAATATTTTTATCATTTACAAATCCCAAAACCATATGTAATCTTTTAAATGATTTATTTTTTAGCTGTTCAACTACATACTTAAATCCTTCTTTATTATGGCTGACATCCATAATTATTTCTGGATTTTTTGAAACTTTTTCCCATCTACAAGAAATACCAGTATTAATTTTAGTATTTAAAAATCCATTTCTAATCGACTTTTTTGAAATATTAAAATCTTTTAAAGAAGTAAGAGCCAAATACGAACATTTCATATTTTCAATTTGGTAATTTCCTTCTAAGTCTGATTTATAATCAAACTCATTTAAGTCACTGGTCCACAAAATTTCCGCATTTTTATTTTGAGCAACTCTTTTAAAAATTTCCATCGTCTCCTTATCTTTTTCTCCAATTACTACTTTGACTTTGTTTTTAATTATACCTGCCTTTTCCTTTGCTATTAATTTTCTATTATCTCCAAGTATAATTGAATGATCCATTCCAATATTTGTTATTATTGAAACTTCTGGATTTTGAATAATATTAGTTGCATCTAACCTTCCTCCTAAGCCCACTTCAATAATTGATATATCTACTTTATTTTTTGAAAAATTTTCATAAGCTAATCCAACTGTAATTTCAAAAAATGATAAGCTATTCTCTTTTATAAAACCTGAATTCTTATTAAAAAAATCTATTACGTAGTTCTTTTGAATTGATTTACCATTTATCTTTATTCTTTCTGTAAAGCATTTTAAATGTGGAGATGTATATAATCCTACCTTATAACCTGATTCTTGAAGAACTGAAGAAATTAAATGTGCAGTAGAACCTTTACCATTAGTACCTGCAATATGCACTTTTTTAAAATTATTATCAGGGTTACCTAAAAAATCATTAAATGATTTCATTTTATTTAAGTCAGGCTTGTATGATTTAAGTCCTTGATTTTGATAATTAGGAATCTGAGAATTTATCCAGTTAATTACATCTTTAAAACTATTCACTTAACTTAAATTGAATTACTACAAAACCAACTTGCTTATCTGGTGCATTTTTGTCAGGGAACCATTTAAAAGTCAAAGCGGTTTTTTTTGCCGGATCAAGAAGACAATTATCAATATTAGTGCTTCCTTTAACTCCAGGATCTGCAGAAATCACATTTCCACTAGGATCAACTAATATTTTTACAACTACTATACCCTCCTCATTACATTTGTGCGAGACCAGGCCACTACTCCTTAGATTTCTTCCATTTAGTCCATATTGATTTTTATCTCCGGTTGCATTTTTTTTAGTATAATATGTTGATGAATAAATTTCATTAAACTTATTAGTTTCATTATCCAATTTATTTTCATTTTCTTCAGTTCTTTTGTTTTTTGATAAATTAGATAAAAAACTTTTAACTGTTTTTTCAGTTGATTCATTAATTTTATTTTCAAGTTTATTTTCTGAAAATTTATTATTTTTTTTTATACTTGTCATTTCAGAATCATCATCCTGAGTGATTAATTTATCTGATTTTAAATTTGATTTTGGAGAGGAAATTTTTTGTTTTTCTATTTTATCTGAAACTGATTCATTAGTTTCAAAAACCTCAGCTTTTTTATTAGAGGGATAATCCATAAAGCTAACTTCAACCCCATATTCTATTGGAGGTTCAAAATATTTTAGCCCAACAAATGAACATAGAAAAATAACTAAAAGAATTATTATTGATGTTAAAATTAATGACTTTCTTTCATGAGTGGTTTTAAAAAAAATCATATTAATTTGATTCTACAGCTAGAATTATTTTAATAGCATTTTGATTAGCTATATTCATTATAAAAACCACCTCTTCAAGTGGTACAGTTTTTTCAGATTTTAATACAACAATTTTTTTTTTATCTAAAGAAACTAAATCAATTAGTTTTTTTTCAAATAAATCTTTTGAAATAGCTTCCCCATCTATAAAAAAATTATTTTTATTATTTATTGTTACTGTAATCGATTTTCGATTTTCTGTTTTTCCCTTAGCACTAGGAAGAGTAACTTCAATAGTATCTAATTCTTTAGCTAAAGTTGAAGCAATCATAAAAAAAATCAATAATAGGAAAACAATATCTGTCATAGATGACAAATTGAAATCATTTGATATTTTATTTTGCCCTCTAAATTTCATTTACACTGCTGGTTCATTTAATAAATCTAGGAATTCAATGGTTGAAGATTCCATTACATACACAACTTTATTAGTTTTAACAACTAAGTGATTATAAAAGATATAACCCAAAATACCCACAATCAATCCTGCAACAGTTGTTGTCATAGCAGTATATAATCCATTTGATAAAAGCTTCATGTCAATATTACCTCCAGCATTTGAGATTTCAAAAATTGAAATAATCATACCAATTACTGTTCCCAGAAAACCTATCATTGGCCCTACTCCTGCAATAGTAGCTAATATACTTACATTTTTTTCTAATTTGTAAACCTCTAATTTTCCGGCATTTTCAATTGAAGCACTTATATCCTCAAGAGGTTTTCCAATTCTTGAAATTCCTTTAACTATTAAATTTGAAATAAGAGAATTCTCACTCATACATAACTGCTTAGCTTCTTCTATCTTTCCTTGTTTAACATAGTGTTTAATCTGTTCCATAAAAGTTTCATCTATTTTTTGAGCAGATTTAAGAACAAATGATCTTTCAATATATATATACACAGAAATCACAAATAAAACAGATAAAATTATAATTATAATTTGAGCTCCAATTCCTCCATCTCTAACCAATTCAATTAAAGAAAGAGATTTTTCAACTTGATTTGAAATTGGATCTTGCATATATAATTTATTAATTTTTATATTTTACACTAATAATCCCCTTAGGAACATAAATGTTATTGAACCTGCGATAAATCCAAGAAAAGCCAACCATGATATTTTTTTTAAATACCAAAAAAAATCAATTTTTTCCATTCCCATAGCAACTACTCCAGCAGCTGATCCAATAATTAACATGCTCCCTCCAGTTCCAGCAGAAAAAGCTATAAAATGCCACAATGGATCATCCATTGATTGAGAAAACATTCCCATACTAGCAGCTACTAATGGGACATTGTCCACAATGGCTGAACCAATACCAAACAAAATTACTACAATATCTGTATTTGGGATAGCCTCATTTAATGATCCAGCAAATTCAAATAATATACCAAGTGATTCAAGCGCAGCTACTGCCAACAAAATTCCAAGAAAAAATAATATACTAGGTAACTCAATTTTAGAAAGTGATTTGTGAACAGGGCTATGATGGGCTTCCATATTGCTCTCCTCATCTACATTTGAAATACTAATTTTAGTACGACTAAAAATTTCAGCAAAAGTTGCAACAACAGCTAAAGAGAACATCATTCCCACATATGGTGGTAAATGAGTAATAGTTTTAAAAATTGGAACAAATACTATTCCAGAAAGCCCCATGTATAGCATGGTTGCTCCATATTTATGATTCTTTTCATCTTCATCCTTAACTTCAGATGAAATATTGCCCTGAAAAGCTTTTAACTGAGAAGCAATAAAAACTGGAATTAAAGTACAAACAATAGACGGGATCAAAAGAAATTTTATTAATTCAATTGTTGTAACTTTATCTCCAATCCATAACATTGTTGTAGTAACATCTCCTATAGGGGACCAAGCTCCCCCAGCATTTGCAGAAACAATTATTAAACCAGCAAACCACAATCTTGTATTTTTATGTCTAACAACTTTTTGAAGAATTGTTATCAAAACAATTGTTGCGGTTAAGTTATCTATTATTGCAGATAAAATAAAAGCTAATCCAGAGAAAATCCAAAGTAATTTTTTTTTAGATTTAGTTTTGATAAAAGATTTGATTGTGGAAAAACCATTAAAATAATCTATAATTTCAACTATTGTCATAGCTCCAAGAAGAAAGACTAAAATTTCAGCAGTTTTACCTAAATGATGTAATAATACTTCATCAATATGGGAAGGGACTAACTTTAGTAATTCCGAATTTACCTCAAAAACAGGTAAATGAGTTAGAGCAATAATAGCCCACAAAATTGCCATCATCGCAAGTGCAGGAATCAACTTGTCAATTTTAAGCGTGTGCTCAAGAGTAATTGCTAAATATCCAAGCACAAAAATTGAAATTATAATTGTTTCCATAATTATTTGAATTTTGTTCTAAATATAATTTAATATAGTAATTAATCAAAAATTAAATATTATAAATAACTCCTGAGGAGTGATCTTTTTTTGCTCCTGTAACTGAACTAAAACAATTAATCTCATTTCTTAATTTCAGAACTCCAAGAAAACCAAAAATCAGTGCTTCTTTAAATTCAATCAAATCACTACTGGGTTTAACTAATTCACATTTAGATTTTTTTTTAATCTGATTAATTAAGAACTCATTATAGACTCCTCCACCAGTTACTAAAATTTTACCTTCAATAGGAAACTGAGATGAAATTTTTAAAGCGATGTGAACTACAAATGTATGGAGTAGATCTTTAACTGGAAATTTTTCATATTTAGTTAAAATAGGATCAATTTCTTTTTTTACCCATTCAATTCCAAGTGATTTAGGTGGTAAAAAATCATAAAACTTAATTAAATTTAATTCATTAAACATTTTGTTTATTATCTTACCCTCAGATGCCATTTTACCTCTATCATCATAACTTAATTTAAGTTTTCCTGATAAAAAATTTAAAACAGTGTTAACTGGACAAATGTCATAAGCAATTATTGGATTTGTCAACTTAGTAATATTAGCAAACCCTCCCAGATTTAAGGTTGCTGAATAATCAGAAAACAAATAATAATCTCCAACAGGGACCAAAGGAGCGCCTTGTCCACCTAATGAAACATCCTGCGATCTAAAATCGCAAACTAATGTTTTAGACGTAAGATCAGATAAATTTCTGTTGTTCCCAATTTGATAAGTTAAACCTTTTTCAGGTTCATGAAAAACAGTATGCCCATGTGAACTTAAAAAGTCAATTTTAATTTTTTTATTAGAAGTAAAATCGTTAATTATTTGAGCTAAATATTTTGAATAATTAATATCTAATTCTAATAATTCTGTTTTATTTAAATAAATTGCAGTTTTAAGCCTTTCAATCCAATCAGAAGAATACTTGTGAGTTTTTTTTAATAAAATTGAAAATTCCCATTTATTTTTATTTAAGACAAATTTTGAAACTACAAGATCTAGGCCATCTAAAGATGTACCAGACATGACCCCTAAAACAATATATTGATTTTTATTTTTGATATTATTTTTTTAGAACATTTAAATTTAAAAATTAATTATAAAAATTGAAGTAATATTAAATTTATGTTTAATTTATTGAAGGATTTTAAAATTTACAACATTGAATTGCTAAACTAATAATCAAAGATGTTTTTTTATTAATTCTATAGTAAAAACCTATTAAAATCTATTATTTTTGTATTCTAATTTTTTTTATAAAATATGTTTCCAAAAAAACAAGGACTTTATTCTTCTGAATTTGAACATGATAATTGTGGAGCCGGATTTATTTGCAGCCTTAAAGGAGAAAAGACAAATGGAATTATTGGAAAAGCGCTAAATATACTTGA
>CAJPUR010000019.1 GCA_905381055.1 uncultured Flavobacteriaceae bacterium
CTCAATTAGAGGATGAATACACTTTAACTGAGGAAGTGGATGAGTATGCAGGAATAGAAGATCCTCAATTAGAGGATGAATATACTTTAACTGAGGAAGTAGATGAGTATGTGGGAATAGAAGATCCTCAATTAGAGGATGAATACGCTTTACTTGGAGAAGTAGATAATTATTCATCACCAGATGAAATAAAGGCCCTTGCAGAGGAGTCCCTTGCTCCAGGTCAAGTCATACCTGTTTCAAATAATCCTGAAAATGACATAAATGAATATGAAAATGATTCTAAAATTGATGTTGTTCCTGAACCAATATTATCAGAAAAAAATGAAAAAAGTAATAAGTTAAGAGTAAATATTTTCGATGCAAAGAAAAGATATGAAAGGACTTCTTATATGGATGCCCAGAATAAATATCTTAAACTACTGAGAACTGGAAAAGAAACTCAAGAATCATTAGAATATCTAGCGAATACATATTTTAATAATAGTCAATATGATAAAGCTGTAACTTGGTATAATAAGCTTTTAGTTAAATATCCAGAGGAAGTTTCTGAGGAAAATTTATTTAGGGCTTCATTAAGTTTTAAAAGTGTAGGTGCATATGATGTTTCAGACGATTTAATGAGAAAATATCTAAAAAAATCAAATAATTTAATTATTAAAAATGAGTTCGAAAATAATCAAAATTATTTAGATACAATTTATTCAAATTCTCGAAGACATAGACTCATTAAAACTAATATAAATACAGAGAATTCTGAATTTGGACCTAGTTTTTATGGAGACGAAAAGGTTGTTTTTTCCTCAACTACAAGCAGTACAGGTGATGATCAATATGAATGGTCAGGTGAAAAGTTTTTAGATTTATTTGAAGCTGAAATTGACTCGTTAGGTGAGATTTCTAATCCAAAAATATTAAATGGGCAAGTCAATACAATGTACCATGAATCAAGTGCGGCTTTTTCTAATGATTTAAAAACCATGTATTTTACAAGAAATAATTACATAGATGGAAGATTGGCATCGGATAGAAATCGAAAAGTCAGGTTAAAGCTATACTCAGCTACAAGTGATGATGGAGAAAGTTGGAGTAATATAAAAGAGTTGCCTTTTAATAGTGATCAATATTCTGTGGCTCATCCAACATTAAGCAAAGATGGTAAAAGATTGTATTTCGCTTCTGATATGACAGGATCTTATGGTTATTCTGATATTTGGTATGTTGATATTTTTGAGCAAGACGATGAGATTTTATATGGTAATCCAATTAATCTTGGTCCTAAGGTCAATACTGAATTTAGAGAGTCTTTTCCATTTATTGATGACAATGACTTGTTATATTTCTCAAGTGACGGGAGAATAGGTTTAGGAGGGTTTGATGTATTCAAAACTGAATTAAACAGAAGAGGTTTTCCAAGTCAAGCAGAAAATTTAGCAGAACCAATTAATAGTCCTTTTGATGATTTCGGCTTTGTATATAATAATTCAAAAAAATTCGGATATATCTCTTCAAACAGAAGCGGTTTTTTGGGAAGTAAGTCTGATGAAGTTTATAAAGTTAAATTAAATAAATGTGATTATGTAATTCAGGGTATAGTAAGAGATTCTAATACTAGGGAGATTATTCCAGGTGCACTAGTTAAGCTTTTAAGTAAAGACGGTAGGCTTTTGTCTCAAGTTAGGGCAGATGATAAAGCGAGATATTCTTTTGATGATAATTTTGATTGTGACAAAAGTTATATTTTGGAGGTCTCCAATGGAATAGGATATGGTATAGTTAGAAATGAGATTACAACAAGTAATATATCAAATAAATTAGTGGAAGATTTTGATTTAGATTGGGCACAGGATTGCATTCCAAGTGACTTAGAATGCATTTTAAAATTAAATCCTATTTATTTTGATTTAGATGAATCTTATATTACTTCTGATGCAAGGGTTGAATTAAATAAGGTTTATGTTGCTATGATTAAAAATCCAGAAATGAGAATTCAAATTGAGTCACATACTGATTCCAGAGCTAGTGAAAAATATAATTTAAGACTTTCAATTCGTCGTGCTAAGTCAACTAAAGCATGGCTTGTTAAAAAAGGTATAGACTCTAACAGAATTAATGAAAGAGGATTTGGTGAAGGGCAATTAGAAAATTATTGTGAGGATAATGTTGATTGTGATGAAAAGGAACATCAACTAAATAGAAGGTCGGTTTTCACGATAGTTAATTGAGGATAAAAAAATCGATAGATATTTTTATTTATAATTTTGATTTAATAAAATATTACTATGTGATTCATGTATAAGTTTTTAATTATTTTTATTATTTCAATTTTGAGTTGCTCCAAAAGTGATTATCAAAATGATTGTAATGGTGAGCCAATAATTGATTCTGTTTGTATTGAATTGTATGATCCTGTGTGTGGTTGTGATGGTAAAACATATTCAAATTCATGTTTTGCTATATCAAAAGGAATTAAAAACTGGAGTGAGGGTGAATGTAAATAATTAAGTTATGGATTTAAATTTTTTTTTCAATATAATACGTAATGGGAATTTTGATGATTTTACCAAAGCAATAGAGTCTGAAAATGATTTAATTAACATAAAAGACGAAAGAGGTACAACACCATTAATTCTCGCTTGTTATAATGATCGTATTAATATGGTTGAGTTTTTATTAGAAAAGGGAGTTAATGTTAATCAAAAAGATTTGTCAGGAAACAGTGCTTTAATGGGCGCATGTTTCAAAGGTTACATTGAAACTGTAAAAACCCTTATTAAACATAATGTAACTATTGATTCTCAAAATTTTACCGGATCAACTGCTTTAATTTATAGTGCTATGTTTAAACAAAAAGCTGTTTATGATTTACTTATAGAATGTGGTGCTAATCCTTTAATAAAGGACAAAAAAGGTAACTCAGCCAATTTTCTAGCCAAACAAAATGGATTAATTGCCTAATTAGTTTTTTAAAATTTTATTAAAGAGTTATTTAAAAAAGTTAAAAGTATTTTTTTGATTATTTAAATCTAAAATCTGTTATTAAATTAATATTACATTCTCAAAATTTAAAAATTTAATAAAATGAAAAAAATATTATTAATTTTCTCACTTACAATTAGTTTTTTTGCAAGCGGGCAAGTGGTTGGTTTAAATTACTTTGTGCTTAATGATACATCTGAATCAGATTATTTAAAGCTTGAAAGGTTATGGCATCAATTTCATCAAGAAACAGTAAATAATGGTGAAAAATTATCATGGTCCCTTTGGAAGGTTGATTCATATGACGGAAAGCCAGTTGAAGGAAATCATTATCTGGTATTTAATGTTTTTGAAAATGAAAAACAAGCCGAGTCATTTAATTGGGACCAAAATAGAGTAAAGTCTATTATTAAAAAAAGGATGAAAGGTAGAATGTCTTCATATGCAATCAATAAAGTTTTATCTAAAAATGTTATAAAAGAAATTTATGGAGCAACTATAAAAGTATTAGATAGAACACCACTTGTTGGAGGAGACTTAAAAATTGGAGATAAAATGTTTTGGAATTTAATGGTTCAAAAAAGCGAAGATTATGAAAAATTTGAATCTGAAGTTTGGAAACCAATTGTAATGGAAAGAGTTATGAATGAACTTACCAGACAATGGGTTTTCACTAAGTATATTAGTAAAAATGAATTATCTGAAAAATCTATTCCTGATGTAACTCATACTACATGGAATTTTCCTAATGTAGAACCTACTCCAATAGAGGAGTCTATGATAAATAGTCTTGATTTTAAAACTCAGAAACTAATGCAATTACTTGGAGAATCAGTTGAAATGAAGCCTCGAAGAGATGCTACATTAGTTATGAGAACTAATTAATTAACTTAAATTTTAAAAAAAATGAAAAATATATTTTATATACTTCTATTTTGTGTAATTTCTCTCTCAAATGCACAATTTTTTTCTGCTAATCATTTTGTCTTAAATGAAGGTACTGAATCTGATTATTTAAAATTAGAGCAAATCTGGAAGGAATTTCATCAAGAATCTGTTGACAATGGTAATAAGCTTGGTTGGGCTGTTTTTAAAGTAAACACTAGGGACAACAAGGCAATTGATAATGTTGCATATATTGTATTTAATTTTTACGAATCTCAAGCTCAGATCGAGAAGGAACAAAAAAATTGGCAAAATCAAGAAAATGCAACGGCATATTTTAATTCAGTAGTTAAAAGAAGATTGAAGGGTAAAATGTCCTCGTCTTTTATAAGAAAAATCTTAGCTAAAGACCCTAAGATAAAGAAAAATAATTATCAATGGAACGGACAAATCATTGATGCTACTCCACTAGTAGGAGGAAGTCTAAAGCCTGGCGATCAACTTAGATGGGGCGGAGGTGAAGCTACAAGTGATGATTATGAACAACTTGAATCTGAAGTATGGAAGCCAATAGTGATGGAAACAATTTTAAAAGGTGACCAAAAACAATGGCTTTTATCCAAAATCACCTATAAAAATGAGGCATTAGAGGAGGTTGCACCACCATTTACTCATGTTTATTTTAATCTTTATGATAAGGATGCTAGTGCACCTAATGCAAACGCAACTCCTGATTGGGATTTCAAAACTCAAAAACTTTTTGGTTTGTTGAATAACTCAATAAATAGAAATCCTGGATGGACTGCAAGTTTTGTGATGTCGACAAATTAAATATTATCAATTATTTTTTTATTTTCCAAAACCAACCTATTTAAGGTTGGTTTTTTTTATTTTTAGGTATGTTATTTAATAGATTACGAGCCCTTTTTAATCCTCCTTTATATCATGGTTGGGGTAGATCGAGAAAATTTTTTGAAGGTTGGTACTATAAAATAGTTTCGAAGGATCAAAAAAATGCATTTGCATTTATTCCTGGGATTGCTATGGATGAGAATGGGAAAAAACAGGCATTTATTCAAGTTTTAGATGGCAAGAATTTATCGGCGAAATATCATAAATTTAATTTTGGTGAGTTTATTCCTAACTCCAAAATTCATCATGTTATTATTTCAAAAAATTTTTTTAAATCAGATTATATATCACTTAAATTACCTGAAATAGAAGGTGAGTTGTTTTTTAAAAATTTAACTCCATGGTCAAATTCTATTTTTTCTCCCGGTATCATGGGTCCATTTTCTTTTGTGCCATTTATGGAATGTTACCATGGGATTTTAAGTATGAATCATACAATAAAAGGGAAATTAAAAATTAAAAGTAAGACTGTAGATTTTACTGATGGGAAAGGTTATATCGAAAAAGACTGGGGACACTCTTTTCCTGAGGGCTATATTTGGATGCAGTGTAATAATTTTAAAAAGAAAAAATTTTCTGTTAAAGCTTCAGTAGCAAAAATACCATGGCTTAAATCTTCTTTTATAGGTTTTATTGCTGGAGTATTTATTGATGATAAATTAATAGAGTTTACTACATATAATCATTCAAAATTATTAGCTTGCAATGTTACAGATTCTTTAGTTACAATTAGGTTTGAAAATCCACAATTTATACTAGAACTTGAGCTTACAAGAAAAAAACCAACTAAACTAGTTGCCCCAATTTCTGGATTCATGGATTCTCGAGTTGAAGAGTGTATGGATGGGAAAATGGAAGTTTTATTAAAAGAAAAACAAACAAACAAAATTGTTTTTAATGATACTGGGTATTCTGCTGCTTTAGAAGTCGCAGGTTCTTTTGAGCAGTTAATGAAATAAAATAATCATAAAAGTTAAAGTTTTTTAATATTAAAAGGCACAAGACCCTATAAAAATTAATTAAAAATTACTCTTTTTTACTTCCTCCTTTTGTCTCTCTAATAATTTTCCATTTTCCAACTACAGGGTTAGGATTTGAATATTGTTCATAGAAAATTATTGAATTTAAAAGATCATTAAATAAAGGTTTGTATAAATCTAAAATATTTTCAATCTTGGATTGAATCATTATTTCAAAATAATAATTATTAAAAAAAACTAATACTGTTCTTTTGAAAAATGATTTATTTTTAATTAGAACTTCAATTCCAGGATGATTGTCTATTGTAATATAATTCGATTTTGATATTGACTTTGGATTTAATTTAAAATATTTTAGTTTAAGCTTATTAGCTTTTAAAACATCAATAAAAAACTTTCTGTTTTTGTCAGTATATTTTTTGGGATTTTCTTTAACAAAGACCTTTATTTCAATATCTTTTTTAGTCCAATTCTTAATTTCTTTGCCTTTAGATTTTTCTTCGACAAATCCAATTGGGTTTCTTATACCAAAATCAATTTTATCGGCATTATTATCTGTTTTTGAATTATAATAATCTCCTAGATTTTGGGAGAAGCTAATAATTGGAATATACATTATTAATAAAAGAATAATTTTTTTCATATTGTTTGTTTTAATTACATTGTTCTAGAATCCATTTTTGAGCATTTTTTCCTCCAAGTCTTGCAGCAACTTTCCAATCATTACATGCGCCTTTTATATCTCCAAGTGATTCCTTAGAAACACCTCTGTTTGTAAAAATTTTAACTGGTCCTTTTGCCTTAAACTTAATTGCTTTTGTATAGTCATTAATTGCCCCTTTATAATCCTTTAGATTATATTTTATGTTTCCTCTGTTGTTATATGCTATTGCATAATCAGGGCGAATTTTTAATGCCGAGTTATAATCGGATAAAGCTCCATAAACGTCTTTGATGTTTTTTTTAGCAGATGCTCTGTTATAGTAAGCTGTAGCATATCCTGGATCAATTTTTATGACTTTAGAATAATCATTAATGGCACCAACAAAATCTTTGAGTTTAAATTTTAAAAAACCTCTGTTGTTGTAGGCAAATGTATAGTCAGGCTTTATTCTAATTGCTTTGGAATATTCATTAATAGCTCCAACGTAATCATTAGCTGCTTGTTTTGATCTGGCGATATTAAAAACTTCTTCAACAGAAATTTTAGAACCTTTTTTTTGGACATATTCAACTTTATTAACTACTCCAGCATTATTATAACCTTTTGCAACCGCCTTAAGTCTTCTTGATTTTTTTGGATGTGTAGAATAAGTATCGTCCGCTTCAACTGCCATTATCTCTATTGCTTTTGAGGCTTGATCCAAAGTAGCACCCAGTTTAGCCATTACAAAACCTGAGAACTCGTCTGCTTCTAACTCCATTTGCCTAGAGGCTTCAAGTGTAGGTGGATCAACCTCTTCACCAGCATAGATTAGAACATCTATTGAATGTCCGTTAATATGATGACCTACTTCATGAGCTAGAATAGATATATTTGCCCAATCATTTGCTTGCGAAGTAATACTTTTCATAAAGTTTTTATCAAAAAGAATATATCTAATGCCTTTGTATGAAATAGCTAGACAATTACTTATTTCGTTACATGGAGCCAAAACAAATCTTTTTGATAAACCTGTAACGGATAAAATTTTATTTAATGCCAAATCAGCTGTACTATCAGAGGCAAAGCTATTACCTTGCATTGCAAAACAAAGCTTTATTTGGTCTGAAGTTTGAGAATTAATTGAACCAAATATTATAAAAATTATAAGAAAAAATTTTTTTCTCATTTTGCAAAGATATTAATTAAAATTTTATGAAAAATTATGGTTTTTTGGGAATAAATCTTTGACTAAATCCAAAACTTAAATAAATAACTTGATCTGATGCTATGCCTGAGCCAATTGATGCGTCTAATTGAAAATTATTATTAACTAAATAAGTTATTCCACTATCCCAATAATTATTAGAGTAACCTTTTTCAGAAATATCTCCATAAAGTTCAAAAAATAATCCTAATTTATCTTTGATTGAGGTTCCATAGACTATTGAATATAAATAGTCTAATAAATATTCATTGTTTCCCCATTGAACTCCAAAATTATATGATAAATTTTGAGTTTCACTTAATGAATGACTTAAAGCAAACTTAAAATCTGCTGCAGTACTTTTGGGTTTCAAATCTTTTGAAGCAGAAAACGGTAAATATAGGTTAGAAACAAAGCCAATTGCCGGTTTTTTTTCATTTCCATTTTGAATAAGGAACTTAAAACCTAATAATAATGGATTAAGACCTTTTGATGTATAGCTAGTATTAAAAGACTTAAAATCATTTGGTATTGAATATTTTAAATTATTTTTTTCATTAATTAAATCATATCCAAGTCTTAATTCAAAATCATCAAAAACACCAAATCTAAAAAGGCCAGTGTTTAATGTTAAAGTTTTAACCGACAATCCATTTGAGTTCCCAGAAGAATAACTAATTCCTGTCTCAAACTGAAAATTTTCTTTTTCAATTGTATATGGTGAGTCACTATTATCTGGTCTATCCGTCGAAATAGGAGGTGATATTTTAATTTCAGATTTTTCTTGTCCAATCAAATGATTAATCGCTATTAAAAAAAGTAGCAGTAATTTTTTATTCATTTAATATTTAAAAAAATTAGTTTGTCACTATTATGGAACCAAACATTCCACCATGAAGCGAACACTGGTAATAATATACACCTTCATTAGGAGTAAAAGAGATTGTCCCATTTACCGTACCATTATTTTGAATACCATCTACAAGGTTTTGAGTACCAACTCCTGCAACAGTTTTCAAATAGAATGGATGTCCAGCCGCATCTACAACAAAGTTAATTGTGTCTCCTGTTTTAATATTTATTGTTGGATCATTTCCAGAAATATCGCCAGTAAAATCAGATCCACTAAAAATATAATCTTGGTTTCCACTAGCAGTAACATTTAATGTGTATGATGATGGAGAGTTTGAAACTGAAGTATTAGTTGTAGTTGTTGTTTCAACTGTATTAGCTGTTGAGTTTTCAGAGGTGGTTGTTGTAGTTGTTGTCGAAGTAGGAGTTGGAGTGTTAGTGGGAGCAGTGACTGGTGATGTAGAGACTGTAATTGATCCATTTAATGTTTGGGTTACAGTTCCATTAGAGGCATAAACAATATACGAGTATGTTCCTACCGCATCACTTGTTGGTGTACCAGACAATTCCCAAATAGTTCCACCAGTATTTGTAAATAAAACTCCAGGAGGAATATTGTCAACTCCAATAACAGTAGTTATACCAATAATTTCATAAGAAACTGCTGATATAGCAGTGCCTACAAAAGTAGATTGAGTATCAGGTCCCGATACATTTGTAACCGATATTGAACCCGAGTTACTAGAGTCATTAGAGTCAGTTGATGTATTTTGCGAAGTTGTTGTATTTGTAGTTGTTGATGTTGTTGGAGAAGTTGTTTGAGGAACTGATCCTGATTCATTGGATGTACATGAATCAATTTTAACTTTGAATGAATATGATTCTTTTAATCCAGTATATCCGTTTATAGCTGAAATCTCAACATTATATTCGCTTAAGGAATCATCATCGGGTGTTCCGCCAATTTTAATTCCAATTTCGGCACTACCATTTACTGCATTAGGTTGATTTTCAACAGCATAATTTATCCCGTTAGGTAATGAACTCACCTCAATATTTGTTATTGGATTTTGATTTGTTAGTGACGATGTTGTTGAAGGATCATAATAAATACTCCAAGTTACCGCATCTGATGGTATAGGTTGATTATTACAAAAATTAAACACATTTGATTCAAATTTAGGAAAAATCAATATTGGTGTTGATGTGAAAGATTGGGTAGTATTTGTATTTGTTGTTGAAGTTGAAGTTACAGAGGTTGCTGTTTGAGTAATTGTACTTTTAGTAACTGGATCATAATTTAGATCTTTGTTAGCATTATCAACAGTTTGTTTAATTGAACCTACAAAATCTCCTATTTTGGGAGCAAAATCTAATTCAAAACTAATTGTATTATTAATAACATCTAGTTTAATATCATTTACCCCTCCAGCAGCAAGTATCTCTACTCCAACAGTAACTTGGTAAAATTCAATTTTTTCATTTGAAGTGATAACATATATTCCACTAACTACTATTGCATCATTTGAATCAGCATCAACCAAACCTACCTCATATGTGAAATCAGAATTAAATATTATATAATCAATTTCAGCATCAGCTAACAAGATTTTTTCTGATCCACCTCCTTTTTCTTTTTTTATTACCCACTTTCCAACAACTCCATTATAAACAGCAAATTCAAATGTTGCAGTAACAGTTTTAGGCTCATCAATTGTAACTTCAATTGGATTATCAGTTCCAGTTATATCTCCAGTCCATTTTAAGAAAATAGACTCACCTTCCCTTTCATTAGGAGTCAGTCTAACAACACTTTGAGCTTCATATTCTGTCGATCTACTTGTGGACACCAATTCCTCAGTAACAGTACCATTTCCCTTGATATTAATTGTTAATGGGTATTTTTTCTTTTTAAAATTTGCCTGAATTGTTTGATTAGAGTTTACAGTTATTGTTAAAGGATTTTCGTTTGAATCAACACCTGTCCATCCTGTAAACTGGTAATCTTTTTCTGCTGTAGCAGTGACAGTGAATTCTTGACCAGCTGTAAAGCTTCCTCCTGTACTGCTTACACTACCTCCGGTTTGAGCTGAAGAAGAAATTGTGTACTTAACAACTGGAGGAGTAGCTTCAATTGCGCTACTTCCGCCGCTGTCTTTTGAGCAACTTAATAGTATTATAAATAATATTAAATATGAACTTATTCTTTTTATCAAAATTTATTTTTCTAAATAATTTATTAGTAATAAAAGTACAAATAGGGTAGCAAATAAAATAGAAAATTTAATCCATAATTTTTTCATTTTATATTTAGCTTTCCTTTTTAAGAAATCTCGAGGATTCTTTTCCATTGAATATAATTTAAATACTTTTGATTTATATAAATTTAAAAAATTTAAATTTTAATGAAAAAAATTTTATTTTTTTTACTTTTTTTTACTTTAATATCATGTTTTAAAGAGGATGAATCATCAGTAGATCAAGTTTTTTTGGACTGGAATTCAACTTACTTAGGGGTTGATTCTATAACAAATTTTTATCCTCTTGAACTTAAAACTGCACTTCAAGAGGTAAAAATTGTTGTTGACTCTGCGCTCAGAGACTATAAGATATTTACTCCAAGGGATTATGATCCCTCCAAAAAATATCCTCTCCTTTTTTGTTTTCATGGTTATACAAGCTCTGCGAAAAATATAATGCAATATTCGAAATTTAACGGAATTGCTGATAGAGAAGGCTTTATAGTTGTTTATCCACAAGGGCTCAGGCTTAACGGTAGTACTCATTGGAATGTTGGTGGGTGGACTCTGGGAAGTAATGTTAACGATGTAAAATTTGTCGAGTCATTGATTGATAATATATCAACTGTTTTTTCTATTGATGAAAAACGAATATACAGCACTGGAATGTCTAACGGTGGATTTATGAGTTTTAAGCTAGCTTGTCAATTAAGTGATAAAATTGCAGCAATTGCATCTGTAACTGGCTCTATGACACCCCAAACATATGATAATTGCAATCCATCAAGGTCTTTAAGTATTTTACAAATCCATGGTGATAGTGATAGAGTTGTTCCATATGTTGGGGCTAGATCATTATTCGAACCTATTTCAAATGTACTATCATACTGGTCAAAATTTAATTCGTGCTCTATTGACCCAATTCTTTCAAGATTTGATAATATCGATTTAACTGATAACAGCAGAGTAGAGGAGTATTCTTATGTAAATTGTGTGGATAGTACTCAAGTAAGTCATTACAAGGTAATTGGGGGCGGTCATGATTGGTTTGGAGCATGGGGCAATAGGGATATTAACTCAAGTGAGCTAATATGGAGCTTTGTTTCACAATTTGATCTTGATGGGAAAATAAATTAAAAAAGCACTCAATTTAATGAATGCTTTTTTATTTAATCCCTTTAATAAATAAGAATTTACATTTTAATTTTAGCCTTTTTGATTTCAATATTTAGTTCTGTTGGATCATAAATACCATTCATCAATGTTATCTTGCCATTAACCCATTGATAGCTAAAATTCACTGGATTAGTGTCAACCTCCCCAGTCCTTTTAGATTTACCTGACCAAGAGCCCCATACATGTGACCAAACCGTATTGTTATTAGCCTCATTATAAACTGTAGTATCTACAAATGAATAAGGATCCCACTTTATATCACTATAGAGCTGATGATGGATTTTACAACCCTGTATCCATTGTTCTTTAGTAATATTTTCTCCATTAATAGTAATAGTTATATCATCAGCCATAAATGCATTCATAGATTCATATTTATTTTCAAAATATTCACTATTAATATTATTAATTGCTGTTGAGTATTTGTCTTGAGTAGTAGTTATTCCAGTTGTACCGTCAGGTTGAGAAAATCCTAGATAAATGGAAAACATCAATAAAAGCGTTAATATATTTTTCATAATTAAAATTATTTTAAATTGAAATCAAATTTTTAAATTTAGATGTATAAAAGCTTTTATATATTTTAAATTTTATTTCAATAATTTATATAAACTTATAATTTTTTGACTTTTTGTCTTAAAATTTTAAATTGGTACGGTATTTGAATTTTTATTATTATATGAGTACAATTAAACATTATTATGAAAAAGCCCTTTCAGAGATTGAAAAGGGTAAATCTTTAAATGACCTTTATCAAATAATGTATAAGTATGAGAAGTTAGAGGATTACAATGCCTGCGCAGGTATACTAAAAGCGATTAATAAAAAAACTAATCAAAAAGGAAAATAAAATATCATTTCATTATTTTTCTTTATCTTATCATAAAAGGTTTATCAAGTTCTTCTTTATCTGACCAATTGCCCTTTTGTTTAAAAATTTGAAATGACACTCCAAAGCTATTGCCAGATTTAATTTTGGAAATACTTTTAGAATAAAAGCTTCTGCTGTAAGTAACTCTAATTTTATTTGTAATAGGTAAAAAAAACATTAATCCAGTCAATGTATTTGGTTGAAAATGTAATGCGAAACTAAATTTATTTTGATAAATTAATTTATTTGAAATTAAATAAGAAAATGGTGATCCTTTGACGGATCTTGTTAGAATTTGCGAATTCAATTTCAAAAAATTATTTAAAATGAAGTTGTATCCAAAAGTTGAAAATATTTGAGATTTTCTTACTAAGATTACTCTATCAATTTCATCATCAATGGAATTTGATAATAAATTTGGTGATGAAATCCCAGCAAACCAGTTTTTACTATATAAATAAAATCCACTTCCAAAAGTGGGTTTTGAACTCGAAATTAAATTTTTATTAAAAATATATTCTGACGGGTCGTAAATATTTGTATTTGAGAAGTTTAAACTAAAACTATTAACTCCTACTTTAACTCCAAAAGATAACCCCAAGTCAGCGGATGCAATTAAATGTACAGCAAAATTTGCTTCTAAATTTAGATTTTTAAATATACCGAATTCGTCATTTAATATAGATAATCCAGCAGCAAAATTTTTATTGTTAAATTTATAATGTCCTTCAAAAAGTTGGGTGTTTGGAGATTCCTCAAATCCTTGCCATTGAGTTGAATAATTTCCCTTTAGGTAATAACCATCAGTTACTCCGACATAAGCCGGATTATGCTGAATAGGACTTAAATAATATTCTGTCAATTGAAGTCCAGATTGGCTTGATAATTTAGTAATTAGTAAAATGAAAATTATTTTTAATATTATTTTCATTGAATCAATCATTTATTATTGTCAAGAATCCCTTTTTAATAATTGTTTTTTTTAATACTGGATGATAATAATTAAAAATATAAATATAAGATCCTGATGGTAGTTCTTTATTTGATTTAGTTATACCTCTAAAAAACCTATTTTGCTCTCCATAATTATCAATGCTTGAAAGTAGTGTCCCATCTCTATTAAAAATCGACATGTTATTTTGAGGAAAAAACTCAATATTTTTAATTACTAAATAATCATTTTTGCCATTTTCGTTTAAGGTTATTACATTATAAATGGTTACATCGGATAGCTCATTTACTTCACAATTTAATGAGTAATTTGTTGATAGATCTTTTTTCCAATTTAAATTAGATATGTTTGCAATCTGAATTGTATTTACTTGTATACATTTTAACAATGGATTATTTAATACGTTTAGATCATTTAAATTATTATTTTTAGAAATATTTAAACCTGAAATATTATTTTCAGAAATTGATATCAACTCAAGATTATCGTTATTCGAAAGGTCTATATTTGAAAGCTCATTTGCATCAATAGATAATAATTTAAGATTTATATTATAAGATAAATTTATAAATGAAAGATTATTAAATTCAAGATATAATTTATTAATCAATATATTTTTGGAAATATCTATACTTGAAAGGTTGTTAGAATGAAGATTTAGTGAATTTATATTTATATTATTAGAAAGGTCTATAGACGAAAGATCATTTTTTGAAATTGATATCAGCTCTATGTTCAAGTTTTTTGATAGATCAATAGTCGAAATGTTATTATCATCAAAGTATAATGACTTAAGCTTTATGTTTTTTGATATATCAATAGATGAGAGGGAATTTGCAGATAAGTTTAATAATTCAAGTTTTAAATTTTTAGAAATATTTATAGATTCAATTTTATTTTGACTTGCATTTAATGTTTTGAGACTATCAAAATCTTCAATTCCCGTCAACTCAACGATATTTTTTTCTTCAATCGAAAGGCTTTTAATTTTAGAAATATTTTCTGTTATGACATAATCGTCCAATTCGTCGTCATATCCTTCTTCAATTAAAGCCTTTTCAAAATTATCGTCTGGTACATAAGTTAAATCCAATTTTTTGCAATCCAATGCATATTTTGCGTTATCCGGTTTTTTCCAGTCTAAGGGAATGGAAGAAAGTTGACTGGCATTAACCTTTATACACTCAAGTAATTTATTGTTCTCTAAGAAGAGAACATTTAGAAGATTTAATTCAGAAACATCAATTGTCTTTAAATCATTATTTCTTAGAAGAACGGTTTTTAAGGAAGTGTTTTTAGTCAAATCAATAGATGAAAGTAAGTTACTCCCCAAAGAAAGTTCACTTAAACTTGAATTTTTAGAAATATTTATTTCAGAAAATAAATTTTCACTTAAAAACAAATCAATAAGATTTGTGTTTTTTGATAGATTAATCGATTTAAATTGATTAGTAGCGAGACTTAAGTAAGTCAGTTTAGAATTATTTGAAAGGTCAATTGAATCTAGCCTATTATTTGCAATATTTAGCTTTATTAGAGATTTATTTTTTGAAACATTTATATTTTCAATTTTATTGTTATATCCCAGAAAGTCTTTAAGATTAGTGATATTTGAAATATTAATATATTCTATTTGGTTATTTGAAATATTTAATGAGTCTAGACTTATAAAGTCTTCAATACCAGTAATATCCTTAATACTTCTTCCTTTAACATCAAGCTTTTTAATTTCTGTAATATTTTCAGTTATAACAAAATCATCAAGAACATCGTCATAGCCATAAGATATAAGGGCCTTTTCAAAATTATCATCTGGGACATAGGTTTTTGTTTTTACACAATTTAAAGAATAAATGGCAGTACTATCTTTTTTCCAATCACTTGGTATATTTGAAAAAGTATTGTTGTCTACTTTAATGCAGGATAACCCAATGTTGTTTTGAACTCTTAGAAATGAAATTTTGGAATTATTGCTAAGATCTAATGAAATAAGATCATTATTGTTAATTTCTAAGTTTATTAAAATTGTATTATTTGAAAGATCAAGATTCTTGATGTTATTATTATCTAAATCCAAAATAATCAGGTCTTTATTGTTATAAACATTCAATTCTATCAAACTCATTTTCTCTAATTTCAATTCAGTGAGCTTTGGATTTGAGGAAACAATAATTTTGTTGAGAAGATTTGAATTAAGATTAATTGTTTTTAGATTAGTATTGTTTGATAGATTTATTTCGCTAATAAAGTTTTCTTCTGCTGATAGGTTAACTAATTCAGTATTCTTTGATAAATCAATTTCTGTGATTTGATTTTTTTTAATTTCAAGTTTAGTCAAATTAATATTGTTTGTTAAATCAATTGAGGACAAATTATTCTCAAAAAGGAATAAATCAGTAAGTTTTATATTATTTGATAAATCAATTGAATCTATTTCAGTATTGTTCAAATCCAAGTAATTAATATTAATGTTTTTAGAGAGGTCAATTGATTCAATAGGAGTATTTGATGCATTTAAATAAGTAATACCAGTATTATTTGTTATATCTAACGATGCCAATGGGTTTTTATATACAATAAGCGTTTGAAGCTTCAAGTTTTCAGTTAAATCAATTGAATTAATATTATTGTTATATAAACTAAATAAAATGAGCTCAGTATTATTTGATACATCTATGGATGTCAGAAAATTATCATTTATCTCAAGATTTTTTAAAGCCTTATTGTTTGAGATATCCAAAGAGGTTAATAAGTTATTAGTAAAACTTAAATCAGTTAGCTCTATAAAATCTTGAATTCCTGTAGGGTCAAGTATTTGTCTATCGTTTAGTTTGAGAGATTTGAGTGATGAAATATTACTAGTTATTACATAATCATCAAGTACATCATCATATCCAAATGAAATTAATGCTGCTTCAAAATTATCGTCGGGTATATAAGTTTGTTCTTGAACGGAAGATTTTTTTTCATTATTATTTGATTTTAGTGATGGAGAATAGTTGTATGATTGAAAAATAATCAAACAAAAGACAGCAAATAGTCTTAATTTGTATAGTGAGATTGAATAAATAGCTTTTTTTCTTTAAATATAAAGATGAAAATTGTAAAATACTAATAAGGATATTCACCAAAATAATTTCCAGGGGGACTATAACGGGCAACAATATATTCTTTTCCTGAAGAACTTCTTGCTAGGGCAATTCCAACTTGGGTAGTAGATTTCCATACCATTTGAGTGTAATGTCCTATCATAACAGATTCATTTGCAGTTGACCCAATTGCTGAATATTTATAATCATTTATTTCATTGTACCACGCAGTAGATGCATCTTTTGCAGGAGAATTACTAAATTTAGCTTCTCCATTTTGTGAACTAAAACTATAATATAAGTTTTCACCTTGATTTAATCTGCTTTCATTTGATGAATGAAACATCTTGTCCTTTTCAGCAAGATTATCAGCCCATTTTTGAGCATCTACAGATAATGAATTTGACCATTCAAGCTTTTCAACTCCTACATCAGCTCTAGCTTTATTGTGAACTTCTAAAGCATTTGAAATATCTTCTTGACTTAATGAAATGGAGGAATTTGTTTGCGTTGAATCTTTTGAACAGCAAATAGTTAAAATTAAAATTAAAAAGACTTTATACATATCAATATAATCAAACAACAATATAGTGATAAATAGTATTTTTAAAAACACCAAAATGTATCAAAAATTTTCATAAAATACAGATTTCATATTTTTTATTAATTTTGTCAAACTAATAAATCAATTAATGGCTAAATCACAACAAACCTTCGGTAAATCAGAAAGAGAGAAGAAACGTTTAAAAAAAAGAGAAGATAAACAAAAAAGAAAGCTTGCTAGAAAAGAAGAGAATAAACAAGATAAAGGTATCAAATTTGCCTATGTAGATCATAATGGACATTTAACCGACACTCCTCCTGATCCATCTATGAAAGTTGATATTGAGGCAGAGAATATTATACTTGGAATACCTAAGAAGGATAAAGTCAATGATTTAGATAATATAAGAACAGGTAAGGTTTCTTTCTATGATTCCTCAAAAGGTTATGGTTTTATTAATGATTCAGATAGTCAAGAAAAATATTTTACTCACGTAACTGGATTAATCGATCAAATTAAAGAAAATGATAAAGTATCTTTTGAATTAGAAAGAGGTCTGAAAGGTATGAATGCTGTAAAAGTTAAATTAGTTTAAGGCTATACTTTAATCAATTAAAGGTAAATCTATTGGTTTGTCTAAGTTAATTTCCCTGTAAATTATTTTCCAAATACCATTACTTTTTTCTAATTTGAAATCATAATTTATAGGAGTTAAAATCTCCGTTTTTTGATTATTATTTGTTGTTATTAAGATCATGTATTTTTTAATATGAGCATAATTACTTGAAAGTTTGACAAAAAAGGTATTTGCCATTATATGTCTTCTTTGCATTTTATTATTTATAAAGTGATCCATTCTTTTTTTATTTTTTATTATTTGATCTTCAGATTTTATATAATACTCATCTTTATCTCCATTTGAATTGAATGTAATTCCAATGGCATCATCAGAAAACAGTGATAAAAAAGCTTCATGATTATTGTTATCCCAATATATACCATAGGCGTCAATTACATCATTTATGGCAATTCTATCAGCAACATTAAAATTTGGATCACCTATAACTCCACTCCAATCCTTTACATTAGATGTTTTTTTATTAATTACGTTATTAATTACTTTATTTACCTCATTAAGATCTACTTGGTCAAGGAGTTTTGAAACTTCATCAAGATTAATTTGAGAAAAAATTAATGTTGGAACTAAAAGAAGAAATATTGTTTTTTTCATAATAAGATTTTAAAAATTATAAAGATTTTTTTTTGCTGTTTTGAAAGTATTCAAGTGAGTATTTACAATTATATCAATATTTTCAGAATATCCGCCTCCCATACTACATTGAACTGGAATTTTTTCTTTTTTGCAAATGGAAAAAACAATCTGGTCTCTTTTTTCACAGCCGTCAATACTGAGAGATAACCTACCAAGTTTGTCAGTTTGAATAACATCAACTCCAGCTAAATAAAAAATGAATTCTGGCTTAAATTTATTAATTAATCTTGGAAGAATATTTTTTAAAATATTTAAATATTCAACATCTGAGGTATTATCCTCAAGTTCAATATCAAGGTCACTCTTTTCTTTTTTAAAGGGGTAGTTTTTTTTACCATGCATCGAAAATGTGAAAACATTAGGATTTGAATTAAATATTTCCGCAGTTCCATTTCCTTGATGAACATCTAAATCAACTATTAGAATCCTTTTTAATTTTTTGTATTTAATCAAATAATTTGCTGCAATTGCCTGATCATTTAATAAACAAAACCCTTCACCTTTATTAGAGAAAGCATGATGAGTACCTCCGGCTATATTCATAGAAACTCCACATTTAATTGATTTAATCGCTCCTTCTATTGTCCCCCCTGCAATTAAAAGCTCTCTTTTTATTAGATCACTGGATAATGGAAAACCTATTCTTCTTATTTCGGATTTATCTAAATTAAGATTTAATAATTTATTTAAATAATTTTTTTCATGTGTGATTAATATATCTTCCTTTTTTGGTAAAGTTGGTTTAAAAAAGTCAATTTCCAAGGCAGTTCCACTATTAACTATTTTTTCGGGTAATAATTTATATTTTTCCATTGGGAATCTATGACTAGAGGGTAAATCTAATTTAAATGTTTTATCAAATGCAATCGGGAATAGACTCATTTATTAAATTAAAATTCAATTTTAAGTTGATAATTTATTTTTTTATTTTTTAATTTATTTTTTTCTTTTGAGTTAAGGTTAGAAATTGTTATTCCAATTAGTCTTACTGATTCTTTTAATTTACTTTGATACAGTAATTCTTCAGAAAACTTTATAATCATACTTTTTTCAGAAATAAAGTAAGGTAATGTTTTTGATCTTGTTTCAACTATAAAATTACTGTACTTAATTTTAAGAGTAATTGTTTTTCCAGCAATTTTATTTTTTATTAGTCTTTTTGATAACTTATTTGAAATAAAATTTATTTTTTCAATTAAAAAAAGCTCGCTAGAAATATTTTCAGAAAATGTTTGCTCATTACCTAAAGATTTAGCCTCTCTAAATGGAGTTACTGGACTATAGTTTAAACCCTGAGAAGATTTAAAAAAATAACCTCCTGATTTTCCAAATTTTTCAATCAAGAAAGTTTCTCCTTTATTTTTTAAATCAATGCCTTTAAATATGCCAATTTTATACATTTTTTGAGCAGTAACTTCTCCAATGCCGTGTATCTTTCTTACATCTAGATTGTCCATAAACTCACTTACATTTTCTGGAGGAATAGTTTTTTGACCATTTGGTTTATTATAATCGCTTGCTATTTTTGCTATTAATTTATTAATTGATATCCCAGCAGACGATGTTAATCCTGTTTTTTTATAAATTTCACTTCTAATTTGTTTTGCAATGATTGATGCTGAAATCATACCTTTTTTATTTTTGGTTACATCTAAAAAGGCTTCATCTAATGATAAAGTTTCCACTAGATCTGTGTAGCTGAAATATATATTTTTAATAATATTTGATAATTCTTTATATCTTTCAAACCTTGCTGGAGCAAAGATTAAATTTGGACATAATTTTTTAGCTATTTTACTACTCATAGCACTTCTTACTCCGAATTTTCTTGCCTCATAACTTGCAGCTGCTACAACTCCTCTTGAATCAGAACTTCCAACTGCAACTGGTTTATTTCTTAAACTTGGATCATCCAGTTGTTCAACTGATGCAAAATAGGCATCCATGTCAACATGGATAATTTTACGTAATTTTTTCATTTTATAAAAAACTAAAGGTTTAATTATAAAAATTATATATAAAATTAACGAAAGTTATAATTGAACATTATAAAAAAAAGTATTTTTAAGAAAATCTTAAAACAATTTAAAAAATGAAAAAATTACTAATACTTGCACTTTTATTTTCGACATTAACATTTGCTCAACAACTTGAATCTAAAAAAATATTTTCGATCGACGTATCGGTTGGAGATTTTTCTAAAGATGGAGACTACTTATCAAATCAAATTTTATATGCCCCTTACACTAAAGGAGAATTTTCTGGAATAACAAATGGAGAGGTTTTACCAATTGGAGGCGATTTTGGAACTTTTTATGTTAAAGATAATGTAATGTTTATGGAGTTAGATATTGATTTAATAATGTTGACTGAAGATGGTGAAAAAATTCATTGTAAAGCTTCTGGTATGTGCCAATGGGTCGCTTCTACATTTAAATCAATTTCATCAAGTGTTTCATGGAGATTTTTCACCTCAAGTGAAAAATATAATTATTTAAATGAAAAGGTAGGAGTAGGATTTGTAACTAATTCTTCTCCAGATTCTGGATATGCATTTCATCATGACATTTATCTTGTTTCACAAAATTAATTTTATATTACAACAGTAATAAGTTATTTAATAATCTAATTAAATTTTTACCATTACAAGAAAAGACATCATCAAATTTGTCTTTATCTAACAATGTAGTTATGAAAAAAACACCTGTAGAAGTATTTAGTGATTGGGCTAAAGTTGGAAAGGACTTTGGTATGCAACAAGGTCATAAAAATTCTGTTGAAAAGATGTTACAATTTGCAACTAAAGGTCTAAAAAAATTTTCATTTATAGATGCTGGCTGTGGCAATGGCTGGGTTATTCGTGATGTTTCAAAATTAGTCGAATGTACTAATGCAACTGGTGTTGATGGATCATTAGATATGATTATGAAAGCTAAAGATATAGATAGAAATAACTCATATTTTTGTCGGGACCTACTTGAATGGAAACCCAAAGACAAAGTTGATTTAGTTCACTCAATGGAGGTTTTTTATTATTTTAAAAATCCCCTAAAACTAATAAGTCATATTTATGATAATTGGTTGAAAATCAATTCCAGATTAATAATTGGCATGGATTTCTATTCAGAAAACAAAGTATCACATTCTTGGCCAGAAAAGACAGGTGTATCAATTATGGAACTCCTTCCAGAAAACACATGGATTAAATATTTTAAAGAGTCAGGTTTTAAAAATGTTGAATCTTGGAGAATTGGTAAAAGTGAAAACTGGGAGGGAACTTTAGTCGTAACTGGAAATAAATAGTATATTTTAAAGGTTAATGACAACTAATATTATATTTTTTTAATCTCCAATAATTATATGGAAGAGAAGCATAAAAACCAGATAAAAGCATTAATGGTATTATCCACCAATTAAGAATTGCCCCTCCAGTTAGAATTAGATCAGTAAAATTCATAGCTAATTCCATTCCAATCATTGAGATAAAAGACATTCCAAAAGCAGTTTTTAGAGAATCCAGAAAGTTCATCTGCTTCAATAAAATAATTGTTTCTAATATAATTGAGGTAATTAAACCATTAATAATTGCTAAACCCATTATCTCAAAATTATTCCAACTATGAGTGATATTTTGAAAATAAAATATTGTTCCAAAATCTCCAATTGAACAGCCCAACAGACACCATAAAGTATTAACTTTTGATTGTTTCCAGGTTTTTTTACAATTCCAATTCATTTCATTTTTATTTAATATCAATATAAAGAAAAATGACTTATACCTTTTAATGATAATATATTTTTGTTATAATTTTATAGGAAATGACTTTTTTAAAATTAATAAATAAAGAACATATAGTATTAATTAATTCACTTTGGTGGGTGACACTATTATTTGGTATTTTAATTTATTTAATTTTTAGACCAGATAATTTGATTTATAATATTTTTTTTTCATCGCCTTTAAAATTCAAAATACAAACTGATTCAAAATTAACTGATTTTTTAATTTATTCTCTCCCTAATGGTTTATGGTCACTTTCATATTCGCAATTGATTTTTTATATATATAAAGTTAAAAGTTTTAAGGTTATTTTATTAAGTTCTTTAATGATGTTTTTAGGAATATCAATGGAAATTCTTCAAATTAAGGGTTTTATAAATGGAACTTTTGACTATTATGATATTTTTTCATACATTATTTTATATTTAATAATTTTAATTATCCAAAAATGAAAAATTTTTTCACAATTATTTCTATAATTTTTTTTTCTATAATTGCATTTTCTAGTCTTGAGAATGATGCTCCTCCTATAAATTCAGAAACTAAACCCGTTCTAAAAGTTACTTCTAAAACTTTATATAAAGAGTATAGTAATAATGAGATAGCTGCTGATGATAAATATAAAGGTAAAATTATTCAGGTTCGAGGTACAATTAGAGATATTGGGAAGGATATAATGGATGAGGCCTATATTTCTTTAATAGGTGATGATTTTTTTGGAGATGTTCAGTGTTTTTTTCCTGACCAATCATATCTTTTAAATTTAAAAAAAGGTCAAAGAGTCAATGTTCTAGGTTATTGTGATGGATTATTTATGAACATTATTTTACAAAATTGCATTATCAAGTAAATGGAATTAATTTTTGTCATATCCTACATTATTGTTTTAGTATATGTTAATATTTTTGGAAAAAGCCTAAATAAAGATTAGTATAACTTTGATTTTAAAAAAAATACATATTATTTTTTCCCTAATAGTATTTACCTCTTGTAATTCCGATAGACTAGTTAATTATCATATAACAAAAAAAAAACCAGTTGTTGATTCTTATTTTGGTAACAAAATAATTGATAATTACAGATGGCTTGAAGATGATCTTTCTGAAGAAACAGAAGAATGGGTAGATAATCAAAATTTAACTACATTCAATTATCTAGAAAAAATATCTTATAGAAAAGAATTAAAAAACAGATTAGAAAGTTTGTGGAATTATGAAAAAGTTTCAGCTCCATTTAAACATGGCCATTACACGTATTTTTTTAAAAATTCCGGTTTGCAAAACCAGAGAGTTCTGTATAGATCAAAGGATGGGTTAGAACCGGAATTATTTTTAGATCCAAATGAATTTTCTGAAGACGGTACAACATCACTTGCAGGATTAAGTTTTTCAACTGATGGTTCTTTACTTTCATACAGTATTTCTGAAGCTGGAAGTGATTGGAGAAAAATAATTACTATTAAAACAGAAACTAAAAAAATAATTGAAGACACAATTGTTGACGTAAAATTCTCAGGAGTTAGTTGGAAATCAAATGAGGGTTTTTTTTATTCATCTTATGATAAACCAAAAGGTAGTGAACTTTCTGATAAAACAGATCAACATAAACTTTATTATCACAAACTAGGAACTTCACAAAATGAAGATAAACTAATTTATGGCGGTAGTATTGAACAGAAAAATAGATATGTAAGTGGATATGTAACAGATGATGATAGATTTTTAGTTATTGAAGCAGCTCAAAGAACATCTGGTAATAAGCTTTTTATAAAGGATTTGACTAAGCAATCTGAAATTAGACCGATTATTGACAATTACAGTTCTAACACCTCATTAATTGATAATACAAGAAATAAATTGTTTTTAATAACTGATTACAGCACGCCAAATAAAAAGGTAGTTACAGTTGATTATAATGATCTAAGTGTTTTAAAGTGGAATGATTTTATTCCTGAAACCGATTTCGTATTGAATATATCAAAAGGGGGGGGGTATTTTTTTGCCAGTTATATGATAGATGCTATTTCTAAAGTGTACCAGATTGATTATAGAGGAAAATTAATTAGAGAAATAAAACTTCCTGGTATAGGAACTTCATCTGGTTTTAATGCAAAAAAAAATGATAAAGAGCTCTACTTTTCATTTACTAATTACTTCACTCCTGCAAGCATCTATAAATTTAATATTAGATCTGGAGAGTATAAAAATCATTGGACTCCATCAATAGATTTTGATTCAAATAGTTACATATCTAAACAAGTCTTTTACAATTCGAAGGATGGCACTAAAATACCTATGATTATAACTCATAAAAAAGGGATAAAGTTAAATGGTCAAAATCCAACTATCTTATATGGATATGGTGGATTTAATATAAGTATAACCCCAAGATTTAGCGTTCCAAATATAGTTTGGATGGAACAAGGTGGTATTTATGCTGTTCCCAATATAAGAGGGGGAGGGGAGTATGGAAAAAAATGGCACGATGCTGGAATTAAAACACAAAAACAAAATGTTTTTGATGATTTTATTGCAGCCGCTGAATATTTAATTGAAAATAATTTTACTTCTAGTAAATTTCTTGCAATTAGAGGTGGTTCAAATGGGGGTTTATTAGTCGGAGCTACAATGACTCAAAGGCCAGATTTAATGAAAGTTGCCCTACCTGCTGTGGGTGTATTAGACATGCTTAGATACCACAAATTCACATCAGGGGCAGGGTGGGCTTACGATTATGGAACATCTGAACAATCAGAGGAAATGTTCAATTATTTGAAAGATTATTCACCTGTTCATAATATAAAAGGTAATGCAGTGTATCCAGCAACATTAATTACAACAAGTGATCATGACGACAGAGTAGTACCAGCGCATTCATTTAAATTTGCTGCTGAACTTCAAAGTAAAGATTCAGGTTTAAATCCAATATTAATTCGTATTGAAAAAAATGCAGGCCACGGTTTTGGTACTCCTATTAATAAAATTATCGATCAATATGCAGACATATTTGGATTTGCATTATACAATATGGGTTATTTAGCTTTACCAAAAAAACTAAGACTCTAATGAATTGACAAGCATTAATTTGAAAGGGTTTCTATAGCCTTCTATATTCTTTTTTATTTAAAATATTTTTTATTTTTCTTAAAACTTTTATACGATAATTTCAAATATATTTTTTGATTATTATTGATTTTTATAATTATTTAAAATTTAATGATATGAAACAACTTATTTTATTTATAACAACTTTTATAATTTCAATTAATTTATATTCACAAAGAGCATACTTCGATTATGTTTATGTTAATAACATTGATGTGGAAGAACATATTAATGCAGAAAAGACTTTTTGGTCTAAACTACATAAAGAAGCAATTGATAGAAAAGAGAAAAACTCCTGGGATATGTGGCAATTCAGAAATAATGGTCCTGGTGATCCAACAACTCTTTTTTTATACGTTCATTTTAATAAACCAGGATTTGACACTTATTCTAAATCGAAAATATTTAGTCAAGATGAAATCAGTATTGAAACTGAAAAATATTTAAAAAGGGTAGTTAGAACTGGTAATTTGACTGTTAGCTTTAAAGATAGTTATGGCACTACTCCTGCAAAGTTTTTAGTAGCTAATTATATGAAGGTTGATGGATTTGATATGTATGATTATGAAATGATGGAAAAACAGCTAGGTCCAAATTATTCTGAAAACGGTAGAGTAGGATGGAGTTTCGCTAAAGTTTTAACTCGTTTAGGAGAAAAAAATAGATATAATTATATTACTCATGATTTTTATAATTCTTTTGAAGAAATATTAAACGCTAGAGAAATCACACCAAAGCTAACAAAAGATCAGATTGATGGATGGAAACAAATGTTGAATCTAAGAACTCAGGTTAATACTCAAATTGGAGAGTTGATAATTAGTGAATAATTATTTTTTAAATTTTTATTATTTTGGTCTTTATAAATTATAAATTATTTTAAAATGAAAAAATTATTAGTATTAATATTTCTCATAAACTTGTTTGCTTGTAATAATACTACAAAAGAAACCCCAGCTCAAGTTGAGATAAATAACAATGGTGAGCCAGATGGACCTCACACTTCAATTGAATGGAGAATATGGGCTTATAGTACTGCAGCACCTTCATTTATTGCTTCTGATTGTAAAGTAGTTGAAGCGGACGGAACTGTTTTACGAGAAGGAACAAATGGTTGGACGGCAATGCCAGGTAATCCAAGAGGAATGTCTGATCCTGAAAATGGATGGAAAGATCCACATGAGGCAATGCCAATGGTATCCGATGCACAAGGAATGAAATGGGCAATGGCATATATGGCTGGTACAAAGCCTGAACTAGATCATGACGGATGGATGTATATGCTCCATGGAGATATGGGTGAAGATAATTCTGTAGGTATGAGAATAAGCGTTAATAGTGAAGGTGAAATTGACATAAAAACAAAAGAGACAGCTGCTGAAGGTCAATGGATAGAGTCAGGACCACATATTATGTTAATGCCAAAGGATCCTACATCATTAAAGGGTCTAACTACTGACTTCAATTCTGGGGGTCCATATATAATGTTTGAAGGAACGGGTTATGACCATGTTATGATTCCTCTTGAGGGATACTATAACCATCAACCCCAAAAAAAATAAAAAAATTAAAGTTTACAACAAATATATTTTTACCCTCCTAGTGGAGGGTTTTTTATTAAAGTTCAGCAAATCGTATTTTTAAAATTTGATTAAATTATTTTTGGCTTTCTGCAAATATTGTAGCTTCTTCAAAAATTGCAGCAGGGTCAACATAACATGTAGTGCTAATGATTTTATCATCTTCCCAGACCCATCTACAATGGCACGGATAATTATACTCCTTACCTGTAATAATTGATGTTGCAGACCAATTAAAATCATGATATGTTTGAATAGAACCGTCATTGTAATATCCTGTATAAACTTTTCTATCGTTATGTTTAATGTCTTTGAAAATTAATGAATGAGAATTATAACCATCAATAATTCCATCAACGTCAAACTCAAGATTATTGAAAAGATGTTTACTTTCAGGTGTAAAATATTCTCTTGCCATATCAAAATTACCAGCAAGATATGAATCTGCAAGTTTTACAACAACTTCAGATTTGGAATCATTGTTTTTAAAAACTCCTAGGTTATTTTGAGGTTGTTGACAAGAAATAAAAGCAATTGAGATTATTGATAATAAAAGTTTTTTCATTTTTTTTTAAGTTTAATTGTTAATAGAAAATTAAATTTAATAAATCTAATAAAAAAGGCGGGATCTCAACTCATTAAATTAAAAATTCTCATAAACAGCTTTCCTGAAATCTCCCTGAATTCCGAATGAAAACTCTCTTCCTCTTGTCATAAAAAGTCCGAATAGATTCTTTTCGTTATCAATCCAGAAATGAGTGTTGTGATATCCTGACCAGCCATAAATTCCCTTACTCGAATTAGTTCCATCTTTGTTAGGATCGTTTAATACAAAAACAGAAAAGCCTGAATGAAATCCATCATTAATATTTAATAATGGATCTGGTTCTAATACAGAATGTTTTTCCAACATCAAATCAATACTCGATCTATCTAAAATTTTATTACCATTTAGCTTTCCATTATTTAGTAGCATCTGACAAAATTTAGAATAATCTCTCATCGTTGACACTAGACCCTCACCACCAAAATAAGCTCTATTGTTTTTGTCGTATGTCATTTCATCTAGAAAATTTGTAAAACCTTTTAATGAACCACTGTTTATGTATAAGGGCTGAAATCTTTCTCTTTCCTCAGATGTAAGATAAAATTTTGTTTCGTTCATTTCAAGTGGATCAAATATTGTTACTTTCAAGTACTCATAAAACGATTTTCCAGAAACAACTTCAACGACTTTACCTAAAATAGCCTGATTAATCCCGTATAGATAATTTGATCCTGGCTCAAATTCAACTGGGTGCTTTGATACGTCAGTGATAAAATCATCTAAGTTATCATACTTAATAGTACTTGTAAAATTATGAGGATTACCATAGTAGGAATAACCTGATCTGTGTGTCATAAGATGAAGAATTTTTAAATCATTATTACAACTATAAACATCACCGTTTTCATTTTTACACTGAAGTTCAGAAAATTCTGGTATATATTTTGATACTTTATCATCAAAGTCTATGAGTCCTTTCTCAAATAATGTCATCATCGCCACAATTGTAATCGGCTTGCTCATAGACCAAACAGGAAATATTGTTTCTTCATTAATCGCTTTGTCTCCATCCTTGTTTGAATTAACAATTTCATTGTATACAACTTCTCCATTTTTAAAAATCATAGCAACATTAGAACCTGTTGTTTCAGAATTTATAAGTTCGTTTTGAAATTTTAAAATAGAGTTATCAAATTTATTTTCAGAACAACAAAAGAAAATAATTGTAATTAATAATAATGATATTTTTTTCATCTTTAAAGAATTATAACGCATACTAAACTATTTTTTTTTTGAATCAAAATATTTAAGTTTCTTTGATTAAATTTTAATTATTTTAAATAAATATTTAATTTTTTATTAATAAACAAGGACAATTAAAAGTAACCAACTCATGAATTCATTTTTCTTTTTAGTTTACAGCTATAACTTTAAGCAATAAATTACTACATAATTTGAAAATATGAACTTGGTCTTCTTATTCTCCTTTTTACTTAATGAAGATTTTATGCCTTCGTTTTAATTTATTCTGTTTCCAATGATATTAACTTGTAATCGTATAATTGTGTTGCAACTAAAATATCACTATTATATTCTCTTACAGAATGTATTAAACCATCCTTCATTTTAAAAATCCATACGTATTTATTATCATATTCTCCATTTTTACCCTCTGCATCTCCTTCTTGAATAATAGCAACACCATTATCATCAGAAATAGCATCAACTGTCTTTAAAATTATACCATTAGGAAGTATTTTTGGAATTATATCTTTAAAATACTCATTAAATAAGTTATCCCTATTCCAAATTTTCCCACCTTGCTCTATAATTCCCATCCAAGCGAATGTAAAATCTTTATGTAGCAGATTTTTTGCTACTTCTGGGTTAGTAATAATATTATCAAGAAAAGATTGAGCCATTTCAAGATTGTCATTTTTTATTGAAGTTTCTTTTACAGATGTACAATAAAGAAATAAAGTAGAGAGGAGTAACATTAATGGCTTTTTAATGCTAATTGGTGAATTAAATTTATTCATAATTTATGGTGTATTTGTAAATTTATTCACTAAATATATACTAAAATGATTAAAGAAAAAAGAATATTAAATACATTGAAATAACATGTTAAGTTTGGTAGGAACGATTACTATTCAGTAGGGAATTTTAAATAATAAATAAAAATATCTCTATATTGTATACTAACATTTAAATAATATGAAATGAAAAAAAGGATATTGGACGGGACACGTCTTTGAAATAAAAAATGAAGAAAGATGGAACAATTACTTAACAAAATACTTTAAAATAGAAGAAAAACATAAAAATGAACAAACAGGAAATTATTTACCTGTATTTGTAGGTCAGCCAAAAGGTAAAATTCAGGGTTCAGATTTAATGTTTGCCGCTGTAGCAGAATTTAAAAGTTTACAAGATGCTATAGATTGCTAGAATAGTAAAGAATATCAAGAAGCCTTACTTGAACTTGGAGATAATCCAGAGGACACTGTAATAAGAAATCTTTCCATTTTAGAGGGTAGTTAAATATAATACTTATAGAAAGTCTAAAAGCAAAATCAAATTAAAATGTAGCCTTAATATATTTTATTTCTAATTTGAACTCTCCTTCTTGTTTGTCAGAAATTTGTATTCCAAGAGAATTTATTTTTTTAGTTTCAATAGCTGGGTAACTACTATAAGAATATCCCCTCCATGAAGGAGTAAACTCCTTTATTGGAATATTCACTACTACCCACTTACCTTTTACTGATTTGAAATTAGATGAGTAAGCAGCTCGGATATTACTTTGCCTTAGACGAAATTTATATATATTACCATCTCCTCGGAATTTGATCTTAAAAGATTTGATCCCATCCAAGGATTCTCTTGCTATCACCATTCTTGATGACGCAAACCCTCCATTATTTTTCAATGAAACATTACCACTAAAAATCAAATTATTTTCATCGTTAAGTAATAAGTATGATTTTGAAATCCCTCCCATTACATCATCATTAACAATATTCCAGTTTTTTAGTCCTATATTATTTTCTGGATTAACAATATCAATAGTTTGGCTATTCATCGAAATGAAAATAAAAAAAAATATTTTTAAAAATAAATGTTTAATCATAATTGCAGTTAATTAAATTATTTAAAATAATACAATATTTTTTTTATTTAATGCTTGACTAGATTTAACTATTTGGCTAGGACTATTCCAACTTAATTTTCTAATTTAAAATAAAATGCTATTTTTATTAATAAAATAATCAACTATGCAATTTAAAATTATTTATTTTCTATTACTATCATCAATTCTTATTTCATGTGATTTAAATCAAAAAAAACAAAAACAAGAATTACCTGGTAGATTAGGAAATGAAGATTTAACATTAAACGATGATAAAAGAATAGATCAAAACCTTCTTAAGGCAATGATTAGTATTGGTTTAGATGGGGTTCAGCCAGCACCTAATGTTAAAGTTTCTGATTCATATGAAACTAAATTAAATTATCTTAATAGTATTGAACCTGTCTATCAACAATTATTTAACAGTATTTTCTCTTCATATAAACTACCTGAAAATGTTGAAACAAAAACTAAAAAAATAATAGGTGATGATGGTAATGAAATTACAATATACATAAACAAGCCCAAGGATGTTAATAATAATATTCCAGCTATCCTTCATCTTCACGGAGGGGGAATGGCTATATTAACAGCAAATGATTCAAATTATATATATTGGAGACATAAATTAGCATCTAAAGGATTGGTTGTTATTGGTGTTGAGTTCAGGAACATAGGCGGAGCTATGGGTAACCATCCCTTCCCATCCGGTCTAAATGATTGCTTGTCTGCACTTAAATGGGTGTATAATAATAAAAAGGAATTAGGGATTTCAAAAATTATCATTTCAGGAGAATCTGGAGGAGGAAATCTTTCTATAGCTACTGCCTTGAGAGCAAAAAAAGAGGGAATAATAAATTATGTTGATGGAGTTTATGCTCAATGTCCATATATTTCAAATCTCTATGATAAAGGAAATAGTGATTTAAAATCCTTAGTAGAAAATGACACTTATTTTCTTAGAGGTGACTCGTCAAATATCATGGCATCATTATATGATGGCATTGATAGTAAAAACCCTTTTGCATGGCCGTATCATGCCGAAATTGATTTACTAAAAGGCCTCCCACCTCATATTATAACTGTAAATGAACTTGATCCACTAAGAGATGAAGGAATAGCTTTTTCAAAAAAATTAGAGGAAGCAGGAGTAAGCGTGATAACTAAGATAATTAAGGGTACAGTTCACGCTGCTGAAAATATTTTCCCCATGGACATACCTGAGATTCATAATAAGGCTGTTGAAGATATTAAAAACTTTTCATACAGTATCGAATAATTTATTAGACCTTGAGCATTGTTGGGTGTAACAGAAATACTACCAGTTTGT
>CAJPUR010000020.1 GCA_905381055.1 uncultured Flavobacteriaceae bacterium
TTTGAAAACTAACATAATTACCGAATCAAAAGATATCGCGAAAATTGAAGCAGAAAAAATAATTAAACAAGCGGAAGATTTTATAAAAGCTGAAAAAAATGCTGCAATTAATGATCTTAAAGTTCAAGTAGCAGAATTGTCAATTAACATAGCTGAAAAAGTCTTAAAAGACGAATTAAATGATAAGGTAAAACATGTGAAATTAGTTGAAAGATTAATAAAGGATTCTAATATTAAATAATGAAAAATAATAGATCAGCCAAGAGATATTCTAAGGCATTACTTTTGTATGGTATTGAAAATAATTTATCTGATGATATTTTACATCAAATGGAATCTATTCATTCAACATTAACTGGAAGTCTTAAATTAAGAGAGTTGATTATTAATCCAATTATTTCAAAAAAGATTAAAGAAACTCTTATTTTGAAAATATTTAATTTCAAAAACAAAGGATCTAAGGAAATTATCAGATTATTAATTAAAAACAATAGGATTAAGTTTTTAGATCAAGTTGCTCAAAAGTTTATTGAGCTATATAATATTTTCAAAAATAATAAGATTGCTATTATTATATCCGCCACGCCTTTAGAAAAAAAAATACAATTGCAAATAATTAAGAAAATAAAAGGAAGTTCTTTTTCAGAGATTAAAATAATAAATGAAGTTGATAAGTCTATTGGTGGAGGTTATATTCTAAAAATTGGGGATATTTTATTTGATGAAAGTTTATCAAAAAAAATTGAAAAACTAAGAAGAGGACTTACATTAAATAGTTATACAAAATAAAAAATTATGGGAGGAATTAAACCTGCTGAAGTTTCAGCAATATTAAAAAGTCAATTATCAGAAATTGAAACAGCTGCATCTTTAGATGAAGTTGGAACTGTATTAGAGGTAGGAGACGGTATTTCACTTGTATATGGATTAAACAATGTTCAATATGGTGAATTAGTTAGTTTTGAGTCTGGCTTGCAAGGTATGGTGTTAAATTTAGAGGAAGATAATGTAGGAGTAGTTCTTTTGGGTCCGTCTAGAGAAGTTAAAGAAGGAGATTTAGTAAAGAGAATGAATAAAATAGCCTCAATAAATGTTGGTGAAAAAATTGTTGGAAGAGTTGTAGACACATTAGGGAAGCCAATAGATGGTAAGGGGGCAATTGAAGGAGAGATGTTTCAAATGCCTATTGAAAGGAAGGCTCCTGGAGTGATTTTTAGACAACCCGTTAATGAACCATTACAGACAGGAATTAAGTCTATAGATGCAATGATTCCCGTTGGAAGGGGTCAAAGAGAACTTGTAATTGGAGACAAACAAACAGGCAAAACTACTGTCTGTATTGATACTATTTTAAATCAAAAGGAATTCTATGATGCTGGAGAACCAGTTTATTGTATTTATGTTGCTATCGGGCAAAAGGCTTCAACGGTTGCGGCTATTGCAAAAACTCTTGAGGAGCGAGGTGCTATGGATTATACAACTATTGTCGCGGCAAATGCTTCTGATCCAGCTCCAATGCAAGTATATGCTCCTTTTGCTGGGGCGGCAATAGGTGAATATTTTAGAGATACTGGAAGGCCAGCCTTAATTATTTATGACGATCTGTCTAAACAAGCGGTCGCTTATAGAGAAGTTTCTCTATTATTAAGGAGACCTCCAGGAAGAGAAGCCTACCCAGGAGATGTTTTTTACTTACATTCCAGATTATTAGAAAGATCCGCTAAGGTTATATCTGATAATAAAATAGCTAAAGAGATGAATGATCTCCCATTTTCAATAAAGGCTATAGCCAAAGGGGGAGGTTCATTAACTGCTCTACCAATTATTGAAACTCAAGCAGGTGACGTATCAGCTTATATTCCTACAAACGTTATATCTATTACTGACGGACAGATTTTTTTAGATTTAGATTTATTTAATTCAGGAGTTAGGCCAGCTATTAATGTTGGTATTTCAGTTTCTCGTGTTGGTGGTTCTGCTCAAATTAAATCTATGAAAAAAGTATCCGGAACTTTAAAATTAGATCAGGCTCAATATAGAGAATTAGAGGCATTTGCTAAATTTGGTTCCGATTTGGACGCCTCAACCCTAAATGTAATTGAGAAAGGCAAGAGAAATGTGGAAATTTTAAAACAATCTCAAAATGATCCATTTAAAGTAGAAGACCAAACTGCTATAATATATGCTGGGTCTATGAATTTATTAAAAAATATTCCGGTTAACCAAATAAAGAGTTTTGAAAAAAATTATATTGAGAAACTAAATAGTGATCATAGGAAAGTTTTAGATGAAATTAAATCTGGTAAATTAACAGAGGAAGTCATCAAAATCCTAGATAAAGTTGCAAAAGAAGTTTCTCTTCAATTTGAATAATTAAATAATATTTTATTTTGGCAAATTTAAAAGAAATTAGAAATAGAATAGCATCAGTTTCATCAACTATGCAAATTACTAGTGCAATGAAAATGGTTTCTGCCGCAAAGCTAAAAAAAGCACAAGATTCGATAACTGCAATGAGGCCATATTCAAATAAATTATTTGAATTAATTACAAATCTAAGTAGTCATTCTGACTTGATATCAAGTCCTTATTTAAAAAATAGAAAAATAAATAAAATTCTTTTAATAGTTATTACTTCAAATAGAGGACTTTGCGGAGCGTTTAATTCTAATGTAATAAAAGAAGTTTCTAAAAAAATTCAAACAGAATACTCCAAAAAAGAAATTTCTTTGATGACTTTTGGTAAAAAAGGGAATGATGTATTAGGTAAAAAAAATAAAATAATTTCTAACAATAACATCATTTTTGATGATATAAATTTCAATGATGTCTCAATAATTGCCGAAAATATTATGAGAGATTTTTCCCAAGGTAAGTTTGATAAGGTTGAGATAATCTTTAATCAATTTAAAAATGCTGCCACACAATTAGTTAAATCGGAAATATTACTCCCAGTTTCACCTAAAATTGATGAATCTAAAAATTCAACCATGTACATATTTGAACCGAATCAACAACAAATTGTTTCTAACTTAATTCCAAGTTCTGTTAAAATTCAATTATTAAAATGTTTAAGGGATTCTTTTGCCAGTGAACATGGAGCTAGAATGACTGCAATGCATAAAGCAACCGATAATGCAACTGAGTTAAGGGATCAGCTGAAACTTTCTTATAATAAAGCACGTCAAGCTTCAATTACAAATGAAATTTTAGAAATAGTTGGTGGAGCTGAAGCCTTAAAAAGTTAATAAATTAAGGCATTTAAGCAATATTTTAAAAATTTACTTTTTGTATTTTTATTTTAAAAATTTTTAAAATGACAATTATACCAATAGTAAATGAATCAAATTTCCCTTTACCTAAATTTCAAACAATTTCGTCTGCAGGTATGGACCTTAGGGCTTTTATAAAAAGCCCAATAACTATAAGTTCTTTAGAAAGGGCAGTTATAAAAACTGGAATAAAAATAGAATTACCCATTGGATTTGAAGGACAAATTAGACCCAGAAGTGGATTGGCTTTAAAGCATGGAATTACGGTTTTAAATTCACCAGGGACTATTGATTCTGATTATAGGGGCGATATATCCGTTATAATTATTAACTTATCTAAAAAAGATTATACAATAAATTCGGGAGATAGAATAGCTCAAATAGTTATTTCAAATTACGAAAAAGTAAATTGGAAATTAAAAAAAGTATTATCTGGTTCAATTAGAGGAGATAAAGGATTTGGAAGCACCGGTAATTTGTAATTTATTAAGATATGTTAAAAAAGAGATTCTATTATATTAATTGCTTACAAATATTTTTTTTGACTGTAATAGTTTCTTGTAAATCATCATCTGTACTCCTACCAAATAAAATTCCTGTAAAAAAAATCGATAATAAAGTTCTTTTAAAAAAATTTGATGAAAATAAAATTGAAATTAAAAATTTTAGATCAAAAGTTAAGGTGAATTATAATGATCAAAAAAGAAAACAACAGATTAACATTGATTTGAGAATAGAAAAAAACAAATATATTTGGATGAGTGCAAATATGTTAGTTCCAATTGCAAAGTTATTAATCACTTCTGATTCTATTTCTTTTTATGAAAAATTTCAAAAAAATTATATTAATGAGAATTTTAAATCATTAAATAATCTTATTGGATCAAATTTAAAGTTATTGGATTTGCAAAATTTATTATTAGGTAATCCTATCCATAATTTAAAGGTTAATAAGTTTGAAAGATTAAAAAATAATAAATATTATGTTTTGAGTCCGGTTTCAAAAATAAATAGGGTTAAACCCATTTATTTTTTTGATCCAAATAATTTCCTTTTAAAGGAGCAAAGGTTTATACTATCTGAAAATAATCTAACACTTAATATTGTTTATAAAAAGCACCAGATAGTTGAAGGTAAAAAATGTCCAAAGGAAATTGAGATTTCGTTGTATGATGGCAAAAATTACTTTCAAATTTCTTTAGATTTTTTGAGGGTTAATTTTCCTTTAAAATTAATGTCTCCCTTTAAGATACCTGATGGATATAAAAAAATGAATTTAAAATGATAATTTATAAATCTAAATTAATATTATTTTTTTTCATAATCCTTTTTTTAAAATCAATTGTAATAACTTCTCAGTACAATCAAGATCAACTTGAAAAAGAAAAAAAACAATTAGAAAGTGAAATCAAAAAAATAAATGGATTACTATTCTCAAGTATTAAACAAAGAAAATCATTAATTACTGAGGTTGAAGAATTATCAATTAAAATCGATTTAAGAGAAAAATTAATTAAACTTAATAATAAACAAGCAAATATTTTAATTGAAAAAATTTCAACTAATGAAAATAAAATAAGCGATCTTGAAGTTGAACTTGAAAATCTAAAAGAAGAATATTCTAAAATTATTCAAAAATCATACAGAAGCAAGTCTGAGCAAAGTAGATTAATGTTTCTTTTTTCATCAGAGAGTTTTTTACAAGCATATAAAAGGTTTCAATATTTAAAACAATATATTGCTTACAGGAAAAAACAAGGCGAGTTAATAATAATAAAATATCAAGAGCTTAAAAATCTAAATCAAGAGTTATTTAATCAAAAAGAATTAAAAGAAAAGATTGTTGTTGAAAATGAAAAAGTTCAATTGGAATTTGAAAAAGAAAAAAATTCTCAAAATGCTTTACTAAAAGATTTAAAAATTAAAGAGAAGTCTTATAAAAAAGAGATTGAACTCAAGCAAAAAAAATCTCTTGCAATATCTTTGGAAATTAAAAAAATTATTGAAAAAGCTATAAGAGATTCAAATAAAAAGGCAGGTAAAAATAATTTTATGGACTTTGCTTTAACTCCTGAAGCTAAATTAATTTCAAATAATTTTATTCAAAATAAGGGTAAGTTACCCTGGCCAGTTGAAAAAGGGGTAATTATACAAGGTTTTGGAAGAAGAAATCACCCAATAGTTAAATCAGCAATAATTCAAAGTAATGGAGTTATAATTTCTACACCAAAAAACACCATTGCTAGGTCAATTTTTAATGGAAAAGTTCTCTCAGTTCTTAGTTTTAAAGGGAGTAATCCCACAGTTTTAATTCAGCATGGGAATTATATCACAACTTACAGTAACTTAGAAAAAATTTATGTTAAGAAAGGAGAAAATGTTACAGCTAAACAACCCATCGGAAAAGTTTTTACAAATCCAAATACGCTTAGAACCGATTTGAAGTTTAGTATATTTAAGTCAAATACTCCTTTAAACCCAAGGGGGTGGATTTATATGCTTTAATATATTTTATTCTTCAGCAAGATACCAGGCTTCGTCTTCAAGCGTATATTTAATAAAATAAAAAAGATTTAGTGCTTCCTTTTTCGAATTAAAACTTCCGTAAGCAACTCTGTGAAGTCCATCGGGGCTAAGACCGATTATTTTTGCATTATACTCTTGGGATAATAAAGATTTAAGAAGCTTTTCCGCATTATTAATGTTTCTAAAGCTTCCTGCAACAACACTATATGAAGGAATAAAAGAGGTGTTTAGTTTTTTTTCAGAAATCAGATTTATCTCAACTGGGGAAATTGAACCCAAATTAAATTTAGCCTTTTGTACATTCTTTTTAATCTTTTCTTGACCTTTTTTTGCAGAAACTAAACGTTGTTCATCTATGTAGTCATCAATAAGATAATAACTAAATGAAATTACTAGAAGTGAAATAATTCCAATAGCCACATATTTTAAAGGACTAAATTTTTTGATAGATTTATCTGGTCTAAAAGAAAAAGACTCATCATTTGATTTTTCCATGGAATATATATTTGATTTATTAGAACTAGAGTTTGAATAATCATTTTGTAAAGTGACTTTGGTATAGGGTGATAATCCAAAAGAATTTAAGTCAAAATTAAATGAATTCGAAGGGTTAAAGATCACTTTATCATCATCATTAATTGATAATTCGCCAACATCATCTATTATGACAGGTATAGTTTTTAACCTTTTTTTTAGAAAGTCTATTTCATTTTTTAAATTGATGAGGGCTTGGGCATATGGGATATTATTTTTTTTTGAGATAAAATTAACAAGAACACCGTCATTATCAATTAGAAGACTATTAAATCCAATCTCTCTATATGGAGGAAAAAATAAGTTTGTATTTGATTTAAAGCCCCCTTTAAAGTTTCTTGTTATAAATGCACCAAAATCTGGGATTATTAAGCATTCATATTTTAACATTAATTCTTTAATGTATGAAAGAAACTCCATTTTTGATTATCAATAGTTTTGTTAAGATAAATATATAAAAAAGAAAAGTTTAAATAATTACATTAAAATAACTTTTTGTTTTATTATGAAAAAGTTAGTAACCAATTTTACTCCTTACTCTTTCTATGGTTTCTTTGGCAATTGCTTTTGCTTTAATTGATCCTTTTTGTAATTCAGAAATAACAAGCTCGGGATTTTTTTGGAAAAAATTATATTTTTCTCTGGAAATATTAAAAAATTCTATAATTTTTTCAAAAAGTAATTGTTTTGCATCTCCATAACCAAACCCTCCATTAATGTAGTTTTTTTTCATTATTTCAATTTCTGAGGTTGATGCAACTTGAGAAAATAAATTAAAGACGTTACAATTTTCATAATCCTTAGGTTCTTCAATTGAAACTGAATCCGTTTTAATTTTCATAATTTGTTTCCTTAAATTTTTTTCATTTAAAAATATATCTATAGTATTACCTTTTGATTTGCTCATTTTATTTCCGTCAGTTCCAGGTATATATCTAGTCTTCTTGTCTGTCATAGGGGAAGGTATAATAAATGTATCCCCATTATGTTTATTAAATTTAATAGCAAGGTCACGAGTTATTTCAATATGTTGAAGTTGATCTTTGCCTACAGGGACAATGTTAGCATCATAAAGTAATATATCTGCAGCCATTAAAAGGGGATAAGTAAAAAGTCCTGAATTAATATCTTTTAAATTTTTTGATTTATCTTTAAAAGAATGAGCCAGGGTTAGCCGCTGATAAGGAAAATAACAATTTAAATACCAAGCTAATTCAGTTACTTCATTTATATCGCTTTGTTTATAAAAAACAGATTTATTAGTGTCAAGCCCGCAAGCTAGCCATGCAGCAGCAGTATTAATAGTATTTTTTCTTAAAGCATTGCCATTTTTAATTTGAGTTAAAGAGTGTAAGTCGGCAATAAAAAAGAAAGATTCGTTTTCAGTGGACTTAGCAAGCTCAATGGCTGGTATTACAGCACCTAATAAGTTTCCTAAATGAGGAGTTCCTGTACTTTGAACACCAGTAAGTATTCTTGCCATTATTTTAATTTTATACTAAGTTACCCTTTTTAGAATTTATTTTCAATTCTGTACTTTTGAAATATGAAATATTTTTTTAGAAAAATCATTCTTATTTTATGGCGTGTTTGGTTTTATTTTTTGGCCTCAGTCCCAATTATTTTATTATTCCCTATTCTAGCTATTTTAGCTCTGTGGAATAACGGATATCCCTCTATTTTTTGGATAGCAAGAAATATATGGGCGCCATTTATACTTTTTGGCTCTGGTTTTTATGTAAAAGCTAAGTTTAAAAATAAACTTCCGGTTGGTAAAACATTTTTGTTAGTAGCTAATCACTCCAGTTATATTGACCCATTTGTAATGTTAAGAGTTTCAAAAAATCCATTTGTTTTTGTTGGCAAAAAGGAGTTAGTTAGAATCCCTATTTTTGGTTTTATATATAAGAGAGCAGCAATTATGGTGGATAGAAAAAGTTCAAAAAGTAGGTGGGGAGTTTATGAGCGATCAAATAAAGTAATTAATAAAGGCTTAAGTATTTGTATTTTTCCTGAAAAGGAGTATTTAGATAATTCTAAAATGTTGAATGAATTTAAAAGAGGAGCTTTTAAATTATCAATTGATCATCAAATACCAATTGTTCCGATGGCTTTTTTAGATTGTAAAAGAAAGTTCCCATGGCACACTAATTATGGTAGACCAGGTAAACTAAGAGTGGAAACTTTTTCGATAATTCAACCAAAAAAAAATCATAATCAAATGGAGGATTTAAAAAAATCTACTAGAACAATAATTTTAAATGCACTTATAAATGATCCTTTACAAAAAAACAAAGAAGCAATAGATTTGGAAGAAAAAATAAAAAACTCCTATTTTTTCCAAGGGTAATTCATAATAGTATTAGTTTTTTTATTTTTATATCCATGATTTCCAAAAAAATCTCTTTGGGCTTGAATTAAATTAGCATTAGAATTTTCTGATGTAATTGCTATCCAATAATTGAATGCTGCTGAAAAAGATAATAAGGCTAAATTATTATTTATCCCTAAAGTTAAAGTGGTTTTTAGCGAATCTTCACCTCTTTTAATTGAATTAAAAAACTTTGAATTATTCATCAAATTTTCATCTTTTTTTAGAATTTCACTTATTTCAATCATTAATTTAGACTTGATTATGCATCCATTTGTCCATATCCTTGCTATTTCTGATAAATCAATATTCCAATTGAAATCAACTTTTGCCTTACGAATTATTTCAATTCCTTGATAATGATTTATACACTTAGATATATAAAAAGCCTTTTTAATATGTTTTAAATCAAATTTCAGCTTTGAAGATGATCTTTTAATATTATATTTTTTTCTTAATAATTTATTTGAGGACAAATTTCTTGCCATTAGACTTGAAATCATTACAGAATTGGATTGATTAAAATTCAACCCCTCTATACTTGCCCATAAACCAGTTCCTTTACTTTCAGCCTCATCTAAAATTTCATCAACGACATATTCTTTAGATGACTTTTTTTCTTTTAAAATTGAAATAGTAGATCTTAAAAGAAAAGAATTATCAACAGAGTCATTCAGTTTTTCAAAAAACTTAACTATTTCTGGATAAGAATATTTTAAATTTAAAATAGAAAAAGTTTCAACAATTAATTGCATTTCTCCATATTCGATCCCATTATGTATCATTTTGACAAAGTGACCTGAACCAATTCCTCCCATATAAGTACAACATTCTTTTTTTTGTAGATCTTTGGCACTAATTTTTTTAAAAAAAGGGTAAATTCTTTTAAAGTTTTTTTTGTTACCCCCTATCATTATTGATGGTCCGTATCTTGCACCCTCTTTACCGCCAGAGATACCGCAGTCAAGAAACTCAATTTCATTTTTTTTTAATAAATTTTCTCTTTTTATGGAGTCTTTGTAGAAGGAATTTCCCCCATCAATTATTAAGTCATTTTTATCCAAAAGTGGGATTAAATCTTTAATTAATTTGTCAATTATTTTACCTGTAGGTATTAGGATGATTATATTTCTTGGTTTTTTTAAAGAATTTATAAATTGAGATAAATTTTGGAATCCTTTTAGATATTTAAATTTTTTATTTTTATTAATAAAATTTTTAATTACCATTTTTTCATTTGCATTGTATCTATTGAAAACGGATAGTGATATTTCATTATTTAAGATATTTTCACTTAATGCACTCCCCATTTTACCTAAGCCAATTATACCTAACGAATTTAATTTATTCATTTTATTTAATTGAATTAATTATCTTTTTGACAATATAATTTGGAGATAAAGATACTTCAATTTTAAGACCATATTTCGGTTCTTCTAGAGTTTCAAATTGAGATCTTAAAAGATTACTTTTCATAAAATGTTTATTTCTTTTTTTTAATCGGCTTTCAATTAAAGAAAAAGAACCATTCAGAAAAATCCATTTTATATTATTTGAATTAACTTTTAAGAGTTTTCTGTAGGATTCTTTTAAAGCTGAACATGCTAAAACACAAGTCTTATATTTTTTTTCATAGGCAATAATTTTTTTAGAAATTAAATCTAACCATGGCTTTCTATCAATATCAGAAAGGGGGATTCCTTTAGACATTTTATTAATATTTGATTTAGGATGAGAGCCATCTGCATCAAAAAAATATGCCCCTGTTTTTTTTGATAATATTTTACCAATAGTTGTTTTCCCGCTTCCACTAACTCCAATTATAATAATTATCAATAAAATTTAATTAGGGGGTTAATTTAAAATTAATTTATTCTAAGGATTTAATGCATTCTGTAATTTTGAGTTCAAGCTCGTCTAATAAATCAGGATTGTCGATAAGAAGTGACTTAACTGCATCTCTGCCTTGCCCAATTTTGGTTTCACCATAGCTGAACCAAGAACCAGATTTTTTAATTATTTCATAATCTACTCCAAGATCAATTACTTCTCCAATTTTGGAAATACCTTCACCGTACAAAATATCAAATTCAGCAGTTTTAAAAGGTGGAGCAACTTTATTCTTAACAACCTTTACTCTAGTCTTATTACCTAAAACTTCAGCTTCTAAACTTTTAATTTGAGTTGATCTTCTAATATCCAAACGAACAGAAGCATAAAACTTTAGCGCATTACCTCCAGTAGTAGTCTCAGGGTTACCAAACATTACACCAATTTTTTCCCTTAATTGATTTATGAAAAAAACTGTACATTTTGTTTTACTTATAGACCCTGTAAGTTTTCTCAAGGCTTGGGACATTAGCCTCGCATGTAAACCCATTTTTGAATCACCCATTTCTCCTTCTATCTCACTTTTTGGAGTTAGTGCAGCGACTGAGTCAATTACTACAATATCTATTGCTCCAGAGCGAATTAAATTATCAGCAATTTCTAAAGCTTGTTCGCCATGGTCAGGTTGTGAAATAATTAATTCTTCAATATCAACACCAAGATTTTTTGCGTATAATCTATCAAATGCATGCTCAGCATCAATGAAAGCAGCAATTCCACCCTTTTTTTGACATTCTGCTATAGCATGAAGGGAAAGTGTAGTTTTACCTGAGGATTCAGGGCCATATATCTCAATTACTCTGCCTTTTGGATATCCACCTGTCCCTAATGCTAAATCTAGCCCCAATGACCCAGAAGGAATTACCTCTATTGGTTCAATTATCTCATCCCCTAATTTCATTACGGAACCTTTACCATACGTTTTATCTAACTTATCAAGAGTTAATTGGAGCGCTTTAAGTTTTGCTTGCTTTGAATCTGCCATTATAAAATATATTTTACTTTTAAGCTAAATTACTATTTCTAAAATTTATATATAATAACTTCAACTATGTATTATTAACAAATTTAAATTTTAAAAATATTTTAAAGGACAATAGTTATTTGTAATTTTGAAATATAATAAAATTATGTATCCATAAAATGCAATTATATAATAAATTAAATTCTAAGGAAAGTGAAAAATTGATTGATTCCTCTTATTTAAAAAGGATTACCCTTTCATTTTATATATATGTTGAAATTAAAAGTCCTAAATTTTTTAGGGATTTTTTCTTTATAAATCTTAACAAATTAGAATGTTATGGAAGGATTTATGTTTCAATGGAAGGAATTAATGCTCAAATGTCTGTTCCTAGTATTAATTTTGAAAGATTTAAAAGTTTTATATATTCTATATCTTTTTTCAAAAAGCTAAGATTAAATATTGCAATCAGTCAAAATAACAAATCATTTTTAAAATTAACAATTAAGGTTAAGGATAAGATAGTTGCAGATGGAATTAATGATAAAAATTTCGATCCTTCAAAATCAGGTAAGCATATAAATGCAAAAGAATTTAATGAATTACTTTCTAGACATAATACAATTTGTGTTGATATGAGAAATCATTATGAAAGTGAAATTGGTAAATTTAAAGGAGCAATAACCCCAGATGTTGATACTTTCAGAGATTCATTACCATTAATTGAAAAAAAACTTTCAAAATTTAAATCAAATAAAAACCTGGTAATGTATTGCACTGGCGGGATAAGATGTGAAAAAGCTAGTGCCTACATGAAATATAAGGGTTTTGAGAATGTATATCAATTAGAGGGTGGAATAATTGAATATTTTCGACAAGTTAAAGCTCAAGGTATAAATAATTTATTTGTAGGAAAGAATTTTGTTTTTGATCAAAGAAAATCAGAAAGGATTTCAAATCATATAATTTCTAATTGTCATCAATGTGGTAGTCCTTCAGATTCTCACGTTAATTGTGCAAATGAATCATGTCATTTATTATTTATACAATGTTACTCTTGTAAAAAAAAGATGCAAAACTGCTGTTCAAAAGAATGTATAAAAATCATTAATTTACCTGAAAAAGAACAAAAATTGCTAAGAAAGGGTAAGAAGAATAGTAATAAAATTTTTAAAAAAGGACGCTCTAAAAATTTAAAATATAAATTAAAAACTTCTAAATCCTTTTAATTTAAAAAATATTAAATGTATTTAAGATTGATTAGCCTTTTGCTTGTTTTAACATTAAGTAGTTGCTCAAAAAACAACAATATTGTAAAATACAAATCATTCAAATATGGATGGTTTTCTGATGAAAAAGTAAAATTTAAATTTAAATTAAATCAAATTGATGAAAATAATTTATTTCTTCATATAAGAAATAATAATGAATACAAATTTTCTAATATTTTTTTAATTGCAATTTTAAAGGACTCAACAAATATTATTTTTCAAGACACACTTGAATATGAAATGGCTAATATATATGGGGAGTGGCTTGGTAAGGGTTTTTCTAATATTAAAGAAAATCGTTTGTGGTGGAAAGAAAAATGGATGCCTCAGCATAATGGCCCTTATTTTGTTAACATAGCTCAAGCAGTTAGAAAAAATGGCTCAATTAATGGAGAAAAAATACTAGAAGGAATTCTGGATATTGGTTTAACTTTAGAGTATAAAAAGATAGACAAATGAATAATAAATCAATTAAAAAAATAAAAAAGTATAAAAACTTTGTTTTTATTTTTTGGTTTAGTTTTACTCTTTTTTTCCTTGCTTTAGTATCTGTTTTTACATTTGCAGCTAAAGGATATCTGGGCGAAATGCCTGATTTAATTCAGTTAGAGAATCCAAAAACAAATTTAGCAACTCAAATAATTTCCTCTGACAATGAAATTTTAGGAAAATATTATTTTAGAGATAATAGAACTCCTATATTTTTTAATGAACTTCCTGAAAATCTTGTTGAGGCATTAATATCAACTGAGGATGAAAGGTTTTATGATCATTCAGGTATCGATTGGAAATCAACACTAAGGGCTTTTGTTTATTTAGGCAAAAGGGGAGGAGCAAGCACAATAACACAACAACTTGCCCGCCAATTGTTTGTTGGTGTCAGATCAAGAAATATTTTTGAAGCAATTGGACAAAAAATTAAAGAATGGGTTTTGTCAGTTCAATTAGAAAGGAGATATACTAAAAATGAAATAATTGCAATGTATTTAAATATTTATGATTTTGGATATAATGCCGACGGTATAAGATCTGCCTCAAAAATTTTTTTTAATAAACTCCCAAATGAATTATTGGTTGAGGAATCCTCAACTTTGGTAGGAATGTTAAAAAATTCTTCTTTATATAATCCTTTGCGAAGACCAGAATTAGTTTTGAAAAGAAGGAATGTGGTTCTAAACCAAATGTATCGAAATAAATTTATTGATGCTAAAGAATTAGATTCCTTAGTTTCAATTCCATTAGATATTAAATTTTCACCTGAGTCTCATAGAGAGGGTCTTGCTACTTATTTCAGGGCTTATCTTCAAGAATTTATGAAAAATTGGATTAAAGAAAACCTAAAAGAAGATGGTTCCAGTTATAATATTTATAGAGATGGTTTGAAAATATATACTACCATTGATTCAAGATTACAGAAATTAGCTGAGGAAGCATTGAAAAAACATATGGTGAATTTGCAAAAAGAATTTTTCCTTCAAAATGAAATAGAACTAAATCCAACAGCTCCATTTATAGATTTGAGAGATGGTCAGATAGATACCTTAATGAATAATTCAATTAGAAGAACTGAAAGATGGAGAAAAATGAAAAATAGAGGTGTCGATGAGGAATCAATTTTAAAGTCATTCGAAACAAAACAGCAAATGTCAATTTATAGCCTTAATGGGGAAATAGATACTATTATGACCCCTATTGATTCAATAAGATATTATAAACATTTTTTAAGGGCATCAATGATGTCAATGGATCCTAATTCCGGCCATGTGAAAGCTTGGGTAGGAGGATTTGACTATAAGCATTTTCAATATGATCAAGTAAAGCAAGGTAGAAGACAAATTGGATCTACATTTAAACCTTTTTTATATGCAACTGCAATTGATCAATTGAGACTTTCCCCCTGTGATGCATTTCCTGATGCAATATATTGTATCGAGCCTATGAAACACGGGAATACAGATTCATGGTGCCCAAAAAATTCGGGAGATAAATACGGAAGGACTAGAACCTTAAAGAATGCTTTAGCTAATTCTATTAACACAATTAGCGCAAGACTTATGGATAAAGTGGGACCAAGGCCAGTTATAAATTTGGTTAGAAAAATGGGAGTAAAATCGCGTTTACCAATTGTTCCCTCAATTGCGTTGGGTACCCCTGATATCAGCTTATTTGAAATGGTTGGTGCTTACAGTACTTTTGTAAATAAAGGTATTTATATAAAGCCCATTATGGTTTCAAGGATAGAAGATAAAAATGGCACAATACTTTTTGAGGTTTTGCCTGAAACTACTGATGTATTGAGTGAACAATCAGCATATGTTACTTTAAATTTATTAAAAGGCGTGACAGAGGAGGGATCCGGAAGAAGATTAAGGCATGAAGGAGCGAATCTTAATAATTATGTTTATGAAAATGTTGTTACGGGTTATCCGTATGAGTTTGACAATCCAATTGCTGGCAAAACAGGTACTACGCAAAATCAGAGCGATGGATGGTTTATGGGTATGGTCCCTAATTTGGTAACTGGAGTATGGGTTGGAGGTGAAGATAGAGCAATTCATTTTAAAGATATTGCTTATGGCCAGGGAGCAACAATGGCACTTCCAATATGGGGGTTATTTATGAAATCTGTATATGAAAATGAAGAACTTGGAATTTCAAATGAAGATTTTATTGTACCAGAGGAATTATCAATTCCAATTGATTGTATAAATCAGGAGCAGGTAGGTAAATTAGAACCTATAAGGGTTGAAGAAAATTTAGAAGAGTTAGGTTTTTAACTAATTGTCTGAAGAAAACCATTCGGCATAAGACGTATCAGTTTCTTTTAATTTTAAAGAAAATAATTTTATATTTTTTGGTAATTGTTTTTTAATTTTTTCAGCAAAATCTTGAATCATTAGTTCACATGTAGGTTGATAATCAACCCTTATAATTTTGTGGCCTCTTTTTTCTAATTCGTTTGCAATTTCAACATGAGGACTTTTTATATTTAAAATAGTAGAGTGATCAAATGGAATAATTATTTCGTTTTCAATTATTTGCTTAAGTATGCTAAAATCAACAACCATTCCATTTTTAGGATTTTTTATATCTTCAACAGGTTTTCCAATTACAGTGACTGCAAGCTTAAAACTGTGCCCATGAATATTTTTGCATAAGCCATCATACCCATAAAGAGCATGACCTGTTTCAAATTTGAAAATTTTGGTTATGCGAATTTTATTTTGCATTTATTTTTCTTGATTAATTTAGAATTTTAACTAATATAGGATGTATAAAAATATATAGTTCAGTAAATTTACGAAATTAACAGCTTCAAAATTTTGTTAAAAAATTTATTTTTCATTTTCATTTTTATTGGATTAGGAAATTCTTTTTCTCAGGAATTTTTTGGTTTTAGAGTAGATAATGATTTATACTTTTTAGATGATCATTATTATTCAAATGGAATTTTTTTAAAATATGGTAAATCAAAATCTTCATCTGACAGCATAAGTACTAAATATATATTTTGGGAATTGGGGCAAAAAATATTTAATCCTTCAAAAAGATTTACAAAGGACACAGAACAATATGATTACCCCTATGGAGGATGGTTGTATTTGAAATTTTCAAAACAAACTTTTTTAAAAAATCATTCTTTTTTTCAATGGGGTATTCAAGCAGGTTTGACTGGAAACGAATCATTGGCAAGACAACTTCAAAATACATATCATAAAATATTTTTAAAAATAGAGGAAATGCCATGGACAGATCAAGTGCCAGGTACTTTTCATGTTAATTTTTTATTGGATTATTTTAAAAGTTACAAGTTAAATTCAGCTATGAAATTTAAAACTCATTTTTTTTCATTCGCTGGAACTCAAAGATCTTCAGTTGGTTATAGCTCTGGTTTAATTTTCGGAAATTCATTTGTCATGCCTGTCTTGGAAAACCACTTTTTTGATAAAAAAAAAGGGGATGGTATTTATCTAGGAATTAAATCAGAATACTTTTTTCATGATTATATGGTTTCTGGAAGTTTATTTAATGATAATGCGCCATTTACACTTAAAAGTGTACCATTAAGAACAGTTTTAGAATTTGGTTTTTCTTTTCATTCAAATAAATGGAAATTTTTAATAATGTATAATCAAAGTTCAAGACATAATTTTTCTCAGCCAAAAAAAGGGCATAGATATTTGAATATATCAATCATTAAATTCTAATTATGTTTAGTATCTTTTATTTAATTTGTTAAATAAGGGATAGTTAATTCCTAAAGTTATTCCCTTAAAATTATTTGTTTGTTTTTGATATATTTTTTTGGTTTTTTTTTGATATCTGTATTTTATTTCAACACTAAATTTTCGCCATAAATTATATTGAATGGCTGACGAAAAGCCTATGCTGTTTGAGAAAATATCATTGTTATATCTTACCCAGGATCCATTATCAATTGAATTAAAGCCTTTTAAAAAATTATTAAAGTTTATTCCAAAATCAATTACAAATTTATTTGTAGGGAAAATTCTTAAATTTATAGGGATACTTATAAAATTGATTTTATCAATTGACTTATCATTGATCAAATTATATTTGTAAGAATAATTTAAAAATTCAACTCCTGATTTTATTCCTATACTTTTTTTAATCATATAATAGATTACTCCACCTATTTCATAGTTTATTTTTCCTTTTGTACTTCGATCAATGGTATTATAATAATTAAATCCACCTGATAATTCAAAATTCCATTTTTTAAATTTTTCAAGACCAATATTATTTTTATGATACTGTTGAATTATAATTTCTCCTCCTTGAGAATAAGAAGCATCTAAATAAAATAAAATAATGAATAATTTTAATTGTAATAAAAAAAATGTTTTTTTTTTGATCATATTTAGATTTTATCTTTTTAAAAATATATAATTAACATAGGTTAGTATCTTAAATATCTCTGTTTTCTTTAAATTCAGGTTATATAAAACAAATATAAATTTTTAAAACTGCACCATTCTTTCTTATTATTTATAAATTTGCATGTTTATGCACAATTATTAATTAAATGAAAAAGACATTATTTGATAAAGTTTGGGATTCTCATGTTATTCATAAAATAACTAATGGACCTGATGTTCTTTTTATAGATAGACACATGGTTCATGAGGTAACTAGCCCAGTAGCATTTTTAGGTTTAAAAAAAAGAAAAATTAAAGTGTTATATCCTGAAAGAACATTTGCAACGGCTGATCATAATACCCCTACTCTTAACCAACATCTCCCAGTTAAAGACAAGCTATCTGCAAATCAGCTTAAAGCTTTGGAGAATAATTCTAGAGAACATGGTATTTCTTTTTGGGGCCTTGGGCATGAAAAAAACGGTATAGTTCACGTTGTAGGTCCTGAATATGGCATAACTCTTCCCGGGGCAACAATTGTATGTGGTGATTCTCATACTTCAACTCATGGAGCTTTTGGTGCAATTGCTTTTGGAATCGGTACTTCTGAAGTTGAAATGGTTTTGTCTACTCAGTGTATTATGCAACAAAAGCCTAAAAGTATGAGGATTAATGTTAGCGGAGAACTTGAAAAAGGAGTTACCCCTAAAGATGTTGCTCTTTATATAATATCTAAGTTATCAACTTCTGGGGCTACGGGATATTTTGTCGAGTATGCTGGTAATGTTTTTAGTCAAATGTCTATGGAGGGTAGAATGACAGTTTGTAATTTGAGTATTGAAATGGGTGCAAGGGGAGGAATGATTGCCCCAGATCAAAAGACATTTGATTATGTAAAAGGGAGGGAGTTTGCACCTTCAGGGGGAAATTGGGAATTAGCAATGGAGTTTTGGAATAACTTACCTTCTGATAAAGGTGCAATTTTTGATAAAGAATTTCATTTTGAGGGTAAAGACATTGAACCAATGATAACATATGGTACAAACCCTGGTATGGGTATTAGTATTTTAAAAGATATTCCAAAGTATAATTCAGATAAAGGACAAAAAGAAACCTATAAAAAATCATTAGATTATATGTCATACAAGGAAGGTGAAACTATGCTTGGAAAACAAATTGATTTTGTTTTCCTAGGTAGTTGTACAAATGGTAGAATTGAGGATTTTAGAGCTTTTTCTGAAATTGTTAAAGGGAGGAAGAAAGCAAAAAATGTAACTGCATGGTTAGTACCAGGTTCTCATAAAGTTGAAAAAGCTATTAAAGATGAGGGGATTTTAAAGATTCTAAATGATGCTGGCTTTGAATTAAGAGAGCCAGGATGTTCTGCATGTCTTGCAATGAATGATGATAAAGTACCTCCAGGGAAGTACGCTGTCAGCACTTCAAATAGAAACTTTGAGGGAAGGCAAGGTCCTGGATCAAGAACCCTGTTAGCTAGTCCTATTGTTGCTGCAGCAGCTGCAATAACAGGTAAAGTTACTGATCCAAGAACCCTTTTTTAGAATTAAAAAATTATAGATATTATGTCCTACGATAAATTTCAAATATTAAAAAGCAGAGCTGTCCCTCTTCAAATTGAAAATGTTGATACTGATCAAATAATTCCTGCAAGATTTTTAAAAGCCACTGAAAGAAAAGGTTTTGGGGAAAATCTTTTTAGGGATTGGAGGTACAATTCAGATGATTCAGTCAAGAAGGATTTTGTTTTAAATGATGACAACTTCAAGGGTAAAATTCTTGTTGGAGGTAAAAATTTTGGATCTGGATCTTCCAGAGAACATGCCGCTTGGGCTATTTATGATTATGGATTTAGATGTGTAGTTTCCAGTTTTTTTGCAGATATTTTTAGGAATAATTGCCTCAATATTGGAGTGTTACCGGTTCAAGTTTCTTCACAGTTTTTATCTAAATTATTCCAAGAAATATATGAAAATCCAAATTCTAAAATTGAAGTTGATTTGCCAAATCAAACAATATCAATTTTAAATATTGGGTTAAATGAAAAATTTGAAATTAATAATTATAAGAAGCAAAACATGCTTAATGGTTTTGATGATATTGATTATTTAATTAATATTAAATCAGAAATAGAAGATTTTGCAAAAAAATCAATTATTTAAAAAATAGCAAAAGCTTCAAATGGAAAATAAAAGAGCGATTGAAATTATGGACACTACTTTGAGGGATGGTGAGCAAACCTCTGGAGTGTCTTTTTCTGCATCTGAAAAGTTGACTTTGGCAAAATTATTATTAAATGAACTTAAAGTTGATAGAATTGAAATAGCTTCTGCTAGAGTTTCAGAAGGTGAATATAATGCAGTAGAAGGAATTACCAATTGGGCAAAAGAAAATGGGTATTTAAATGCTGTTGAAATTCTAACTTTTGTTGATAATCATGTTTCAATTGATTGGATGAAAAAAGCTGGAGCAAAAGTTCAAAATTTATTAACCAAAGGATCTTTGAATCATTTGAAATATCAGCTCAAAAAATCTCCAGATGAACATTTTAAACAAGTAGAGGAAACAATAAATTATGCAATTAGTAATCAGATTGAAACTAATGTTTATCTTGAAGACTGGAGTAATGGTATGAGAAATTCGAAAGAATATGTATTTGAATTTTTAGACTTTTTAAGTAAAAAGCCTGTAAAAAGAATACTATTACCCGACACTTTAGGTGTTTTAACTCCAAGAGAATGTTATTCATTTATTTCAGAAATTTGCCAAAAATATCCTTCTCTGCATATAGATTTTCATGGGCACAATGATTACGATCTAAGTGTATCTAATGCTATGGAAGCATTAAAAGCAGGTTGTCACGGCTTGCATCTTACAGTTAATGGAATGGGAGAAAGAGCCGGGAATGCTCCTATGTCAAGTGTTGTTGCTGTAATTAATGACTTCTTACCCGAAATTAAAATCAATATAAAAGAGTCTTCATTGTATAAAGTAAGTAAATTAGTTGCCACCTTAACGGGCTTCAGAATTCCTGCTAATAAGCCTGTGGTTGGTGAAAATGTTTTTACTCAAACAGCAGGCATTCATGCTGACGGAGATAGAAAGAACAATTTATATTTTAATGATTTATTACCTGAGAGATTTGATCGAAAAAGGAAATATGCATTAGGAAAAACTTCAGGAAAGGCTAATATTCAAAAAAATCTTGAGCAGCTTGGTTTAACTTTGTCTTCTGATGATTTAAATAAAGTAACTAAAAAGGTTATTGAACTTGGAGATAAAAAAGAAAAAGTTACTAGTGAAGACTTGCCCTATATTATTTCTGATGTTCTTGATACCGATGATTCAAAAAATCAAGTAATTGTTAAGTCCTATGTACTGACTCATGCAATGGGTCTTAAACCAAGTACATCAATCTCTGTTGAAATTGATGGAGAAATTTTTGAGGAGAATTCATCTGGAGATGGACAATTTGATGGATTTATGAATGCACTTCATAAAATATATAAAAAGAAGAAAAAAGAACTTCCAAAATTGATGGATTATGCAGTTAGAATTCCTCCAGGTAGTAATTCTGACGCTTTGTGTGAGACTTCAATAACATGGGGGAATGAAAAAAAAGAATTTATTACTCGGGGATTAGATTCAGATCAAACAGTTTCTGCAATTAAAGCAACTGAAAAAATGTTAAATATTATTTAAATTAAACCAAAATGGAATTAAATATAGCTGTTTTAGCTGGAGATGGTATTGGTCCTGAAGTAATAGATCAGGCTGTTAAAGTTTCAAATGCTATAGCAAAAAAATTTAATCATAAAATTGATTGGTTTCCTGCAATTACTGGAGCAGCTGCAATTGAGAAGGTCGGTGAACCTTATCCAGACGAAACTCATGAAATTTGTTTAAAGGCTGATGCTGTTTTATTTGGAGCTATTGGTCATCCAAAATATGATAATGATCCCTCTGCAAAAGTTAGGCCTGAGCAGGGGCTTTTAAAAATGAGAAAAAAATTGGGTCTATTTGCAAATGTCAGACCTACTTTCACTTTTCCTGACTTAATTGAAAAGTCTCCACTTAAAAAAGAAAGAATTGAAGGGACTGATTTAGTTTTTTTAAGAGAATTAACGGGAGGTATATATTTTGGCAAGCGAGGAAGACTGGATAATGGTGATACTGCTTATGATACTTGTACATATAAAAGATCAGAGATAAAAAGAATTGCAAGAAAAGGATTTGAGTTAGCTATGACAAGATCAAAAAAATTGTGCTGTGTTGATAAAGCTAATGTTTTAGAATCCTCGCGATTATGGAGAGAGACAGTTCAGTCTATGGAAAAAGAATATCCTGAAGTAAAAGTTTCATATGAATTTGTAGATGCTGTTGCAATGCGATTAATTCAATGGCCAAATTCTTATGATGTTCTTATAACTGAAAATCTTTTTGGTGATATATTAACCGATGAAGCCTCAGTCATTTCAGGATCAATGGGGTTAATGCCATCAGCTTCTATTGGCACTAAAACCTCTTTATTTGAACCTATTCATGGATCATACCCACAAGCGGAAGGGAAAGACATAGCTAATCCCTTGGCTACAATTTTATCTGCAGCTATGATGTTTGAAGATGCTTTCGGATTAAAGAAAGAGGCAGAATGTATTAGGGAAGTTGTAAATCGTTCTCTTTCTGAAGGGTTTGTAACTGAAGATTTATCAAATGGGAAAAAATCTTATAAAACCAGTGAAGTTGGTGACTGGTTAGCTTCAAATATTTAGATTTTAATTAAATTAATTTTTAGGTATAATAATTTTTAGTCTTTTTTTAATTATTGAAATCACTATTTCAGGTTCATCAACAAATATTTTTTCTCCATCTAATTGCAAATAATATTGGTTAAACGATAAATTTTTAATTTTAATTTTTTTGATAAGATGCCTAATTATAGAAGTATTCTTAATTCTAAGTATTAAAAAAATTAAAAATTTCACCGTTTTCATTAAAGAAGTCATTTGGAATAATGCAAGGTTTAAATATCCATCGTTACTTGATGCGTTTGGAGTGACCGTAAAATTATAGCCTTGTTGGTTTAAATTTGAAACTAACATCATAAAAGGCTTTACAATTATTTTCTTATTATCAAATGAAATTTCAAATTTTGAAAATTTGAAATGATAAAGCCCTTTTATAAAAGCAATAAAGTAATAATAAATTCCATGTTTATTAATAGCATTATACTGTTTTATGAATTCCGATTCAAAACCAAGCCCCATATTTCCTATAAAGTATCTTGAATTAACTTTTCCGACATCGATTAATTCATGTTTATTTAGAGCAATTATATTAAGGCAATTGTTTAGTTTAAATGGAATTTTAAAATGTCTTGCAATTCCGTTACCTGATCCCAAAGGAATAATACCAAGTTTTATATTTGTCCCTATTAAAAGGCTCCCAATTTCATTTACAGTACCATCTCCTCCACACGCAACTACTGAAGTGGCTTTTTCATCAATAGCCTTTTTTGTTAATTTTATTGCATGCCCTTTATATTCCGATTGAAAAATAAAATAAATTATTTTATGAGCTTTAAAAAATGAATTGATTTTAAGAATTATTTTATTTAATTTTTTTTGATTAGAAACTTTAAGAATAAAAAAAATTTTTTCCATTTTCACATCTCCCCATTAATTATCCTATTGAAATAATCTTGAAGAAAAACACTTCCTTTTTTTTCTAAATTTTTCATTAAATCATTTTTATTTTCAATTAGATTGTTTTCCAAATTTTGATCATTTAAACTATAAAATCCTTTTGCTTTTTCTCCATTGTGGATACATATAAATTTTTCGTCCATCATAAAGTAACTTCCACCTCCAAAGTAATTTATAACAAAGGGGTCTTCATTATTTTCTGAAATTAAACTCCTCCCCCAACTTCTAAAAGACTCATCATATCCCAAAATCTGGGCAATAGTTGGAAAAATATCCATGTGGCTTGCAAGAGTTTTTTCAATTCCAATTAAATCACTTCCTGGCTTATATATCATTATAGGACTGGCAAATCGATTAATTATTTTTTCATAATAGGGGTAATAACTTTGATTTCCATGGTCAGCTGTAAAAATAAAAACAGTATTTTTAAACCAGTCTGAATTTTTACTTTCATTAAAAAAACGTTTTAAAGCATAGTCGGTATAACCAACGCATTGATGCATATCTATTGACCCTTTCTTAAATTTACCTTCATATTTTGAAGGTATTACATATGGCTCGTGAGATGATATTGTAAAAACTGTACTAAGAAAAGGAGATTGTTTTTTATCTATTTCAGATTTCATAAATTGTAAAAAAGGTTCATCCCATATTCCCCAGTAACCATCAAATTCTTTATCGTTATTATACTCATCACGACCATAATAATTTTTATAACCTAAAGTGTTAGAAAACCCTAAAAACCCCATTGAGCCGTTAGATGCACCATGAAAAAATGATGTGTCATAATTTAATTTATTTGCGATTGAAACTATAGATTCAATTTTTTGTTTGGAATACCTTGAAGAAGTGTAGGCGACTTCAAAAGAGGGAACGCCAGCAATAATTGAAGGCATTGCGTGAATTGATTTTCTGCTTGTTGCAAATGCGTTTGAGAAAACTAAGCTGTGTTTAGCGAGGGAGTCTAGAAAAGGAGTGTAGCTTATATAATTATCAATATTATTATCAGTATTCATAGATCCCCAATATTCTCTACTCATACTCTCTAAAATGAACAGAACAACATTTGGGTTAGATGATGATTTTTTTGAATATTTTTTTATAGGTTTTAATAATCTAAGAATTTCCTCATCTTTAAATTTTTTTCTCAATTTAAATTCATCTTGATTTATTGTTCTAATTACCGTAAAAGGCGAATTTAGAATAATATCTGCATGTATGGGATTGTTAACATAATTCATAGCATCAATAATAGTTATAGGGCGAGAGCTTTTTTTTAAGGCTCCTCCTCTTGCTCCAATTATTGAAATCAATATAATTGAAAAAAAGAATATTATAGATGAAAAAATATAGTTCTTTAGTTTTAAAATTTTGAAAGGTTGTATTGATATTTTTTTATATAAATAAACCCAAATAAAAAATAAAATAATATATAGTAGGACAAGATTAAAATGTGTGTAAAAAAAATGAAAAAACAATGTTTTTTTATTAGTTTCATACTTTATAACTTCAAAAAAATTACTCATTATTCTATTTAAATTAAATCGATAATATCCAAAATCAATAAAGTTCATTATCATTCCAATTCCATTAAATACAAAGTAAACTACAAATAAAAGTTTCTGATATAATCTTTTAGTTGTGTTAGGGAAAGGGATAATTGATAAAAAAATAAAAATACTATTTATATATACTATTGCAGAGAAATCAAATCTTAATCCCGCTAATGCTAAATCAATAATTTTAATATTTGAATTTAAGTCTAAAAGGTCATAGTTGAAATATATAAATAAGAATCTAAATATGGTGTAGAATAAGAAAACTAATAATATCCTGTAGAATAGCGCTTTAATCTCTTGAATTCTGTAATTCATTAATTTTTTATTTAGAAAAAAGAATTATTTTTTAATAAAATATGATACTATTAAACATATTATACCAATGCCAAAAACAATTATGTTGTTTTCTATTATAAAATCAAATAATGCTAAAACTATACCTAAAATAATTAAATTTAAACCTATATTTTTTAATAAATTACTCATTAAGCGATTTATAATACAAATTTAAAATAAAAAACAGCTAATGTACTTTGAATTAAGAATTAATACTTTTTTTAACTCGAATTAACCCTCTTCTAAGGTAAGGAGCTTTAAGATTTTTATCCCAATAGAATAGGGTATATCCTTTTGAGTTTTCAACTTGAAATCCATTTTTTAAAAAAAACCTTGAATATAATTTAAAATCATTCTGTTTGTGATAAGTACAAAAAGCAATTTTAATTTGTTCAGAATTCTTTATAAAATCTGAAAGTCCAGATAGAACTTCCTCTTCTGCCCCATCCACATCAATTTTTAAAAAATTAATATTTTTATTTTTAAAAAATTTTTTCCCATCTATT
>CAJPUR010000021.1 GCA_905381055.1 uncultured Flavobacteriaceae bacterium
TTTTCATTAAAAGGATTAGTCCATATAGCTGTAAACCCCATATCTGAAATATAGTCGATATTATTTGATATTCCTTGAATATCCCCTCCGTGTCTGGCATAATCATCAGCTCTATCAATTTTATTTTCATTTAACTTTTTAAATACATCATTATTATAATTACCATTAGAATATCTATCCGGAGTAATTAAATAAACTACATCGGAATTATCAAATCCCAAAAAATCTTCTGATTTATTAAACCTTTTTTTCAATTCATAATTATGTATTGTTTTTGATCCATCAGAATTAATAAATATCATTTTAATTTTACCGGGATTTGCAGACGAATCAATTTTCAAATCAACAAAAAGATAATTAGGACTTTCAGCCTTAGTTATCTTAATAATTTTAATTCCAGGATATTTAATTTCAAGATTTGAATACTTTATATTTTCACCTTTAACTAATAACTGAAGTGAATTATTTTTAAATCCAACCCACCAATCAGGAGGGTCTATTCTTTCAATCTGTGAAAAACAATTTAGACAAAATAATAATAATAAAAAATTGATATAATAATGCATTTAATATATTTTTAAAATATTGAAATTATAATATTTATTATATTTGACAAAAAATATTTATGGGTGTTGGTGGTATTGTTATAGGTACAATTTTTCTTTGTGTTGGCATAATGATTATAATCGAAATAAAAGAAAGATTTCTATAAAAAAAAACCCTTTAAATGTAAAGGGTTTTTTAATTAATTACGATGTAATCTTTTTTTGCCAAAAATACAGTATAATAAAAGCAACAATTAAGATTCCAGGAAAACTTAACATGTAAGTCATTGTTGTTTGACCTACAGCCAACTCTAAAGCATCTCCGGTTAATCCTGATGTAGATAAATCATTATTTGCTGAATCAATCCAACCACCAATAACAGGCTGAAAAATTGCTGTTGAAAACATACCCATTGCACCAACTATTGACATACCAAGTGCTCCTGATTTAGGAATTTTTTCGGCTATAAAACCTATCATATTGGGCCAGAAATAACAAACGCCTGCACCATATATTATTGCAGTAAGATAAACAACAGCACCAGTTTGAGTACTGTATAAGTAAATACCTAAAAGAGTAAGTACAGCTGAACCTAGTAAGACTCCCGTTTGATCAAATTTATGAACAAGATCTCCTCCGAAATATCTACCAATAGCCATAGTCCCTGTGCCTAGTGCTAAAAGCACAAGTGGAGGGGCTCCACTTTGACTTAAAATTAATGAAGTCCATTGAGAAGGACCGAATTCTGAAATTGCTGTAAAAGCCATACAAATAACCATGAAAATAAATAAAGGATTAATGCATGCTTTTACGTTATCAATTATAGCAGAATCACCAGAGATTCTTGGTTTTGGGAAAACTTGTCCAAAAAATAAATAAGCGTATATGACTGTTGGTATCAAAATGTAAGCCATTTGAACTTGCCAACCAAAAGATAAATAAGTGAGTAATTGAGAACTTAAACTACCAACTACAATACCTCCAGGAAACCACATATGAAACCTATTTAGGAGGGTGTTCATTCTTTTACCGGTATATGAATCAGCGATCATTGGATTACAAGCCGCTTCAGTACATCCATTTCCTATTCCAATTAAAAGGGTAGCTATTAATAAACCTGTATATCCACCAGCAAAAATTGCCAATAATATCCCTGCTGTATGAGAGAAAAAAGCAAATTGCATGATTTTTTTTGGCCCAATGGCATGATAAAACAATCCCCCTAATATCATGGAAATTGGAAAACCTAAAAACCACATTGATGTTATAAATCCAAGTTGAGTTGCTGTTAAACCAAAAGCATCGCCTAACTGAGGAAGAATACCTGCATAAATAGCAAATGAAAAGGCAGTTGAGATAAGAGCAAAACAACTACCATAAAAAAGTCTTAAATCATTTTTCATTGTTTTGTTTTTGTTTATAGTTTACTTAAAGATAGTTTTTTTTTATAATTTTAAAAATTATTAAATTAAAAGTTACAGTTAATTTACTGCAATCATTCGTGATTATTGATTTAATTGAAGTTTAATAATTGTATATTAGTAGAAAATTAATCTATAAATTTTTCTATTAAAATAGAATTAGTATAGGTTAAAAATAGAACCATTTAATTTCAGATAATGCATTTAACTGATAAACAAAGGGTTGAAAAACTTGAATACCTAGATAATGATTGGAAAATTGAAGACCAATTGTTAGTAAGGTCATTCGATTTCAAAAACTTTATTCAAGCCTTTAGTTTTTTAGAAAAAGTTGCAAAAATAGCAGAAAATAAAAATCATCATCCGCAAATATATAATAACTATAATAAAGTAGTTATTAAATTGATTACACACGATATAGGATCTATATCTTCAAAAGATTTCGATTTAGCTTCAGAAATTGATAAAGTCAAATAATTATGAAATGGTATTTAAAAAATAGATGGTGGATATGGTCAGTGACTGGAGTTTATTTAGCATATAGAATTTTATTATCAATATTTCACAACTGAATTTAATGTCAAATCCAAAAAAAATAACTCACGAAAAACCTGGTAAATTTGAAGAATCAAGATTTGAAAAAATTCACTCTCTAACATTTGATAGTGCTAAAAATGGATCTAAACTTGTAGCAAAGGAAATAGTTGATTCAATTAATTCAAAAAAAAATAAACCTTTCATATTAGGCCTTGCCACTGGATCATCTCCAATTGGAGTATACAAACATTTAGTTGAATATTATAAAAAAGGAAAAGTTAGTTTTAAGAATGTAATTACATTTAATCTTGATGAATATTATCAAATAAACAAATCTCATCCTCAGAGTTATTTCACGTTTATGCAAAATCATCTATTCTCTCATATAGATATTCCTTCAGGAAATATAAATATTCCAAATGGAAACATTAAAGCAGATGAAGTACTTGTAAATTGTAAAAAATATGAAGAAAAAATTAATACCCTTGGTGGTATAGATTTTCAATTACTTGGTATTGGAAGGACAGCACACATTGGATTTAATGAACCTGGATCTAATAAAAACTCTGTAACGAGATTAATTGTTTTGGATCCCATTACACGTGAAGATGCTTCTTCAGATTTTAATGGAGTAAATATGGTTCCAGAAAAAGCTATTACAATGGGGATTAGCACAATAATGAAATCTAGGAGAATTGTTCTTCTTGCTTGGGGACATAAAAAATCAAAAATAGTAGCCAAAACTATTGAAGGTCCAATTTCATCTAATGCTCCAGCTACATTTTTACAAAATCATGATAATATATCAATCATTTTGGACAAAGAAGCCAGTGATGACCTTACTAAGAATAAAACACCGTGGGTAGTAAAAGAATGTAAATGGAATGATCATTTAAGAAAAAAAGCGATAATTTGGCTTAGCAACAAAACTAAGAAGCCACTTTTAAAATTAACTTTAAGAGATTACAATGAAAATGGATTAGCAACTTTAGTGGCAGAACAAGGAAATTTACATGATCTTAACATTTGGATTTTTAATGAAATACAAAAAACTATTACAGGTTGGCCTGGAGGTAAACCAGATCATGACGATACATACAGACCTGAAAGAGCAAAACCTGCAAAAAAAAGAATAATTATTTTTAGTCCCCATCCAGACGACGATGTAATTTCAATGGGTGGAACTTTTGTTAGATTAATTGAACAAGGACATGAGGTTCATGTTGCATATCAAACATCAGGAAATATTGCTGTTTCAAATGATGAGGCATTGAAATTCATTGAAGTAATGTATGGTATTGACAAAAAAGATTCACTTTATAATGAAATTAAAAAGCAGATTTTATTAAAAAAAGATGGTGAACCGGAATCAAAAAATGTAATGCATCTTAAGAGTCTAATAAGAAAAAGTGAATGTATAGGTGCTTCCAAATTTTTAAACTTACCTCAAAAAAATCTACACTTTCTAAATCTTCCTTTTTACGAAACAGGTTTTATCAAAAAAAATGATCCATCAGAAAAAGACTATAATATAACTACTGAATTAATAAAAAAAATCAAACCACATCAAATATATGCTGCTGGAGATTTAGCAGATCCACATGGAACTCATAGAATTTGCCTTGATATAATTTTTAAATCGATTGAGAGCATAAAAAATGAGAAATTTATGGATAATTGTTGGTTATGGCTATATAGAGGGGCATGGCAGGAATGGAATATTGAGGATATTGAAATGGCAATTCCAATGAGTCCATCACAAGTGATTCAAAAAAGAAATGCTATTTTGTTTCATCAATCACAAAAAGATAAAGTAATGTTTCAAGGAAACGACAAAAGGGAATTTTGGTTAAGAGCTGAGGAGAGAAACAAAAAAACAGCTAAAAAATATAATAAACTTGGTATGGCTGAATATGAAGCAATTGAGGCATTTAAAAGATATTATTTCTAGGAAAAAGGTCTATTTTATTTTTATATATCTTGTCAAATTACCATTATTATTAAAAAAATCAATTCTTTCTGCCTCACCTGACAAAAATATTTTTTCACTAGATTGAGATTGGAAACTATTTTGAGAATTTCTCTCAATTAATCTAAAATTATTGGAATCAAAATAAATTCTACTTTTTTGCTCATTTTCATTCCATTTAAAAACATTATTTTTATTATTTAACTTTTCTTTATAAACCCTTAACGAATCATTATTTTGAGAACTAATATATAAGAAGTGATCATCTAAAACACTTAATTTAACAAGACTTTTAGCATCTTTATTAATAAATAAATTGGTTTTATCAATATCTATGTAAGAGAAATCTTTACCATTTAGGTTTTTAAAAATTAATCCATTCAACGCATCTGCTCTTCCCTGTTTTGTCTCAACTCCATAATCATTTCCTACAATCATCAAGTCCATAAATGAATCATCATCAAAATCATGAGAAACTATAGAATATACAGGAGCCCATTGTGCCTGAACAGGTAAAGAATGTATTTTAAATTTGTTACTTCCTAAATTTTCAATCCAGGAGCTCTTCATCCATGTAGATTTTTTGATAATTGCATCATTAACTAATTCAGAATCAAATAATTCATCCATAGTATCTTCACCAAAAGATCCAAAAGAGTTATACTTTTTTCTAATACCTGTAAATTGCTTAATTACATCCTCCATTGGATGATAAATAAAGTTTTTTCTTACACCAAGACTATCCCTTAAATAATAAGAAATGAATGGATCTATACTTCCATTTGAATCAAAATCCTTTGCTGTTAATGTTATAGGTTCTGAGCTACTTGCCCTTAAGAATGAATTCTCTCCAAAATTCCCTACTATATAGTCAGAATCGCCATCATTATCAATATCTAAAACATTAATAGAGTTCCACCAACCAGAAAAATCTTCTATTCCAGTTTTCTTAATTTCATGAAACTCACCTTTAGTATTTTTGAAAAATCTTACTTGAGACCAATGACTAACGATTATTAAGTCAATCCAATTATCATTATTAAAATCTGACCAAACAATGTCACTGACCATTCCAAAATCAACATCTCCAAATTTTTTTTCAGTTGAATTAATGAACTTTACATTGCCATTATCACTGACGTTCTCTAATAGAAAAGAATTATCAGATTTAGGAAACTCCTGAGGGCTTACTCTACTTGCGACAAATAAATCTAAATCGCCATCCTTATCAAAATCACAAAACTTAACGGCAGAACCATTAGAATTATTTTTTGGTAATGCATCATTTTTAAGATCAAAATTTCCTTTACCATCATTTATCCATAAAACATCTTCGTATAACTCACTAGATTTTGGATATTGAGAGGAGCCATGAGAAATATATATATCTAAATCATTATCGTTATCAGCATCAAAAAGAACAATACCACAATCTTCCTCATAAAAATTTTCATTCTTTTTTAAGTTGATTTTTTGAGAAGAAAAAGTTCCGTCAATATTTTGAAAGAATATTTGCTCATTGAATGATCTACTTGAGCCAATTAGAAGATCTTCCAAATTATCTCCATTCAAATCTCCAACAGACAAAACAGGGCCATACTGAGAAAATTTATGAGGAATAGTCCTCTGAATATTGAAATCTATAAAGTCAATATCTTTATTTTTATAAAGAATTCCTGACTGCTTTGAAGATTCATAAAACATATAATTTGGTTTACTAAGAGACTTATCATAGTCTGAATCATTATTAAACTCTAGAATATTTAAACTATTTATTTTTAAATCTTTAAAAATCTGATTCTTCCCACCTACCCAATTAACTATAACAGAATCAACCTTAATAGCTTTTCCAAGACCAAAATGAATAATATCCTCTGTTTTTGATAAATAACCTCTACCAGAAATTAATGAGTGAGCTTGTTTTTTATTATCATAATAAACAGTAAGTTTTGAGCCATATAAATTTTTCTTTTTTAAAGAATCAATCAATTTTATTCTTATATAATTATTGGACTCTAAGCTATTTAAATCATTCCTTAGCAAGGATGCTTTATCATTTATATTATTAAAAACAATATCCAAATCACCATCGTTGTCTAGATCTCCATATGCAGCTCCATTCGAATAAGACGGAAAATCAACAGACCAGTCTTTAGTAACATCTTCAAATTGTAAATTACCCATATTTCTGAAAATAAAATTTGGAACCTTAATTTCAGGTATAGCAGACAATAACACTTCTTTACTAACTAATCTACTGGCAGTTTGTCTAAAATTCCCAAAATCTTTATCAATTACATCTTTTGGAAATCCGTTAACAACCAATAAATCTTTCCATCCATCATTGTCAAAATCAGCAAATAATGATGCCCAACTCCAATCAGTTTCATGTACTTTTGAATACATACCTATTTCACTAAAAAAAGGAAGATTATTTTTTGGATTAATACCCATGTTCAACTGTAAAGTATTTCTAGTGTACTGATACTCATAATTATATTTTCTGGTAAGAATTTCTCTTTGATAATTAGTTCCTTTTTGAAATAATTTTTTTCTCTTATTATAGTATGGCTGCATTTCAGAAACAAAAAGGTCAAGTTTTCCGTCATTATTTATATCTGAAATATCACTACCCATAGCACTCAAACTAAAATGTTTAAATATTTCCCCAGCCTTATTAGTAAAAGTCTTGTCCTTATTATTTATATAAACAAGATCACTACTCAGGTAGTCATTAGCTACATATATATCAAGCCAACCATCATAATTAAAATCGTTTATTATTGTACTATGACTATATCCATGAAATCGAATTTGAGAATTTTTTGTAACATCAATAAAAAACGGATGATTTAGAGTATCTACTGAAATATTTTCATAAATCCTATCTTTACTTAGGTTTTTGTCATCGTCATGAATATTTCTAAAAACATTTGGGTCTATCCCCTCTATTCTATTTACACCAATAAAAGCATCTAAATCTCCATCATTATCATAATCGAAAAACTGAGCGTGAGATGAATAAGAATCATCGTTGAGTCCATATTCGTCTCCCATTTCAATAAATTGTGGTATTCCGTCACTATTATTCCCTTTATTAATAAATAACAAATTTTTTCTTAAATTGGGATTAATTCTTAATGTGTTGCAAATATAAATATCCATTAGATTATCATTATTTATATCGATTACATTAATACCAGATGACCATATTAAAGGGTTAGTTTTATTGATTTTTGACTCTATACTTACATTTTTAAATTTAAAATTGCCCATATTTAAATAAAGTTCATTATCTACTTGATTACCTGTAAAAAAAACATCTAATAATGAATCATTATTTAAATCTGCTAGAGCTACTCCGGCGCCATTATAGAAAAATTCATTATCAAGAATATTTAAAGAATCATTCTCAACAAGATTATTTGAAAATTCAATGCCAGAATATTCGCTATTAATCAGATTAAATCCCTTATCAGTATTAAGAGAACAGCCAATTATTAATTTTAAAAAACAAAAAATAAAAATTCTTTGAATCATAAATAATTAAAATAAATACAAAAATAATACTTAATGATAATACATAAAAAAAAGGGTGTTTAAAAAAACACCCTTTTATAAAATATCAAACTTGTTTGAAATATTTAGTAACCAGGATTTTGAGTATAAATTACCTCATCACCACCGTTTACAATATCCATCTGAGTTTGAGGAATAGCGTAAATTTCATTTTTACCTGCAGTAAATGAAGCACCACCGAACTTAGTAACAAGTCCTTGAGAAGCTTCATAAGCTAGGTAAGCATCTAATTCAGCTTTAGCAGTACCCCAACGAACAAGGTCAAAAAATCTGTGACCTTCTCCACTTAACTCTAATGTTCTTTCCATTTTTAAAGCGTTTATAGCTTCAGTTGCATCTGCGAATGCAGCATAGTTAGAAATTTTATAGTTAGCAGCGTTAGTACCATCAGAATTTTTTACCCAATAAGTTGAATTAGCAGCTCTAGTTCTTACTTGGTTAATTAAGGCTAAAGCACCATTAAGATCACCAGGACCTAAAATTTTAGCTTCAGCAGCCATTAAAAGAACATCTGCATAACGAATTATAGTATAATTCATAACAGAATATCCACGAGTCCAAGAACTTGCATCAGTGAAAGTTCCTTCCTGAGATTTATAATAAATATATTTCTTAGGAGAATATGGACCAGCATAAACTTGAGAACGAATCCAATCTTTACCAGGATGCTCTATCCAATCTAGATAAGGAATACCTCTTCTACCAATGGTGTGATCAATTCTTGGATCTAACTCACCAGCATCTTCAACAAATGCAGCACTAGATTCAATGTTATAGTCAGTTTTAACTTGATTTGCACCAGTGTCGTGAGATCCATCTAATAGAGGAAGACCATTAACTGTTCTATACTTATTAGCCATTTGGAAACTAGGTTGGAAAAAACCACAACAGTTACCAGGACCATCAGAACCAGTATTATAAGGATAATTTAAATCATCAAAATAATTTGCATTCTGAGTACTACCAGTGTTCATTGCAGATTCTACATCGAACACAGCTTCAGCATGGTTATCATTTTCAGCATTAAAGATTCCAGCAAAATTATCAAGCAATGCATATTTTGCACCTGCAGGAGTTTTACCGTTAGCTATAATTGCATCAAATAGAGTATTTGCTTCAGAATATTTCTTCTGATATAAATAAGCCTTTGCAAGTAAAGATGCAGCAGCCCACTTGTTTACTCTACCAAGCTGAGACTGAGTCTCAGGTAAATTAGCATAAGCGAAACTTAAATCTGATTCTATTAATGTCCAAGCAGCAGCATCACTAGTATTCTTAGTAGTAGAAACATCTGCAGCAGCAACAGTTTCATCAAAAACAGGGATGTTTTTAAAATGTTTTACAAGGTCAAAATAAAAATGAGCTCTTAACATTTTAGCTTCAGCTTCCATAACAGTTTTAACACTAGCTTGAACACCAGAAGATGCTTCACCAGCTAAAAGCGCTAAAACCTTATTAGCTCTAGAAACTCCTTCATATCTTCCTCTCCAAAGATTATTCATATCACCTTGTGTAGGGTCATTTTCATATCTTTGGACTGGATTAATAGAAGAATAATCTCCAGGGTCAGTCCCTTTGTTAGCTTCACCTCCAGTTACAGATCCAGTTACCCAGTGATTGGGACCTTCAAATCTACTTCCGAAAACTCCATTAAGGGCAGAATAAGCTCCAATAAGAACTCCATCAATACCACTTTGGGTTGACATTTGAGCCTCTGCTAAGGAACCAGTAGCTCCTATTTCAAGAAACTCATCAGTACAAGAAACACTCACAAAAATAAGTGATAACATTGCAACTGAAATTGTTTTCATTTTCTTCATTTTCATAAATTTCATAATATTATTAATTTTCATAGTTATTTTTATTTTCTGATATTAATTGATAATAAATAACTTGGAGTTACAGGATAATTACCTGTATCAACACCAAAGTTAGTATCAACACCTCCAATTGAAGGATCTTGCCCAGAATATTTAGTAAAGGTAGCAATATTATTTGCAGAAATACCAATTCTAAGATCTTTTATACCAATTTTTTCAACAAGTGATCTATCGAAATCATAATTTAAAGATATATTTTGAATTCTTAAGTAAGAACCATCTTCCATATACCAGTCATTTGCAGCACCGTTAGTACTTAAATTAGAAGCACTCTCCCAAATTGGACCTCCAGCATTATCTCCTAATACAGGCGTCCAAGATGATTTAGCAAGTACACTCTTTCCAGCACCTTCGAAAGATCCAAATAAACCTGTATACCATTTTGCTTGATGGAAAATTTCATTTCCTAATGAAGCATATAAATATGTGTTAAAAGACCAGTTGTTATATCTTAGATTAAGACTAACACCTCCTGTGAAATCAGGAACAGGACTTCCAACAAACTGTCTGTCATCTGGAGTAATTGATCCATCACCATCAGTATCAACATATTTAAATCTACCAACACCAGCACCTGGCTGTGAGGCATGAGCGTCAACTTCAGCTTGATTATCAAAGTATCCATCAGTCTTGTACATATAGAAAGCGGATAATGATTCACCTACAGCGTTTCTAATAGGAGCAATACCTCTATATGAACTACCTCCAAAGTAAGTAATACCAGGAGCAAGAGCAACAATCTCATTTTTCAGAGTCGATGCAATTACACTTAATTCATAACCAACTTGACCTGAAGCTAAAGTTCCACTAGTGATAAATTGCATATCAATACCAGAATTTGACATCTCAGCAATATTTACAGATGGAGCAGAAGCACCATTACCAGTGGTTGCAGCTAAAGGAATTGAATAAAGAAGGTCTTTAGTGTCTTTTGTCCATACATCAACAATAACATCTAACTTACCATTGAAAAGAGTTGCATCAAAACCAATGTTAGTAGTCTCTGATGTTTCCCATTTTGCATCAGGGTTACCAATACGAGTTGTATAATAACCAGCATCAGCACCATTGTTCTGACCACCTATCGGGTAGTAAGATCTAGACTTACTTTGTCCAAATAAACTAAACTGGTTTGCAGGGTCAACATTATTTGAGTTACCCATTTCACCCCAACCACCTCTAATCTTAAGTTCATTTAACCATGAAACTCCTTGTAAAAAAGGCTCATCAGTAGCTCTCCACGCTGCAGAAAATGCAGGGAAAGTACCATATCTTTCATTTGAACCAAAACGAGAAGAACCATCTCTACGGATTGTTCCACTTACATAGTATTTGTCTTGAAAGTTGTAATCAAGTTTAGCAAAATTGGAGTAAAAAGTTACACCATTATATAAATCACTACCAACAACAGGATTAGAAACGGTATTCATATTAATATAGTCAAGATCAGTTGAGAAAGGATTAATACCACTTGCATAAATATTACGACCAGCGCCAGTATTTAATGCCTCTAACCCAACCAATAACTTAACAGAATGAGCACCAAAAGTTCTTTGATATGTTGCAGTATTTGTAAATGTCCAAGATAAATTTTTACCAGAACCCTCTCCAAAATTATCACTATTCTGAGGTTCAGAGTCACCTAAATATCTGTAGCCATAATTTACATAATAATAGTTACTTACGTTACCACCAATACTAGATCTGATATTTAGTTCAGGAATTGGGTGGAAATCTAAGTATAAATTACCAAAAGCAGCTAAAGAATAACTGTTGTCATCTTTATAATTTTGTTCTAAAATTCTTACAGGGTTTCTACCATTGTTAAATCCAGCAGCCTTTGTTGAAGCATAGCTACCGAATTCGTCATAAATAGGAATAATTGTAGCCATCCTGTAAGCAGCTAAAATTTGAGATTCATCATCAGCAGAAGCGGCACCATTACCAGCACCAGAAGCTCTATTCTCTCTATAAGTAGCTTGAATATTTTCTCCAAATGATAACCATGGAGTAATATCATATTCAGAATTTACTCTTACAGTGTGACGTCTTAATTGAGCATTTATTAAAACACCATCTTGAGATTGAGATCCAACACCAATATAGAATCTTCCTTTTTCACTACCTCCTTGAAAACCAATACCAACTCTTGTTAAAGGAGCATTATTAGTAATAGCATCATACCAGTTAGTACCAGTTTTATTTGCCTTAATTAAGAAGGTATTGATAGGATCAGCATCATACAAAGCTTGAACAGCAGCAACATTAACCTGACTAGCAGATAAACCACCACCAGCAACCCCACTTGCGTAAAGGTAATCAGGCAAAGTAGCAACAGCAGTTCCACCATATTGTGGATGTTGGTAAACAGCGTCAGCTGCAGTACCTCCATTAGCAATAGCATTATTTCTAGCAGCAATTGCAGTATAATCAGCTAATTCTTGAGGTGTAAGCATTTTAGGAGCTCCACCAACATTAGGATCAGTAAATCCAGTAGTAAAGTCAATAGTTACTTCTGTAGGTTTTGCTGAACGCTGACCTTGTTTAGTTGTAAAAACTACAACACCACCAGCTGCACGAGCTCCATAAATAGAAGCTGAAGCAGCATCTTTAAGTACTGTAGTAGAAGCAATATCGTTAGGATTTATAAAGTCAATATTTTCAACTGGTACACCATCAACAATATAAAGAGGTGCATTACCACCAAATGAACCAAAACCACGAACACGAATTTGACTCGTAGTTCCTGGGTTACCATTTGATATAACTGTTACACCAGCAATTCTTCCTTGAAACTGTTGTTCAATGTTACCAGAAGGAATAGCTAATAAATCCTTAGCTTTTACTGTAGAAATAGCTCCAGTAGTTTCTCTTTTAGTTTCAGTACCATAACCAGTAACGATTATTTCGTCAAGGGCTTCAGCAGCTTCTTCTAGAGAAACATCAATTGAAGTCTGATCTCCAACAGTAAAGTTTTGAGTAGAAAATCCTAAGCTAGAAAAGACCAATACTTGATCTGGTTCAGCTTCAATAGAATAGTTTCCATCAAAATCAGTTGTTGTTCCCTGAGAAGTACCAGATATAAATACAGTTACTCCAGGAATAGGGTTACCATCACTATCAAGGACAGTACCCGATACAGTAGTCTGGCCATAAACCAAAACACTGAAGATCATAAGCAACGATAAAGTCGCTTTAAACATTAATTTTTGCATAGATTTTAATATTTGATATTTATTAAGACGGCTAATATAGTAAAGTAATATGGGATTTAACAAAATTTTAAGAATCTTTTTAACAATATGATAAATTTTTATTGATTTTTTATGGAATTTCATATTTAGATAAAAAAAATAAAAATTATATATTGAAATATACATTTCTAGTAATAATTATTTCCAATAATCACGTTTTGGTTAAATAATTAACATTATTAATATATTTACAAAATGAAGTTTTTTTATTTAATATTTAATCTAAATTTTTATTTATTTTTTTCATTTGTAAATTCTCAAATTAATCCAATAAAAATTGATATCATCAGGGATAATTTTGGAGTACCTCATATTTTTGCAAAAACTGATGCTGAGGTTGCATATGGCCTTGCATGGGCGCATGCTGAAGACGACTTCAAAACTATTCAGTTATCATTTTTAGCAGGTAATAACTTATTAAGTAAATATATAGGGAGAAAAGGAATTCCTGCGGATTATATTTCCCAATTAATAAATTCTAAAAAATTTATATCTAAAAATTATGAAAAAAAAATTTCACCTGAATTTAAAAAAATAGTAAAAGCTTATGCTCAAGGGCTTAATAACTATGCTCTTAAATATCCAGATCAGGTACTTCTAGATGAGCTTTTCCCAATAGATCCAAAAAAAATGATGAATTATGCATATTTACAATTATTTGTGTCCTCAGGAGGAGACTATTGGATTAAAAAAATTCTTGAAAATGATTTTAACTCAATAAATTTTCCAATTAACAATAGAGGATCAAATACTTTTGCTTTTAATAGTAATAAAACTACTGATGGAAAAACATATTTTACTATTAACACGCACCAACCTCTTGACGGACCAGTTTCTTGGTACGAAGCACATTTATGTAGTGAAGAGGGAACCAACATAATAGGGGCTCTTTTTGCTGGAAGCCCAATTATACTTACTGGTACTAATGAAAATTTATCATGGGCTCATACTGTTAATAAACCTGATAAAACAGACGTATATAAACTCAAAATGCATAATACAAAAAAAAACTTTTATAAGGTTGACGAATCGTACTATAAACTTGAAGTTCATAAAGCTGAATTTTATATTAAACTTCTAGGTATTCCTGTAAAAATCAAAAAAAAATATTTCAGAAGTATTTTTGGACCAACATTAAAAAACGAAAAGGGGTTTTATTCCATAAGAACTCCATCACTATTTGAAATTCGTTCTCTAGAACAGTGGTGGAAAATGAATAAAGCTAGTTCATTTTCAGAATTTTATGAAATCTTAAAAATGAAAGCCTTACCAGGATACAACATCGGATATGCTGACAAAAATGACACAATATTTTACATTTCAAATGGCTTAATTCCAAAAAGAGAAATTGGATATAATTGGGAATCAGTTGTTCCTGGAAATACGACTAGAACATTATGGGACTCTACATATGATATTGAAGAGTTACCTCAGATAATTCAGCCAAAATCAGGATATTTTTACAATGCCAATCATAGCCCTTTTAAATCTACAGACAAAAAAGAAAATCCAGATTCTAATGATTTTGCTTCTGAAATGGGATTTGAATTGTATGATAACAATAGATCAATAAGAATTAAAGAAATAATTGATAGTCAAAAAAAATTCAGCTACGATGATTTTAAAAAATTAAAATTTGACAATAAGTTACCTGACACTTTAAATTATTCATGGATGAACATTAATCAATTATTTAAAATTAAACCTAATGATTATTCTGAAATTTCTAAGTTAATTAAAAGAATTCAAGAATGGAATAAAAAATCAGATATAAATTCTCTAGGAGCTGGTGCTTTTCTAATTTTCTATCATAGATTGAAACCATATTATAAAAGTTTGAAAGACCCTAAAGTTTTTTCTGAGGAAATACTGGTTAAAGCACTTTATGATACAAAAAAATTCATGTTAAAGAATTTTGGAAAAATTGAAATTAGACTTGGTGAATATCAAAAATTGATCAGAGGAGAAAAAATTCTTCCAATTTTTGGAATACCTGATGTAATTACTGCAATGAGCTCAACTCCTTATAAAAATGGTATGGTTAAAGTAGTAAGTGGAGAATCTTACATCCAGCTAGTTGTTTTTGACAATAAAGGTCCTCAAATTGAATCAATAATATCTTATGGAGCCTCTGATCATCCCGAGTCAGAACACTATAATGATCAAATGGAATTATTTCAAAAACAAAAGCTAAAAAAAATGACTTTGGATAAAGAAAAAGTATATAAAAACGCTATAAAAATATATCACCCTAATTGATTCTATTTATCGCCTTTTTATATATTTCCAAATAAGAATCTATTACATTGTCAATATTAAATTTCAGAGCAATATTTCTTGCAGAAGCTTTCATTTTATTCAATAAATTTGGGTTTCCAAGTAGATCTATACTTTTTTTTGACATTCCATCAATGTCCCCTACTTTAAATAAAAAGCCAGATTCGTTCTCAATATTAACCTCAGGTAAGCCACCTGTGTTGGTTGAGATTACCGGTACACTCATCATCATTGCTTCAAGAGCAGCTAAACCAAAACTTTCTGTTTCGGATGTAAGCAAAAATAAATCAGAATAGCATAATACTTCGTAAACATCAATTGTATTCCCTAAAAAAATTACATGATTTTGAATTTTTTTATTGAGGCAATAATTCTCAGCAATTATTTTTTCAGGACCATCTCCTACCATTATTAATTTTGAAGGTAATTTTTCAAATACTTTTTCAAAAATTTTAACCACATCCAAAACTCTTTTAACTGGCCTGAAATTACTGATATGAGTTAATATTTTATAATTTTCAGGGGCAATAGCTAATCTGTCACAAGAATCGCTATGGCCTTGATGTCTTGAAAAGTCTACAAAATTTGGTATTACAGATATTTCCTTTTTTATGTTAAAAAAATCAATTGTTTGTTTTTTAAGACTGGCAGAGACTGAAGTAACAAAGTCAGAGTTATTTATACTGAAAGTTGCTGCAGACTTGTAAAAGGGGTGATTACCAACTAAAGTGATATCAGTGCCATGAAGAGTAGTAACTAATGGTATTTTTATACCTTTTTCCTCTAACATTTTTTTTGCCATATATGCAGCATAGGCATGAGGTATTGCATAATGAACATGGAGTAAATCAATCTTAAATTTTTGAACTGTATCTACTAATTTACTTGATAAAGCCAATTCATAAGGCTTGAAATGAAATAATGGGTAATCTGGAACATGTACTTCATGGAAAAATACATTTGATGACAAAACATCTAACCTCACAGGATGTTTATATGTTATAAAATGCACTTCTATATCCTTTTTTGCAAGAGACAAACCCATTTCAGTGGCAATAACTCCACTTCCTCCAAAAGTTGGATAACATACAATTGCTATTTTCAAAATAAAATAATTTTAATCAATAATTGAATCATATATAACTTTTTGAATTCTTGTCCTTATTGAATGATCAATAAGCAAACTGTTTTCCATTGAAGGATAGGTCCTATTTGATAAAAAAACATAAATAATTTCATTTTCAGGATCGGCCCAAGTGTAAGTGCCTGTAAATCCAGAATGTCCAAAACTTGATCTAGGTAAGCATCCACAAGTTGATCCTTTTCCACTAATTTGAGGTTTATCAAAACCAACACCTCTTCTATTGTTTTTATCACAATAAATACAAGTGTTAAAATCATCAAATATTTTCGAACTAAAAAATCTATTGCCATTATAAATACCTTTATTCAAATACATCTGCATAATTGTAGCAATTTCTTTAGCATTAGAAAATAATCCTGCATGACCTGCAACTCCTCCAAGCATTGCAGCAGCCATATCATGTACATATCCCTTCAATTCTTGTTTCCTGTAATAATTGTCAATTTCAGATGGAATTATTTCATACTTTTGATTTGACCTTAAAGGATTAAATCCAGTAGTTTCTAATTTTAAAGGATTAAAAATTTTATTTTTAGCAATTTTATCCAATGGTAATTTATATTTTTTTTCAAGAAACTTCTGTAGGATAATAAAAGGGAAATCTGAATACTTATATTCCAAAGTATCTCTTAATTCACTTTCAAAAATTTTATCAAGTATTTTTTTACTGTAATTTTTGTTAATAAATATATTTTCAGCAACTTGATTTGAAAACTTTTGATTTCTTTTTTTTCTATATATCTTTCTTTGAAGTTTACCACCCTTTCTTTGAGTTTCAATATAAAAAGGTATCCATGGCTTTAGTTTCGCATAATGAGTAAGAATATCTATTATCTTAATGTTAGATTTATTTGTTTCATTATATTCAGGAAACAAATCCCCAAGACTATCTGTTAATTTTAGACCTCCATCGTCAACTTCCTTAATTATTAAAGGTAAAGTAGCGAGAATTTTTGTTAGAGAAGCAAGATCATATATATCAGTTTTCTTTACTGAATTAATTTTTTTATAAGTATGATGACCAAATACTTTATGGTAGAAAATTTTACCTTTTCTTGATACTAGTACTTGCGCTCCTGGAATCATTAATGAATCAATAGAAATATTAATTAAATCATCAATTTTTTTTAGCTCCTCTGAGGAAATCCCAACTGACTTTGGATCACTGTAGTCAATGGTGTAATTTGATCCTGTATTAATTCCAGACCCAACTGAAAAAAAATTATTTATTGAAACAGGTAATCTTCCACTAGAGGTCTCTTTTCCTAATAAAATATGAGCAGATTTTATTTGAGAAATATCAGAGTTTTGATAGCTGACAACTAAGGCGTCGATCTCATTAAAACTTTTGATCTGGTTCAATGAATATGGATTAGCAAAAACATTTAAAACAATTGGATATATTTCAGTAATTTTATTAATTAAATTCATCTCTTCAGTTGAAAATTTCAGTGAATTATAAGGTGATGAGTTAGAACGATGAAAACTTATTATAATTTTGGAAGTTGAATCAATTTTTCTAGAAATATCTTCAATACTGGTGTCTAAATTAAATTTAACTAAATCTATATTTTTACTTAATTCATTATAAAAATGATCATGATTTGAATCCCCTAAAGTTATTAATCCGTACTTTTTGTTTTTTGATAAAGGAATTAAATCATCATTATTTTTTAAGACAGTAATTGCACTTGTAATAGCTTTAGAATACAACTCTTTATCTTTATCAGTATTTAAATCATTTAAAATATTTTCCTTATTTATCTTTTTGGTTTTATTTAAACCTGCTTTGAATTTTGCTTTTAAAATTTTCTTTACTGAATAGGAAAGTCTTTTCTCAGAAATAATTTTTGAGTTTAATGCCTTTCTTATTTCCCTAATTCCCTTAGAGATATCATTTGAAATAAGAAGAATGTCATTACCTGCAATGAATGCTTGCAGATCAATGTTTCTATCTTTTGACAAACTACTTGCACCTTTCATATCGAGTGCATCTGTAATAATCAAACCATTAAAATCAAGTTGATTTTTTAAAAGACCTGTAACAATATTTTTTGACATTGAAGATGGTGTATTGTTATCATGAGAAGGGATATTTAAATGAGCAATCATAACAGAGGACAAACCATTTTTAATTAATTGTTTATATGGGAATAGTTCAATAGAATCAATCCTCTGCTTAGAAAAATTTATTTTAGGAAGTACTTTATGTGAATCTTGAGATGTATCACCATGACCAGGAAAATGTTTTGCGGAAGTTAATATTCCTGCTTCCTCTATGCCTTTCATCATCGATAAACTTTTATTAGTTACATTGATTTTATTTTCACCAAATGAACGATTACCTATAATTGGATTATTTGGATTTGTATTTATGTCAACAACAGGAGAAAAATTCATATGAATGCCTAACCTTTTGGCTTGTTGACCAATCCTGTAACCTATTTTTTGAATTAATTGGTTGTCTTGTATGGCCCCCAATGTCATATTCCATGGGAAGGGTTGAACAGAATCTAAACGCATAGCTACTCCCCATTCTGCATCCATCGAAATTAGTAAAGGTATATCAGATAAATCTTGAAATGAATTAAGCCAATCGATATGACTATTTGGTGATCCCAATGAGAAAATAATTCCACCTATTTTGTTTTTAGTGATCATCCTTTTAATTTCTTTATAATGATCTTCACCTTTATCTGGTGAGGCCCATACAACAAATAGTTGGCCGATTTTTTCTTCTAATGAAAGATTATTATAAATACTATCAACCCATTTTTCCTGACTAATGTAATCATAATCTAATAAAGGGTCATTTAATTGAGAAAATCCGATAAATGGTGATAAAAATAAAATTAAAAAAATTCTCATGTTTATAATTTCATATAACGATTATGCCAACTTTCCTTTGCTTTAACCTCCCAATTCTCAATATATTGGTTTTTATTTAGAACTAAATTATTAAATACAATTGTATCTGAGGAAACCAACTTAGATTTAGCTAATTTTATAAAATCTTTTAGATTAACATATTCGATTAAATCTTTGTTTCTGTAAGTTACATTCATCTTATCTAATAAGTCAACTTGATAAACTGTCTCAAGGTATTTTATAAAATTCATACACTTATCAATTGAACAACCTGAAGCATCTGTTGATGATTCATTTAATCCAATAACGACAAATCTATTATATGGAAGTTCATAACCACTTTCAAAAGAATGTCCGTGAGATTTCCAATTTTCAAGAAAAGTTTCAATTTTATTTTTTAAATCAACAATTTCAGATAATGTAAAAGCCCTTGAAGATTGGAAAATCCAAACTCGAGAATTGGAGGGTAAGTCTTTAAATCTTATTAACATTTTTATTTTTTTATGAATCATCAATTAATTCAGTAATATCCAAAACTGAAATTTGATTTTCCTTTTCTTTATTTTTAATACCATCTGACATCATAGTATTACAAAATGGGCACGCTGCTGCGATAATATCGGGTTTAACTTCAATAGCCTCTTCAGTTCTTTTAATGTTTATATCTTTTTTACCAGGCTCAGGCTCTTTAAACATTTGAGCACCTCCAGCACCACAACACAAACCTTTTGATTTACAACTTTTCATTTCAACTAATTCAGCATCAAGTTTTTTAATTAATTCCCTTGGAGCTTCGTAAACACCATTTGCCCTTCCCAAATAGCACGGGTCATGGTATGTTATTTTTTTTCCTTTAAAAGATCCACTTTCAATTTTTAATTTTCCAGTATCAAGAAGATCTTTAAGGAATTGAGTATGATGAAAAACATCATAATTACCTCCTAAACCAGGGTATTCATTTTTTAAAGTATTGAAACAGTGAGGACATGTTGTAACAATTTTTTTTACCCCATATTTATTTAAGGTTTCAATATTAGAGATTGCTTGCATTTGAAATAAAAATTCATTCCCAGCTCTTTTTGCAGGATCACCGGTGCAACTCTCCTCAGGTCCAAGAATTGCATATGAAATATTAATTTTATTTAATATTCTAACAAAAGATTTGGTAATTTTTTTTGCTCTATCATCAAAACTTCCTGCGCAGCCAACCCAAAATAAAATATCAGGAGTCTTCCCATTAGGAAAAATCTCAGATAAAATAGGTACTTTATTTTTTTTGTCCATAAATAAAAATCAAACTTATCCTATTTATCATCAAAAACTTGAATAGTAACCTCTTTATCAATTAGATCAGTAAATTTACCATTGTATTTTGTTGCTTTTACCAAATGATTGTCGATCCAATGATAATTTCCTCCTCTTGGTTTACCCATAAGTAAACTGTGATATTTAAACCCATTAACTTTTAACCATTTTTCAGTGACTGGCCTATGACTTTCAACCCTAGAAGTAAAAAAACATATTAAATGTCCCTCATCATACCACTTGTTACATGTTTTCAGGGCATCGGGATATACTTTAGCTGTAGCCATTTTTTCAGGTTCTTCATTCGGTATATCATCACAAATAGTTCCATCAATATCAATTAGATAGTTCTTAATTCCATCTGGTAGAACAGGGCTAACTAGTTCACCTTTTTCCACCTTTTGATGTAAATAATTTTCAGCTTCCTCTTTATGCATAATTTTAAATTTAAATATTATATTTCATGTGACCAAATGGCTCTATCATTTTGATTAAAAGGCCATGGGGCACCATTATTCTCAATATTATTCATCATGTTATTTATTTCTGAAGGTGCATCAGACTTTTCCATAACTAAATATTGTCTCATACTCATGATTATAGATAATGGATCAATATCAATTGGACATGACTCAACGCAGGCGTTGCATGATGTGCAAGCCCAAATTTCCTCTGGCTTAATATAATCTCCCAAAAGTTGTTTCCCATCACCTGTAAATTTACCTTTAGTTTTAGAAATATGTTTACCAATTTCACTAAGTCTATCTCTTGTATCCATCATAATTTTTCTGGGTGAAAGTAATTTACCAGTTTGATTTGCAGGACACTCACTTGTGCATCTTCCACATTCAGTACATGAATATGCATTCATAAGTTGCACCCAATTTAAATCTATAACATCCGATGCTCCAAATTTATCTGGAATTTCCTCATTCCCTTGGGAATTATTAAAAGGGTCAATATTTGGATCTAAAAACTTTGTTACTTCATTAGTTACTGATTTTAGATTTTCAAATCTACCTTTCTTATTTAAATTAGAAAAAAAAGTGTTTGGAAATGCTAAAATAATATGGAGATGTTTTGAAAAATATAAATAGTTCAGAAATACAAAAATTCCAACTATATGAAGCCACCAAGCGGTCCTTTCAATATAGAATAGTATTTCAAATGAAAAACCATCAAGAATTAATGAAATGTACTGACTAATTGGAAAAAAACCAGCCTTAACATATTGTAAGTTTTCAGGGAAATTTTTTTGAATTAAGTTATCAGCTCCATTCATTAATAAAAACATACTCATTAAAAAAACCTCAAAATATAAAATTAAATCAGCATCTAATTTTGGCCAACCTTTCATTTCATTTTTCCAAAACCTATTAATTCTTAATATATTTCTTCTAATCCAAAAAATTATTACTGAAGATAAAACTAAAAAAGCAAAGATTTCAAATGTACCAATAAGTATATCATAAAAAAAACCAAGATATGATGAAAAGATTCTATGAGTTCCAAGAAAACCATCAATGATAATTTCAATTAATTCGATATTAATGACAACGAAACCAACATAAACAATTAAATGCAAAATACCTACAATTGGTCTTTTTATCATTTTAGATTGACCAAACGCAACATATAACATTTTTAAAAACCTTTCCTTTAATTTATCATTTCTTTCAATACTTTTACCAAGTTTAATATTTGATATAATCTTACGAATATTTATTATAAATATTGAAATTGAAAAAAAGAATATTATAGCAAAAATTATGTTTGGTAAGTATTGCATTTTTTTTTATTAGAACAAATATTAATTAATTATGTTAAAATAATCATGAATTTTTAAAAAATTTTATAAAAAAATGACATAGTGTCATTTTTTTATTTTTCTTTTTCTTCAATATTTGATTCTTTGTCTTTTCTTCCAAAAAGGGAAAAATGAACATATCTTTTAGGATTTAACTTTAAATCTTTTAACAATTGATTTAATTCATAAGAACTGTTTTTAAGATTTTGATATAGTGAATCTTCATTTAAAATTAATCCTAAACTTCCATTTCCATTATTAATATCTTGAATTATAGAATTTAAATTTTTAGTTAATTTGTTAAACTCTGTAATCGAATTTTTAATTGAAGATTTAGATAATGAATCAGATAATAATTTAAAATTTTCAGAAATTGAATTAACATTGTTTAGAGAATTGTTGATTTTAAATTCATTCTCAGAAACTATACTATTTAAATTAGTCGTTAAAGAATTAATTGAGGTCATAGATTTAGATAAATTATTCAAAATTGAGGATAAATCTTCTTTGCCTGAGTCATTTAAAACTGAATTTATCCCTGTAAACAAAGTATCAGTTTGAGTCAGAATGCTTTCAAGTTTTTGTTCTAATGGCACAATTCTATCACTTATTGTTTGAGTAAATCCAGACTTTACAGAAGATTTCAGAGTATCACCTGATTTTAAAAATGCAGACTCATCAAACTTTGGGATTATAGCAATTGACTTACCTCCAATTAATCCAGCCTCGTATAATTCAGCAATACTGTTTTTTGAAAACTTTAAATCTCCTCTGATTCTAAAAGTTACAATGACGGATTTAGAATTTTTTGATAAATCTATTGTATTAACTTTACCAATACTTAATCCGTTAACAGTAATAGAGGTTCCTCCCTGGAGACCTTCAACATTTTCAAAAACTGCATAAAGTTTAATTTCATTATCAAATAAAGAAGTGCCTTTCAAGAAGTTAAATCCGAAAATAAACAAAAACACACCACTTAAAACAACTAACAAAGATTTAATTTCCTTTGATTTTATCAAAATATTAGATTTTAATTATTCAAAATTAATGAATATTTTATTCAAAACACTCAAAATTTCAATCAATTACAGAAGATAATTTAACTTTTTTATCACCAGAGAATGAAACAATAAAGGCAGACTTAAAGCCAGACCTCGCTGCTTTCCTTTTCATTTTTTTTGCATCTGAATAAGAATTAAATTTACCAAAATAATATCGATATAATTTACCCTCCTTTTCCTTGAAAATAGGATTTAAGCCTTTAAAGTTATAACTTTTTGGTTCTAAAGATTTTGAGCTTGCCGCCAATTGAATTCTAAAATATATTTCTTCATTTTTGTTTTCCAAATCTACTTGCTGGTATGAATCATTTTGATTTAAAGACACTTTTAATGAAGATAAATAATTAAGAATACCATCAGCTATAGCAGCTGAAATTTCTTTTTGACCTTTAGAAGAATTTAAATATGCCCCCTCCCTTTTATTTGTTAGAAAACCTGCCTCAACAAGAACACTAGGCATGTAGGTATATTTTAAAACTATAAAGCCAGCCTGCTTTACTGATCGATCTTTCCTTTTAAGATTATTTTTAAAACTTTTTTGAATAGCATCAGCAGCTTTAATACTTTGATCCAGATATGTCTCTTGCATCAATGTTAAACTTATTACTGACTCTGGATTATTAGGATCAAAACCATCATACTTTTGTTCATAATTTTCTTCATAAAAAATTACATTATTTTCTTTTTTAGCAATTTCAAAATTTCTTTGATTAGCATGAAGTCCCAGTACAAAAGAACCAGCACCATATGCATTAGAATTGTGAGCATCACAATGAATTGATACAAATAAATCTGCATCAGCTTTATTTGCAATTTCAGCTCTTTTTATTAGACCTATAAAAACATCTTTTTTACGAGTGTATATAATATTAATATCTGATTTTCTTTTTAAAATATCTCCAGTAGTTAAAGCAATTTTTAATGCTATTTTTTTTTCATAATAATTATTACCCCTATTACCTGGATCCTTTCCTCCATGACCAGCGTCAAGAACAACTGTAAATTTCTTATCACTCTGCTGAGAAAATGAATTAAAGGATATTAATGAGATAAATATTATTAAAAAATAAATTTTTAAAATATATATTTTTTTTAATATCATTATTAAATTCTTTTTAATTCTAAAAACTTTAAAAATATGTGTAATTTTAACAATAGTTTTCAACAAATTTAGGATTTATCAATTTGCGAAAAAAGTCTTTTTATACAATTGGATTGTTAATATTTTTTTCTTCTATCTTAAGAATAAGTTCGCAACAATCAAAAAGTAACGATAATGAATCTAATTCAACTGATAATTTAGATATAATTAAAATTGACTCTACTTCAATAAAAAACTATAGAATTTCTGAAAATGACAGCATTTCAAAAAAAGAACCTTTACTAATGGATCAAATAACATATACAGCTAAAGATTCTGTTAAAATTGATCAAAAGAACAGTAAAATATATCTTTATAATAATGCTGAATTGACATATCAACAAATGATTTTAAGAGCTGGATATATAGTTTTAGATTATGAAAAAAGTGAAGTGTATGCGGGAAGAATCAAAGATAGTTTAGGCAAATTAACTCAAACCCCGTATTTCAAACAAATTAATAATGAAGTCAATCCAGATTCAATAAGATTCAATTTTGACACAAAAAAAGCTCTTATTTGGAATTCTAAGTCTGCACAAAGTGGAATGAATGTATATTCTGGTTATACAAAAAAAGAAAATGATTCAGTCTATTTTTTAGAAAATGCAAAAATGACGACCTCATCAAATCCAAAAAATCCGGACTATTATATAAGAATTCGCAGAGGAAAAATGGTACCTGGAAAAAAAATTATTGCTGGATTTACAAATTTATATATTGCTGATATTCCGACCCCTATTGCCTTACCCTTTGCATATTTCCCTACAACTCAAAATAATGAATCAGGATTTATTTTCCCAACGATAGGAGAAAGTAATGATAGAGGATATTATCTTCAAAATGGTGGATATTATTTACCACTTTCCAAATATTATGATTTAAATATTTTAGGTGATTATTACACAAATGGAAGCTATGGACTTAGATTTGATACTCAATACAAGGTGAATTATAAATTTAGAGGTAGGTTTAGTTATAGATATGAGAAATTAATTCAAGGAGAAAAGGGGTTTCCTGATTACAGCCAGAGCACAATTTATAATATAAGATGGTCCCACAGTAAAGATGGAAAATCAAATCCACAGTCAACTTTTTCAGCATCTGTTAATTTAGGAAGCAGTTCATATTTCCAGGAATCTGTAAATCAATTAAATTCGTCAAATTTTTTAAATAATACCATGAGCTCCTCTGTTTCTTATTCAAAAACTTTCCCTGAATATCCCAGAATCAATATTGCATTAACCACTTCATTGTCGCAAAATAAAAATACGAAAATCGCTAATCTTACTCTTCCAACATTTACTGCTAATATGGAAAGGATTTATCCATTTGCAAAAAAAGATGGTATAAAAAAAGGTATCATTCAAAATATAAATTTTCAGGTTTCAACAAGAGGTGAAAACAGAATTACAACAACTGAAGAATTTCTGTTTAAAAAAGAAATGTTTGATGATGCAAAATCAGGAATGAGATTTGACATTCCAATTACCACGAATTTTAAGCTTTTTAAACACTTTAGTATAAGTGCCTCTTCCAGGTATAATGAAACAATTTCACCAAATACAATTCGATATAATAACTATAATTCTGAAAATGGAGTTGTTAAGGATACAATAAAAGGGATTGCTTCTTTTAGACAGTATAACTTTTCATCAAGCGTTGGAACTACTATTTATGGGACATTCAATTTCGGATATGGAAGCAAAATTCAATCAATTCGCCATACTATTAGACCTTCAATAAGTTATAGTATCCAACCAAGTTTTGAAAAATATTATGATACGTATATTATTGATGCAAATGGAAATACAGCTGAATATACCAGATTTGAAAATTCACTTTTTGGAGTACCTTCAAAAGGCTACTCGAATTCTTTGGGAATAAGTATTAATAATAATTTTGAGGCTAAAGTAAAAAGCAAGGATACTACTCAATTAGAACCTGAAAAAATAAAAATTCTTAATAACCTAAACCTAACCTCCAACTATAATTTTGCGGCTGATTCTCTTAATTGGTCTCCAGTGAGAGTTTCTTCTGGAATATCCTTATTTAAGGAAAAAATTAATGTGAATTTTGGAGCAACACTAGATCCATATGCACTTGATAACAATAATAATAGAATTGGAAGTTTCAATATTTCAAAAGGTGGAGGTTTATTTAGGTTGACTAGTGCCAATATTAATACCGGCTATTCGATATCAAATAAAGATTTTAAAAAAGATACTAAAAAAGATGAAAAAGATGATGATAATGAAGTGGATGATGAATTAACCTTCCAACAAATTGAAAGTTTGTCAGGTGGAGGAAGAGAAGATGATTTGTTTGGATTAGCAAACGATTTCTCAGATGGAAGAAGTAGAAGAAATATTGAAAGTAGAGATGTTGAAAATAACGAAAACTACAGAACAAAAATTCCTTGGGATTTAAAATTTGCTTATTCACTTACATACTCAAATGCAAGAAGGCAAAATGATTTTTCAAACAATTCTTTAATGGTTTCAGGAAATATTGATCTTACTCCCAAGTGGATTGTTGGATTCTCTTCTGGATATGATTTTAAAGGAAAAGGTATTACCTACACACAGTTTCGATTTGACAGAGATTTAGATAGTTGGCAACTTAATTTTACATGGGTCCCTTTTGGAAGAAGGGCCTCATGGAATTTTTTTATTGGAATTAAATCAGGACTTCTAAGTGATCTTAAGTATGATAAAAGAAGAGAGCCAGATAGAAGATTAAGATAACTTTGTTGACTAAATTAAGAAAGATTCAGATTTTCTACATGATATTTAACCAGTCCATCAATAGGTCTTTTAACTACATTACCCATTTTTAAACCAAATTCTTTCAAAACATTATTCAATTCTTTTTTTAATAAAAAAGCAATTGATCCAACAAAATGAATTGGAATTGATTTAGCGTTTTCAAATTGCATAATTTGGTGATTAATAAATCTTCTCATACCATTAATAATAATTTTATTCATATATGGATCATCTTTGTGTAAAATTAAAAATTTTGCAAATTTAGCCAGGTAAGTATTTGGGTTTTCTTTACGATAGACATTTTCTTTTACTGTATCTGGAGATAGATCAAATGTTAACTCAAACTCATTTCTAAGATTATCTGGCATTTCATTGAAATAATAACCCCTAATTAACTGCTTTCCGTAAAAATTTCCACTTGCCTCATCCATTAAAACATATCCAAGAGAAACAACATGTTGAATAATGTCAGATCCATCAAAATAAGTACAATTAGACCCGGTACCCATAATACAAACAATTGACTTTTTACCAACTGTAGCAGTAGAATAAATTGCCGCATATGTGTCTTCTTTAATAATAAAATCAGAATTAATAAATATTTGATCAAAAACTTTTTCAATTCTCTTTTGAGTAGATATTATTCCACAACCAGCTCCATAAAAAAACAACTTGGTGACCTTATTTCTATTTTGATATAAGTCAAAATTATTAATAATTCTTTCCTTTAAAATTGCTGAAGGTAGAACTTGAGGATTTAAACCTAATGTTTGGGTAGAAAAAATTATTTCACCTTTATCATTAATTGCAAACCAGTCAGTTTTTGTTGATCCACTGTCTACGACTAAATACATAAAAAATTAAATTTTATTAATATATTTAGCTAAATCAATTAATTTATTAGAATAACCAAATTCATTATCATACCAAGATATAATTTTAAAAAAATTATTGTTTAATTGAATTCCTGCCCCAGAATCAAAAATAGATGTTCTAGCATCACCTATAAAATCTTGAGAAACTACTGATTCATCAGTGTATCCTAAAATTCCATTAAGCTCGCCTTGAGAAGCATTTTTCATTGCTTTTTTAATATCTTCATATGATGTAGTTTTTGATACTCTTACAGTCAAGTCAACAACAGATACATTAGCAGTTGGAACCCTAAAAGCCATTCCTGTTAATTTCCCCTCTAGTGAAGGGATTACCTTAGTAACAGCTTTTGCTGCACCAGTAGAAGCAGGAATAATATTTAACAACGTACTTCTTCCTCCTCTTAAATCTTTTTTTGATGGGCTATCCACTGTAAATTGTGTGGCAGTAGCAGCATGAACAGTTGTCATTAAAGCCTCTTCTATAGTAAAATTGTCATTTAAAACTTTAGCAATTGGAGCAAGACAATTAGTTGTACAAGAAGCATTTGAAACAATTTTATCAGATGGTTTTGCAGAAAGGTGATTAACACCCATAACAAACATAGGAGCATCTTTAGATGGAGCAGATATAACAACTTTTTTTGCACCAGCATATAAATGTGTTTGGGCCATTTCCAGTGAAGTAAAAATACCAGTACATTCTGACATTACATCTATCTCATTTGACCATGAAATATTTTCAGGATTTTTTTCGGCAGAAATTTTTACCTCGTGACCATCAACAATTAAATTATTATTTTTTATTTCAATAGAGCCATTGAATGGCCCGTGTACTGAATCATACTTGAGCATATATGCTAAATGATTTACTTCAAGTAAATCATTAATCCCTATAATTTTAATATCTTCTTGATTAATTGCAGAACGAAATACAAGTCTTCCAATCCTACCAAAACCGTTAATTCCTATTTTTAATGACATAATTTTAAAATTTTTATATTGACAAAATATCTGAAACTCTAATTAATTCTTTATTTATAATTGATTTACCCTTTATAGCTTTATTCAAAGGAGTTAAAACCATTTTTTCATCTTTGATTCCAACCATTACATTACTAGATCCACTTTTTAATGATTCGACTGCAAAAACTCCCATTCTTGAACCAAGGACTCTATCAAAGCAACTTGGGGCGCCTCCCCTTTGCATATGACCTAAAACAGAAACTCTTACTTCATAATAGGGAAGGTTTTGTTCAACATAAGAAGCTATCTCAAAAACATTTTTACCAGACTTTTCTCCCTCTGCAATAACAACAATACTTGAGGATTTCCCTGTCTTTTCACTTCTTTTAAGAGAATCCAATAATCTTTTTAAACCTAAATCCTCCTCTGGTATTAATATTTCTTCTGCTCCAGCACCAATTCCTGAATTTAAAGCAATGTGTCCTGCATCTCTGCCCATAACTTCAACAAAAAATAATCTGTTATGCGAACTGGCAGTATCTCTTATTTTATCGATTACTTCAATTACTGTATTAATAGCAGTATCATATCCTAAGGTAAAACTTGTTCCATTTATATCGTTATCTATAGTACCTGGAATTCCAATTACGGGGACTTTAAATTCACTTTCAAAAATCATTCCACCGGTAAAAGAACCATCACCTCCTATCACAACTAAAGCATCAATTTTATTTTTTTTAATATTTTGATAGGCTTTTTTTCTACCTTCCTTTGTTCTAAATTCAAGAGACCTTGCAGACTTTATCAAAGTGCCTCCTTTATTTATAATATTATTTACTGAACGAGCATTCATTTGTTTCATTGAATTATTTATTAAACCTTCAAATCCTTGATAAATAGCAAAACATTCAATTTTATGAAATACGCTTGTTCTAACAACTGCCCTCAAAGCAGCATTCATACCGGGCGCGTCACCGCCAGATGTTAAAACAGCAATTCTTTTAATTTTCGACTTCAAAATAAAAATAAAATAATTTCAAAAATAGGTTTTCATTTCCTAATTGTAAACTATATTTCTAAATTTTTTAAACTATTTTAGAGATTAAGAGTTTAAATTTTAGATAATAACTATTTTTTTCAATCATTTACTATTAAATAAGTTATTTGTAATTAAATTCAATTTCACTAGCCTTATTTGATTTTAATTCTTTCGATTCAATATTTCTATTTTGATTTGAGATTATTTTATTTAATAAATTTTTAAAATTATCAAAATCAACATCATATGAAACACCAACACCTTGAGTATATCCAAGTTCATCTCCAATGTATCTAAATTCATTTTCTTTATTGAATACTTTTGCTTTCAATGATCCCTCATCATTAAGAATAAAGTCAATTTGAAAATCTCCCACAATTAAAGTTTCCTCTATACCGTCTACCGGCACTCCAATTTTACCATTTATTAAAATTTTATCACTAATTTGAGTTGTTAAAGTGACTCCAATTCTGTCTTCAGTTTTAACGTCTAATGATGGGTTATTATAACCTTTTAAATAATTCAAACCAACATTTAGTTTACCTTGATTATCACCTATTAATGAACTAAATACTTCTGAAGCTTTTTCATATAAATTATTTGCAATTCCTTGAGGTGAAATTGAAACTTCACTAATAAAAACACCTTGAGATAAAAGAGATATTGCTTGGAGCTGTCTTCTTTGGTCATCAGATAATCTATAATTTATTTCGGAGACAACTGTACCACTTGTGTTTGGAAAAGTTATTTGAAAGTCCGGATCGTCAGGCCTAAGCAAATTTCCCTGAAGATTAATTGATACATTTGTAGGGATTTTTTTGTTAAAATTAGGATTGTCTAATAAAATAGCTGGGTTTGCTCCCCCAGGAACATTATAAACTGCCTCTAAATTCATTTTAGCTTCCATTGGATCTCCATCCCATTCTATTTTACCTCCTGATGAAAGGTTGAATTTTTTTTCAATCAATCCTAAATTCTTAAAATTATATACTCCCTCATCGGATATTAAATTTCCCCAAATATTAAATTTACCATCTATATTTGTTTCCATTAAAATATTTCCAGTACCTCTCCCCTTAAGTGTACTTCCAGAATTTTGATCAACAACTATTTCCAACTCAGCATTTTTATTAACATCAATTTCAAATCTCATTTCCAAACCTCTGATTGGAGTCTGGTCAAAAACTATTTGATCAGAAATTTGATTTAAACTTTTTGAATCTTTATTTAAAAAGTCAATAAATGATATATCAGATAAACCTTTAGATTCTGACCAAGGAATTATAATTGAAGTCCCCTCAGCTGTAGAACCAACCACATCGATTTTTAAATTTTTAGTAGGTCCTATTAATTTTATTTGACCATCCAAAAAACTTTTACCATAAAAAAGAGATCTCCTTTCATACCTTTTGTTAATTAAAACAAGGTTACTTGAATTAATAATTAAATCTAAGTTCCAATTTTTAAAATTTTTATGTGAAATTTTGCCATTAAGTAATGCATTTGTTTTATAATCTAAATCTTTTAAAAAAACATTATCAAAATCAAATTGTTGACCATTTAGAGTGACTTCAGATAGATCATTAAATTCATATTCAGTATTTGTATATGGAATGAAAAGAGATGAATTTTTTAGCTTTAGTTTTCCATTTAATTCGGGATTATAAATATCTCCAATTAAATTTACATTACCAGTTATATCCCCTTTAATTTTTTCAATTTTATTTTTCCCAATTTTAGATAAAAATGACAAACCAAAATCACTAAATTCAATTTTAATATTAGATAAGATTTTTTCGTCTCTAAATAATAATTCTCCATAGGACATCATATTGTTAAATTCATCTTTTTTGACAAATGAATTCAAAATATATTTTTTATTGTCAGGTATACTATTAAAATTTAATTCAAAATCTCCATATTGATATTCATTGACCACTAATTTATTAATTATCAAATCACCTTTTGATTTATCTAAACCATTATTTCTATTAAGATAAAAATCTAAATTTGTCTCACCTAATATATCAATTCTACTATTTTTAGGTAAAATATTTTCTAATAAAACTTTTTCAAGTTTTATATTAATATCCATATTTTCAAAACTTTCATAAGAACCAAAGAAATTGATTTTTTGATTACCTGAGGACAAATTTAATTTATCAATTTTATAAATTTTGGAAATTTTATTATAGGATATTTTAAAAGATTTAGAATTAGTCCAATCCTCATTTTTAAAATTAATTTTAGAAGGTTTAAATTCTAATATTGATTCAGTATCAGTATCTAAAAAATTAAAATTTACAAAAATAAAATCATTAGTCTTATTAATATTATTTGCTTTAAATTTGAAGTCTAATTTATTCCTATTTATTGAACTGCTGAGACTCAAATCAGAAACTACATTATCCTTATAAAAAAATTTTGATGCAAATAAATTTGAATTGTTGACTTTTTTATAAGGATAACCACTTAATGATATATTTTCAAATTTATAATTTCCAAATTTAAGGACTGGTAGATTGATTTCAATAAAAGACTTAGCATCGTTATTACTTATTCGTCCTTTTACGAATGAGTTATCTGGGATAGAAAAATCTGGATATAGGGCATTAACTAGTTTACTTTTTAATTCAAGATTGAAGTTCATGTATTGATTTTCGTTAACCTCATAAGATTTTAAAAAAGGATAAATCTTAGCTATTGAACCAAAAAATAATTTGTTAATATCCGTAAAAAAGAAATCACCATTTAGCTCAAATTTCAATATATCGGAGTCACTAATTATTACTTTTTTTAAATATTCGTTTTGATTAAATTTAATTGAAAAATCCTCGAAAAAATATTCATTCTTTTTCGTTAAAATTTTCGGGTTTTTTATATAAAAATCTTTTTCTAAATCACCATTAGGATAAAAATTGGTTTTTGAGGATGAAAGCTTACCTTTAAAATAAATATTATCCTCCCTTGAAGCTAAATTTAATGATGATAAATTTAATCTATCAATATCTAAAGAGAAATTTAAATTTTCAATACTTTCTAAATCACTAGTTATTTTTCCTGAAAAAATGTAATCATCTGAATTAGATGATATTTTAAAATCAAGATTTTCAGAAACATATTTACCTGATGAAGTTACGTTCCCTAATTTAATTGATTTAAAAAAAATCTTTTTTAAATCAATATCCCAGAATAAATCAAATTTATTTTTATTATCAATAAAACCATTAAATGAAGTAGCTCCATCAATAAGGCTTATCTGATCATTATTTATAATTTTATTTAATTGAAAATCTTTAAAAATTATTTTTGAGGAAAAATTAAATATGTCATTTTTGGTATAATTAAATTTTAAATCTGAATTAAATGAACCTAAATTAGAATTTGAATTAATTTTTATTGAATAAGTTTTATTATTATATGCGATATCTCCGTAAGATTCAATTGAATCAATTTCATCTATTGCATTTGAATAATCAATTTTTATAGAATCATTTAAAAACTTTCTTAAAAAAGACTTATTAATTTTAAAATTCTCAATATTTATTAAAAATGATAGTTTTTTTGAATCTGAAAGAAGATCAAAAAGATTTAATTTTGATTCAAGCTTAAAATTGTTTTCTAAATCAGTTATCCTATTGTTAAATGTCACTTTATTTAAATCACCTTGAAATCTAGAGTTTATTTTTAACTCAATTTTATTTTTTAAAATTCTTTGAAGTTGAGGAATATCATTGCCTTTTATTAAACTATTTGTGATTTCGCCATTTAGTTTTAAAGATGAATTAATATTATTAAAATCAAATTTTTCAAGATTTACATTTAGATTTCCTAATAATGAACTCTGCCCATATAAAGTATTCAAATTAGTTAATTTTAAGCTATTCTTGCTAAAAAAAAAGTCGGCCGTAAGATTATTTATTTTTTTGTCATTAAAAATTAGTTTTAGATCAGTTATTAATGAAGTAAGCTTGAAATTATCAATTTTAAAGTTTTTAAAATCTATCTTTTCGAAATCATAAACAACAAAATTATTTTCATAACCTTCAAAAACTTTAATAATCAAATTATCTAATCTGATTTTATCAGATTTTATAAGTTTTTGATTATTTAAAGAATCTATATTAGATGAAATTTTGTCTATTATAATTTTTAAATTATTTTGTTCATCATCATTATATTTTCTGATATCTAAACTCAGTCCTGAAAGGTAAATATCATCAAACAAATATTCTCCTTTGAATATATTATTATATTCAAAAATTGACATCGAAACTTTATTAATTTTTAAAAAATCATTATCCCTATGATCTTTTATAATAATATCGTTTAAAACAATTTTTCCGTCAATGTTAAAATCTGTTTTTTCAATTGATAAATTCATATTGAATTTATCTTTAAAATTTGAAATTAAAATATTTGATATATTATTTTGCAATGCTGCATTAGTAAAAAAAATATAAATCGAAAAAGTAATTGTCAAAAAAACTACTCCAACTAATATTAATATTTTTTTATACTTATTGATTTTAATCTATTATTTTTGTTATTCGCTGTAAGTTAATAATAATGCATCAAAAACCATATTATATTTTAGGTATTGAATCATCATGTGATGACACAAGTGCATCTGTTCTTAAAAACGAGGAAGTTTTATCTAATATTGTTTCAAATCAGCAAATTCACATTGATTATGGAGGAGTTGTTCCCGAGTTAGCTTCACGCGAACATCAAAAGAATATTATCCCCGTTGTTTCAAAAGCTATTAAGGATGCAAATATTGATAAAAATAAATTATCCGCAGTTGCCTTCACTCAAGGGCCAGGACTTATGGGATCACTTCTAGTTGGAAGTTCATTTGCCAAGTCTTTTTCAATGGGATTAAATATCCCTCTAATAGGAGTTAATCACCTTCAAGCTCACATTCTTGCACATTTTATAGGTAAAGAAGATGCCAAACCCTCATTTCCATTTTTAGGAATAACTTTATCTGGAGGGCACACTCAAATTGTAATTGTCAAAGATTACTTTGATATGGAAATTATTGGAACAACTATGGATGACGCTATAGGTGAAGCTTTTGATAAATGCGGTAAAATTCTTGGCCTGGATTATCCTGCTGGACCAGAAATCGATAATCTTTTTGACGAAAATAAAAGTAAAAGTTTTAAATTCCCTATTCCTAAGGTTAAAAATTACGACCTTAGTTTTAGTGGATTTAAGACCTCCGTCCTAAATTTAATTAAAAAAAATACTGATAAGGATAAAAATTTCATTAAAAAAAATTTAATTGAATTATGTTCATCAATTCAATATACCTTAATTGAAATTATAACTCAAAAAATTATTTATTCTGTAAATAAAACGAAAATTAAAACCATTGCAATTGGAGGAGGTGTTTCAGCAAATTCTTTTTTAAGAAAAAAATTGATTGAGCTTGCAAATGAAAATAATTGGGAATTATTTATTCCTAAAATGGAATACACTACTGATAATGCTGCTATGATTGGTATTGTAGGGTATCTTAAATTTTTAGAGAAAAATTTTTCGGATCTTTCATTAAAATCAACTGCAAGATTAAAGTTTTAAAAATGGATCTATTTTATGTACCAAATGTAAATTATGAAAATGAAATTATTGATTTCCCAGAAGGGGAAAAGAAACATATTTTAAAGGTATTTAGAAAAAAAGAAGGAGATTTTATTAATGTAACCAATGGTAAAGGTTTATGTCTGAAAGTTAAAATTTCAATTAATTCATCAAAGGAATTATCTGGTAAAGTACATGATGTAAAATATTTAAAATCCAATAAAAAAGCACCTATTATTGCCATATCACCAACTAAAAATATTTCAAGATTTGAATGGTTTTTGGAAAAGGCTACTGAAATTGGTATTAAGAAAATTGTCCCAATAATTACAAATAATTCGGAAAGAAGGAAAATAAATATGAATAGATGTAATAAGATTTTAACAGTAGCAATGAAACAATCACAAAATTATTTTCTTCCTGAAATAACTGATCTAATAAAAATTGAAAAATTTATTGAAAATCATGGTGGAGGATATATAGCACACTGTAAACAAGGAACTAAAGAGAATTTTTTGAAATTAAAAATTTTAAAAAATAATCCTACAATATTAATTGGACCAGAAGGAGGATTTACATCTTTTGAAATAAAAAATGCATTAAAAAATAAATTTATTCCTGTTTCATTTGGTAATAATAGATTAAGAACTGAAACTGCTGGTATTTTTGCATGTTTTAAATGTATTTGAATGTTTAAGATTTTATCTAAATAATTCTATATTTATGTAATGAATGAAAAGGTTATTTCTAAAGGTATTTTAAGATCCGTTTTTTTTCTACTACTAAGTTCCCTGATTATTTATTTTTTTTACTTAATAAGATCATTGTTATTGTATATTTCAATAGCTGGAGTCATTTCACTTATAAATCGACCTATAATCTTATTTCTAAAAGATAAATTAAAGTTTAATAATATTTTTGCAGCGATTTCAACAATATTATTTAATATTTTAATCATTTTAGGTTTTTTTTCACTTTTTTTACCTATTATATATCAACAAAGTGAAAATTTATCTCTTCTAGATATAGACGCCCTTAAATTAAGAATTGAATTTGTTTTCAATGAAATTTTTAATTATTTTTTTCAAGGTGAAAACAACTTCAAAAATTGGATTGTTAATCAAAATTTATTTGACAATCTAAATCTTTATGCATTACCTGATTTTTTAAATTTTTTAATTAATTGGTTAAGTGGTGTTACTATAGGATTGTTTTCAATATTATTTATTCTTTTTTTCTTTTTAAAAGAGCAAAATCTCCTCCAAAAAATTGTATTATCATTTACAAATAATGATCAAGAAATAAAATTCAAAAAATCCTTCACAAAAATAAAAGACTTACTTTCTAGGTATTTTATTGGATTATTACTTCAAATTATAATTTTATTTATTATTTACAGCATAATACTATTTATTTTTGGTATTAATAATGCATTGATAATTGCTTTTTTATGTTCAATTTTAAATTTGATCCCCTATTTAGGTCCAATTTTTTCTGGAGTTTTATTGATAATTCTGACTATGACATCAAATATTGATCAAAGTTTCAGTGAAATTATTTTACCACAATCTACTTATGTTTTTTTTGGATTTATTTTAGCTCAATTAATTGATAATTTTATAAGTCAACCCTTTATTTTTTCAAAAAGTATCAAATCACACCCACTTGAAATCTTTATTATTATAATTGTTTTTGGAATACTATTTGGAATAGTAGGTTTAATTATTGCAATACCCGTTTATACAGCATTAAAAGTAATATTTCTTGAATTTAATAACTCAAATAAAATAATTAATTCTATTACTAAAAACTTTTAGATTATTTTTATTTATAAACTTTTAATAAATCTTGTTGACGTTCTATTGATTCAATAAACTCTTTAGCCAATTTTTTAATTAAATCAGAAGTTGATAAAATATCATTAATTGCTGTAACTCCTTGTCCTGCTGACCAGATTGTTTTCCATGCTTTTGCCTCTTGTTCTTGAGGGTTTAATTCATTACCAAAATCAATTTTCTTTGAATTAGACCATAATTCTTCAGTTATACCCATTGATTCTAGGCTTGGACGAAGAAAATTAGCATTAACTCCTGAGACAGCTGCAGTATATATAATATCACTTGCAGAACTATTAATAATCATTTGTTTATATTCATCGTCAGCTAAACTTTCCTCAACATTAATAAATCGAGTTCCCATATAGGCTAAATCTGCTCCCATTTGAAGCGCACTTGCAATATCATTCCCATTTGATATACAACCAGACAATAAAATTGTTTTATTAAATATTTTTTTTACCTCAGTAATTAATGACATAGGATTTGTTATACCTGCATGACCACCAGCACCAGCTGCAACAAGAATCAATCCGTCTACACCAGCTTCTGAAGCCTTTTCAGCATGCCTTTTTTTTATAATATCATGAAAAACAAGTCCTCCATATGAGTGAACAGTATCAACAATTTGAGAAACTGCGCCAAGTGAAGTAATAACTATAGGGACTTTATGTTTAACACATATATCAAGATCTGCCTTAACTCTAATATTGGTTGGATGGACTATTAAGTTTACACCAAATGGAGCAGGTTTTATTCCAGTTTTAGATTCAAAAACGGATAATGCCTCTTTGATTTCAATAATCCACTCTTCAAAACCTTCAGAAGTTCTTTGATTTAAAGACGGAAAAGTCCCGACAATACCATTTTTACAACATTCTATTACTAATTTAGGACCAGATATTAAGAACATCGGAGCAGCAATTACTGGAAGCTCAAGATTATTTATAAAATTTGCTTTCATTTTTTTTATTTTTTAACTAAAATTGTCCATTCAAACTCAAACTCAGAGACTTTTTGACCACTTGTATCTATACCTGAGGAAGTCATAATAATTTTTTGAGGTTTAGATCTTTGAATAGCTAAACTAATTATTTTTTTTACCTCCTCGCCTTGATTACACTTAAAAGTTATTTTACCTCTGGCTTTTTTAAAAAAACTCCCCTTATTATTTATTACTAGCATAGAGAATTTTCTTTCACTTTTTTTAATGTAATACATCAACAAAGCACCAGTAGACAATTCAGAGGCCATACCTTGAATTGCCCAAAAAATTGAGTTAAAAGGATTTTGATTTATCCAGCTTTGCTTAACATTTACGACACATAAATTAGAATTTATTTCTCTAACTCTTACACCTGTTAACCAAGCAGAAGGGAGCTTTAAGAATGTATAAAGATTTATTTTAAATGGAGTCATTCTACTAAACTACAACTTTGAAAATTAAATAAATTAAATAAAACAAAATATTACAATGAAAGTCCTCTTTTCCATGGTATGAAATCTTCTTGTTTATTGTATTTGGATTTAGAAACGATTTTCCCACTTGCTATATCAATTATTAAATCGATTAAGTCTGAAGAACATTCCTCAATTGTTTTATTTCCGGTTATAATTTCTCCACAATCAAAATCTATTATATCATTCATCTTTAAAAAAAGCTGAGAATTTGAAGAGATTTTAATTACGGGACATATTGGGTTACCAGTTGGAGTGCCTAAACCTGTGGAAAAAAGGATAATATTAGCTCCTGACCCTACCATTCCAGTAGTGCTTTCCACATCATTACCAGGCGTACATAATAAATTAAGACCAGATTTTTTTACATACTCGGTATAATCCAAAACATCAACTATTTCAGATGAGCCACCCTTTTTTAATGCACCAGCAGATTTCATTGCATCAGTAATTAATCCATCTTGGATATTACCAAAAGAAGGATTCATATCAAATCCACTATCAACATCATTTGCCCTTTTTTCATATGTTCTCATTAAATCAATAAAACGCCTTGCTAATTTTTCAGAATTTGATCTATTAACAATTTCCTGTTCAACTCCGCACAATTCTGGAAATTCAGATAAAATTGATGATCCCCCTGAAAAACAAATTATGTCTGAAACCCTACCAATTGTTGGATTTGAAGAAATTCCTGAAAACCCATCAGATCCACCACATTCGAGACCAATTACAAGATTTGAAATAGAAACTGGGGTTCTGACTAGCTTATCTGCTTTTTTAATTTCAATCATAGATTCTTTAATAATATTTTTAATCAGATCGTTTTTATTACCAGTGCTCTGTTGATTGAAAAAAAGTAACGGCTTATTAAAGTTTGGATTAACAGAATAAAGGTATTTTTTAAAAATTTCTACTTGCAAGTGTTCACAACCTAGGCTTAAAATTGTAGCTCCAGCAACATTTGGATTATTAACATAACCAGCCAAAAGCCGGCCTAAAGTAGCAGAGTCCTGCCTAGTCTCTCCACAGCCACCAGAATGGGTGATAAATTTCACATCAATATTTTCAAAATTTTTGGATTTAGGTTTTGTCGAACCACCAAAATTTATGCGTGCAGAATTATTTTCATTGATTATATCTCTCAAATAAAGCTGTTCTTCGCTAACTTTTTCCTCATAAAATTCCTTCATAAAGATATCTTTTAAGGTTTCGATATTTTTATTTTGACAGAAAACTAGAGGAAAAAACAACCAGTTGTTTTCAGTTCCAACCTGATCCCCTCTATCATAACCTAAAAAAGTTTTATTTATATATTTATTAAAATCAAAATTTAAATTAAAAGAATTTGAAGAATTAAATTTTATTTCACTTTCAATGTGATGTACAACATTTGAAGTTGAGATTAAATCGCCTTCATAAATGTCTTCTTGCGCTATTCCAACAATAACTCCATAAAAAATAACATTATCACCTTTAGAGATTTTTTCTAATGAGAATTTATGTTTTTGAGGTATAAAATGATTTAAATTAATAGTTTTATTATCAATATTAACTTCACCAATTTTAAGGTCATTTAATGCTACAGCAATATTGTCATTTTTATTAATTTTTAAAGTGGAATGCTTTTTCATTGATTATCCAAATTTGAGAGAAGAATGTTTGGAGATAATTCAAAGCATTCTAAATGAAAAAATTTAATTGAAGAAAGCAAATGATCAAAAATATCAGACATTATGTGTTCATATTTTTTCCAATCCTTATCCTTACTAAAAACATATACTTCAAGAGGTACGCCCTGAGATGTAGGTCTTAATTGTCTGCACATGATCATCATTTTCTTATTAACCATTGGATGCTGCTCTAAATATGTTTCGGTGTATCTTCTAAATAGTCCAATATTGGTAATATTTCTTCCATTAATTAATAATCTTTTTTCTATCTTTTTTGAATTATTATATGATTCAATTTCTTTTTGTCTATCCTTAATATATTCAGATATTCTATCAATTCCAGATAGCTCAACTAATTCTTTATCTTTTAAGAATCTTATTGAAGATGGTTTAATTAATAATGATCTCTTAATCCTTCTTCCATCTGAATCACTCATGCCCCTCCAATTAATAAATGAATCAGAAATTAGTTTATAAGTTGGAATAGTAGTTATAGTTTTATCAAAATTTTGAACTTTAACAGATGTAAGACTTATCGAGATTACATCTCCATCAGCTCCACTGCTCTCCATTGTTATCCAATCACCAATTCTTACAGTGTCATTAATAGTAATTTGAATGCTTGCTACAAATCCCAAAATAGTATCCTTAAATATTAATAAGATAATTGCTGAAAAAGCACCAATTGTAGTCAAAAAAGTTGTGACATTTTTTCCAGTTATCAAAGACATTATTAATATAAATCCAATAAACCATATTAATATTAAAAAAACTTGAACATAACTATCAACTGGTTTATTTTTAAATAAAATACTTGATTTACTATAATCCCTAATTGTATATAAAAGACTTCTAACAATAAAAATCAAAAAAAGAACTACAAGTACCTCTATTAGTTTTGAAAAACCATCTAAAATTGAGGGGTATTTATCGCTAAAAAATGGAATCAAAGAATAAAGAAACAATAATGGAAATAAAAATGATATATATGAAGGAATATTATTTTTTATTAGAAGATCGTCAAAATTAGTTTTTGTATTAACTGAAATTTTCTTGAATATTTTACTAATTATTGTTTTTGAAATAAAATAAATTAAAATACTTACAACTAAAAAAACAAATAAATATAGAAATTGATAATTGGGCATAAAATCAAATTTAAAATCAAATTTAAAGTTTTATTAATTATAATATATTAATTTGTAAAAAAAACCAATATAATGAAATTTATAACTTTATTTTTTGCAATAATTTTATTATCATGTAGTAATAACAATTATAAAACCGAAATTAGTTCTCCTGATAAAAAGATTAAATTAAAATTTGAATTAATTAATGGTAAGCCAAGTTATTCTATAATAAAACTTAACAAAAGTGTAATTTCAAATTCTTCGTTAGGACTAATTTTAAAAGAAGATATTGATTTAAGTCAAAAATTTTATTTTTTAGATTCAAAGAAATCAAATTTTAATGAAAGCTGGTCTCCACTTATGGGGGAATTTAAATCAATAGAAAATAATCACAATAAATTAAAAGTGACGCTTTCTCAAAACAAAAAAATCCTGACAATAGAATTTAAAGTTTTTAATGATGGAATTGGTTTTAGATATTTGGTTCCAAATCAAGAAAGCATTAAAAATTATGATATAATTAATGAAATAACTCAATTTAACATATCAAAAAATGATTCTGCATGGTGGGTTCCAGCATTTTCTTATCGTAGATATGAATTTTTATATGCAAACACAAAAATAGATGAAATTTCAAAAAAGAAATTTAGTGAACTTGTTGAGGATTTATCCTACGATACTTTAGGAATTAATGCAGCTCAAACTCCATTGACAATAAAAAAAGAAAATGGTATTTATATATCTATTCATGAAGCAAATCTAATTAATTTTTCAAGTATGACTATTGCTCCAAAGGGAGAAGGTGTATTAGAAGCTGAACTTTATCCTTGGTCTGATGGAACTAAAGTAAAGTCTGAAAAAAACATAAAAAGTCCTTGGAGAACAATACAAATAGCTGATAATAGTTCAGAATTATTAATGTCAAACCTAATTTTAAATTTAAACGATGATCCTCAAAAAAACAAAGATTATTCTTGGGTGAAACCTGGAAAATACATGGGGATCTGGTGGGAAATGATTGGTACAAATGAATCTACATGGTGGCCTTCAAAGCATCATGGAGCAAACACAAAAAAAGTTATTGAATATATTGACTTTGCCTCTAAACACAACTTTGAAGGGTTATTAGTTGAAGGATGGAACGAAGGGTGGTATCCTGAATGGTGTTGTACTGGGAATGGTATTCCATTTAGCTTTACTAAATCACTAGATGATTTTAATTTTGATCGAATTTCAAAATACAGCAAGGATAAAGAAATATCTATAGTGGGTCACCATGAAACTGGAGGCCAAATAGAAAATTATGAAAATCAACTTGAAGAGGCTTTTAAATTATATCAAAAAATGGGAGTTAAATATATTAAAACAGGATATGTTAACGATGTTAGCAAAAACATCAAAAGGTCTGGAGAAAATGGTGGTATTATCAGGGAGTGGCATCATGGACAATACATGATTAATCACTTTCATAAAGTAATTGAAATGGCTGCAAAATATAAACTTAGTATTATAAAACATGAGCCAATAAAAGATACTGGACTAAGAAGAACATACCCTAATTTTATTTCAAGAGAAGGTGCTAAAGGTCAAGAATTTAATGGTTTCTCGTCAAATGGTGTAAATCATGCAACAGATCTTCCATTCACAAGACTTCTAAGTGGACCAATGGATTATACTCCTGGAATTTTTCAATTAAATAATTTTAGATACACCAATCCAGGGTCTGGAAAAATAGATAAGAATGCAATTGTTCCATCAACTATAGCTAAGGAATTAGCACTATACGTTGTTTATTATTCGCCAATGCAAATGGCTGCTGATCTTCCTTCACATTACAAAAAGCATCTCGAAGCATTTGAATTTATAAAAAATGTTCCTGTGAACTGGGAAAATAAAATAATTATAAATAGCAAAATATCAGAATATTTAACAATTGCAAGAAAAGATATTGATTCAGATAATTGGTATATAGGTAGCATTACTGATGAGAAAAGTAGGAGTTTAAAGCTAAGACTTGATTTTCTCGATGATAATTCAAATTACTCAGCAAAAATTTACAAAGACTCTGAAAAAACTCACTGGAAAAATAATCCTATGGAATATGAAATAGAAACTGTTAATCTTAACAATAAATCAGAACTTGAAGTTTATCTAGCCCCCGGTGGAGGAGTAGCAATCGAATTAATTAAAAATAATTAAGATTAAAGCTTTATGTAAATTTTCTTTCTATACAGTATATTTGTCGGTATCCAAATTACAGCTGCATAAAAAATAGCATATACTAAAGAAGCTAATTTTAAAGGTATACCGATTGATTCAGAAAAACTCATGAAAGTAGAATTCAATCCAAAACCCCATATATAATCACTATAGAAAAAAATAGTAAACATACCCGCAAGTGAATATGAGAAGATAGAATTAACACCAAAAACTTTTGCGGGAAGAAATATTTTTTTAATATTTTTTATATCAACTAAAAAAATAAATAAACAAATTAAAATTGAGGAAATTCCTCCCATGAGGAAAGTATATGAGGTACTCCATATATGCTTGTTTAAAGGAAAAATAAATCGAGAAATATCTCCTAAAAAAAGAAGTATAAACCCAAAAATAAATATTTTAATAATCTTTTTTTCCAAATTTACTTTTGAAGACAAAATAAAACCAGCGATCATTCCAAAGATACCGGTAACTATGGATGGAAAAGTTGACAGAATACCTTCAGGGTCCCATGTGTCTTCCCATAAAACTCCTGGTAAATATAAACTATCAATGTAATGAGCCCAATTTTTCTCGGGAACAGAAAGATCAGGATCTCCAATTCCAGGAATTGGCGCGTAAACCATTATTAAAGTATATAATATTAAAATAAAAATGGCAATGAATATTTGCTGTTTTAAATTAGTTAACAAATAAATAACAGCACAAAATAAAAAAACTAATGATATTCTTTGTAATACCCCAGCCCATCTGATATTTTCAAAATCAAATGATGGGAAAAGCCATAAAAAAAGACCTACTAAATATATTTTAATACTTCTCCAAAAAACTTTTTTGATAATTTTAATTTTAGATGATCCATATTCTATTTGTTTGTTAATAGAAAAAACTATTGAAACACCAACAATAAAAAGAAAATTTGGAAAAATATAGTCCGTTGGAGTAATACCATTCCATTCTGCGTGAAGTAATGGTGCATAAACATGACTCCAGGACCCAGGGTCGTTTACTATAATCATAAATATAATAGTAAGTCCTCTTAAAATATCAATTGATAATATTCTTTCATTTGTTTTGTCCATAAAAATAAAATATCAGTCATAAATATATTTAAAAAAAAATATAAATATTGATTTCAAATTCTTTATTATTTACATAAATTCATATAAAAATAAATAAATGGAGATTTTAATATTATTAATTTTAGTTTTAGGTTTCATAGGATTAGCAATTTATTTAAAATCTCCCAAAATTGATTTAAAAATTCTTGAAGAAAAAGACAATAAAATAGTCGATCTACAAAGGGAAATTGCATTAAATGAAACTAAATTAAATAATCTGGAAAGGGAAATTGCTGTCTTAATTGCAAAAACAGAAAGTTTTGAAAAAATTAAAACTGAAAAAACTCAAATTGAGGAGAGATTAAAACAAATTGAAAATGAAAGAAATTTTCTTAAAAATGATAATATAAAATATCAAAAATCTGAGGAAAGTAGACAAAAAGAAACCACCAAATCAATTGCTGCAACAATTACCCTTCAAGAATCACTTGAAAAAGAAAAAGAAAGACTTAATGATGAAAGAGTACAAGAAAAAGAATCTTATTTAAATGAAATGAAACTCACTTGGAGTAAACATGAGAAAGATGTACAAAATCATTTACAATCCATATGTAAAAACAACATAATTAAATATATAAGTCAAGAGGAATTCCCCCATGATAGAAATAAACCTGATAATTCAATTGAAATATTAGATCAACTAATTGTTTTTGATGCCAAAAGTCCTGCAAATGAAGACTTGTCTAATTTTCCTAAGTACATTAAAAATCAAACTGAAAACCTAAAAAAATATGCAAAGCATGAAGATGTTAAAAACGATCTATTTCTAGTCATACCATCTAATACACTTAAAGTTATTGATCAGTTTCATTATAATCTTGGAGATTATAATGTTTTTGTTATCACAAAAGATGCGCTAGAGCCAATAATACTAAGTCTTAAAAAAATTGAAGATTATGAATTTGCTGATAAATTAAGTCCAGAAGACAGAGATAGTGTATGCAGAATTATTGGCAAGTTTGCTCATAGTACAAAAAGAAGAATACAGATTGATGAATTTTTTGCAAGAGAATTTATTGATACTTTATCAAAAGCTGGGACTCAATTACCAAGAGAAATATTGGAAAACGTAATAAAATTTGAAAATGCAGAAAAACTTAATCCTCCAATTGAAAAAAGGAATAAGTCTATTTTAACTAAGGATCTAATTGAGAAAGTTGATGAACTGGAAAATGAGATGAAAGTAAGAGATATCCCTAAAATTCAGACTGAAATTGAATTTAAAAGCAGTAAATCCTTAGATAAAAAATTTCCAAACTAATTATCGAAATGATGAAAAATTCATTTTTAATTTGGTTGAGTATAATAACTGCATCTTTATCCTGTAATTCGGATTTTGTTGATAAAAGCTTTGATGATCATATACTTTGGTATGAAACTAAAGCT
>CAJPUR010000022.1 GCA_905381055.1 uncultured Flavobacteriaceae bacterium
AGAAGAATTAATTAAATTTTACAAGGTGGCACGAAGTGCTGAAGTAGTTGGAGATGACTATTGGTATTCACTTTATAAGAAAATTAAACCCATATGGATAAATAAAGATTTATGTATTATGGATGCATTTTACAATAGATATGGCAAAAAATATAATTTAATCCACAAAGGGAGAGCGCTTTATATGTTCAGAAAAACTGAAAATGGATGGAAAATTTTTGATGTAACTATAGTTTCCAATTAATAATTGATTTTTTTAGTAAATAAGCGTTTTGTTATAAATTCAACTAAACAAATAAGTAAGTTCCCTTATTTATTAACTGATTTTTATATATTTAAAATTATAATATTTTAATTTATTCAGCCCCTATAGCTTTTTTTAGATTATCCATACCAAAATCATTGCCATATAATAATGTGGAAAAACGAGATATTTCTGCAGCTATCTGAATTGCAGCTTTAATTTCATCATCACTAGCTCCAACAGCTTTGGCAAAATGGACTTGCGCAGTAATACAATACTCACATCTAATTGCAGCTGATGCAGATATGGCGGCAAGTCTAGCTTCTTTGGAAGGTATAGGTCCATCAGAAAACAACTTATTCCATTCATTAAAATATTCTGCTGCGTCTCCTGCAATTACTTTAGGATACATTTTATTAAATGGACTTTTTTTTAAAATTTCTTCATGCTCTTGATCCGAAATTTGAGAAAATAAAAAAGAAGAAGAAATAAAGAATATAACTATAAAATTTTTCATTATTTATTATTTAAATTAATAAAATAAAGATAAATCAATATTCAAATTGATTTACAATTAAACTCTAAAAAAGTATATTAATAATATTATCGAAATTTATTGTATTATTGATGAAATAAAAAATGTAAATATATGATACCCATAAAACATCTTTTTCATATCAATTCCCCAGTAGAAAAAGTTTTTGAAGCGCTAACTAATTCTGATATGTTGTCTAATTGGTACACATCAATTGTTAATGGCGAATTCAAATTAGGTGAAACCATAATTTTTGAATTTGTAAATTTTGCAACTTTTAAAGTTAAAGTAATTTCTTTAGTTGAAAACGAATCCATTCATATGGAATTCATTGAATCAGATTATCCGGTTGTAGGACATATAATGAAATATGATTTAGATAAAAATGATAATAAAACTAGGGTTAGATATACATATGAAGGTTTTTCAGAAATCGATGACTCGTATGCTAATATGAATTATAGTTCTGCAAAATATCTGGAAAGTTTAAGGCAATTTTGCCAAACTGGAATTGGTGAAGGATTTGGAACCAAAAATTATAGATCTTAAAATATATTTTTTGTTAAAACTTAAAAAATGAAATACGAATTTGAAAAAAAATGGCCTGATAAATTTAATCCTATGAGATTTAACATAAACTATTGGTTTTTAAAAAAAATCGGTCTTAACGGATTTGGTTTTTTTTCATTTGTGATAGGGGCTTTAATAACTGTTTTAATTTATGAATTTTTAATTAATTAATTATAAAATGTAAAATCATATACGATTTTCTAAATCTAATAAATTTTTAAACTAAATACACACTAACCTTGAAACAGAAGTTTATTTATATTTTTTTTATTAGCTTTTTTATATTAATTAATGGTTGCAAAAAAAACTACGATATGAAAAAAATTATTGAAACAAAAAAAGCCCCTTTACCAATTGGTCCATATAGTCAGGCTGTAGAAATTAAAAAATTTTTATTTGTATCTGGCCAAATTGGAATTGACCCTGAGTCAGGAAAACTTTTAAATGATAATATTAAAATTGAAACTGAACAGGTAATGGAAAATATAAATAGTATTCTAAAGGCCTCCAATAGAGATTTTGGAAATGTAGTTAAAACTTCTATTTTCCTTAAAGACATGGAAAACTTTGAAAAAGTTAATTCAATCTATTCACAATATTTCAATGAAGATACTAGCCCGGCTAGAGAAACAGTAGAAGTATCAAGGCTCCCTAAAGATGCCAACGTCGAAATTTCAATTGTAGCTTTTTAATAATGAAAATATTAAATTATATCTTTTTATTTTTTTCAATTATTATTTTTTTAATACTTAATTTTTTAGGAGATTTTTTTAGCCTAAATATTTATGTTATTATATTGTATATAAACTCAATTTTATTAATTGTATTAAATAAACCAAACTATTTGATCAAAGGAATACTTAGTATAATTTCTATTTCAATATTTTTATATTTAATTTGGATTTTAATCGTTCATTTAAATCTAAATCCAGTTTCTCCAAATTTTAATACTAGTTTGAGTTAATTAAATCTTTAATTTTTTATCAATAATTTCATGAAACATATCAAAATAATTTTTCTAATATTAATTTTATTTTCATGCACTGAAAATAAAAACCTTAATTCAGCAAATCCTATTAAATTTTCAATTGAAGAATTTGATATTAAAAAAAATCAAATGAAGGTTTTACTTGAAATTACTAATCCAACAAATAAAATATTAAACGAAGGTAAATGGTCTTTCCATTGGAATCAAATGTCTGGTCATATTGTCCCGGAAAGCCTTCCAAAAAATATCGAATACAAATACATAAATGGACAGGGATACTTTATACTAAATTTTGAAAAAGGTTATTCTTTAAATCCTAATAATAAAATATCCATTTCCTTTATTCAAAATGGAATTATCAATAGAGAACCTTTTAAACCAATGGGAGGTTTTTTAAGAAATCACGAGACAGATGAATTAATTGATACTCCAATTAATTTCAAATGGAAAAATGGTAAAGGAGTAAAAAGTCTAAATCACGATAGCAACGAAAAAAAATTTAAATCGATGGATGGTCTTTCAGTCTTGCCAAAAGAAAATTTAAATTGGATAATACCCTCTCCAAAATACATTTCATTTAATAATACTTACCGAGAAAACCTCAAAGATCTAATTATTTATAATCCTAAAAATATTTTAGTAGATACTATTTTGACAAGAGAAAGATTAGAATTTGACTCAGATATAAAAGTCAGATTTTCAGACAAAAAAAATGCAAATACTTTAATTATTCATGATAAAACCTTAAAAAACAACGAATATTCTATTAATATCAATAAGGATTTAATTGAGATAAGGGCTATTGATAGAAAGGCTGCTTTTTATGCCCTTGAATCTCTTCATCAAATCTTACTTATTTCTAAAAATGAAAAAAATGGTCTTCCCATTATTCAAATAAAAGACTCCCCAAGATTTGAATACAGAGGATTCTTATTAGATGTAAGTAGAAATTTTTATGGAGTTGAAAAAGTCAAACAAGTTCTTGACTATATGGCTCACTTTAAATTAAATAAACTAGATTTTAGACTTACAGATGATGAGGGATGGAGAATCGAAATTCCTGGAATACCTGAACTTACTGAAATTGGAAGTAAAAGAGGTTATACTGAAGATGAAAGTGATAAATTAATTCCCATGTATGGTTCTGGTGCTTTTTCAAAAAATAGCGGTTCTGGATTTTATTCAAAAGAGGATTTTATCGAAATTTTAAAATACGCTAGTAAAAGAAATATTGAAGTTATTCCACAAATTTGTTTCCCATCTCATGCTAGGGCCGCAGTTAAATCAATGGAATCACGATACAATAAATATTTAAAAGAAAATGATACAGCTTCTGCAAATAAGTATTTGTTAAACGATCCAAATGATAAAAGTGAATATAGATCCGCTCAACTTTTTAATGATAATATAATTAATATTTGCCAAAATAGCTCTTATTCTTTTTTTGAAAAAGTTGTTTCTGAATTAAAAATCATGTACAATCAGGCCAACCTTGAAATGAAAATATTTAATATTGGTGCCGATGAAGTACCTTATGGAGTATGGCAAAATTCTCCGATTTGTAATGATTTTTTATCGAATAATAAATCGATTAAGAATTTGAATGACCTTTACACATTAAGTCTTTCAAAATTAAATTCTATAATTGAACAATATGGGGCTAAAATGGCTGGGTGGGATGACATAATTTTACAATTATCTGAAAAAAATCAATCTGAAACTAAAATAAAAAAAGAGATGCTAAAACTTAATCCAAGAGTTTATGTATGGAATAATACATGGGGAGGAGGAAGAGAAGATATGATATACAAAATTACCAATGCTGGATTTGAAGCAGTAATGAGTAATTCTTCTGCTTTCTACTTTGATATGGCTAAGGATTATGATTTTGAATCACTAGGATTATCTTGGTCAGGATATATCGATTATAAAGATACATGGGGGACTGAACCCTTTAATGTCTTTAGCAACATGCAGACGCTAAGAAAAAACGATTATTTAGATGAAAGTAAAATACTAAATGATTATAACTCTGTAAACTTGAACGAAATTTTAAAAAATGATTTATCATCCAAAACATTTATGAATAAAAAAGGAATAAAAAATTTTATTGGTATTCAATCACAACTATGGTCTGAAACCATAGTAAATGAGGATATCTTTGATGCGCTTTTTATGCCAAATTTGGCTGTGTTTTCCGAAAGAGCATGGTCTAAAAAAGAAAAATGGACTGATGAAAAGAATTACAGTAAACAATCTGATGAAGTTGATAAAAAATGGAATTTGTTTTCAAATACCCTGGCTCAACGTCATTTAAATTATATTCATTCGCTTTATGGCGGGCTAGCATTTGATCTAACTAAACCTGGAGCAATTATATCTAAGGATACCCTTTATATTAAAACGAAATTTCCTGGAATTAATATAAGATACTCAACCAATGGTAAAACTCCAACTCCAGAATCTAAAGAATATATTTCACCAGTTAAAATAAATCCAAATGATAAAATTAAAGTAAGAACTTTTGATCTGAATGGAAGAGGTGGAAAAATAATTGAACTTTAAAAATAAAAAATGTATACATACTTTAAAGAATCAAAAAAAATATTTGAAAAAATAATTAAAACTAACAAGACCTCAATTAAAAAAGCTTCTGACTTAATTTCTGAATGTATATTAAAAGATACAATAATACATGCTTTTGGTACAGGACATTCACATATGGTTGGATTGGAACTCTTTATCAGAGCTGGAGGACTAGCAAACGTAAACGCTATGCTAGATTCAACAACTATGACTTCTGAAGGGGCACAAAGAAGTGCTGAAATTGAGAGGATTGAAGGGTTTTCCAAGGTTATTTGGGATCAGCATAAAATTAATAAAGGAGACATCATTATAATTATTTCTAATTCTGGAAGGAATGCTATGCCTATTGAAATGGCAATGATTGCAAAAAAAAATAAAATCCCTATAATTGCAATCACTTCAATGCAACAAACTAAAAAATATCCCTCCAGACATAGTAGTGAGAAAAAATTATATGAAATTGCAGATATTGTTATAGATAACTGTGTCCCAAGTGGAGATGGGATGTTTCAAATTTCAGGTTCTCAAACGGGAGCTGCCTCTTCAATTTCTGGGATATTTATAGTAAATCTTATTTCAACCGAAGCCATGCAAATAGCTGATAAAAAAGGCTGTAAACTTCCTCTTTATCATAGTCAAAATATTGATGGATATTCAAATGAAGAATTATACAAAAAATATGGTGATAGAGTTAAACATATGTGAAGCTTGGATTATTTGAAATTTAAAAATAAATCTAAATATTTTTTGCTTTAGCCAAATGATATATTTTAAATATCTGAATTGAAACAATTACCACATTTAAAAAAATTATAGAACTTGAAAGATCAACTACTCCGTATGCTAGCCATAAAGAGGCGCCTACCAAATTTACAATTCTTAATCTTAGCATATCATTTATTAAAAATGATGAAATTACAAATGCTGAAGCAACCCAACCAATTATGTCTAAAGTTTCCATATGATTATTCTTATAATTTTGATTAACTCTATAAAGTAACAATAAAGTTTTTTTATAAAAAGGAATTTAAAAAATAAGTTCTTACTGTTTTAAAAGATTTAATTCATTTAAGACACGATGGAAATTTTTATTAGTAACTTTAAAGGACAGTATTACTTCTTGGTTGTGATCTTTAAAAATCCAATATGCATTAAAATCTTGGTATTCATCAATATAGCTTGAATTAATACTTACATATATATTTCCTTTTGAATATCCATCTTTAAGTTTCCATTTTTTTTTATTTGTGTAGTATGGAGACTTTTCAAAAAGAGAGAAAATTTGCTTTCTTACTTTACTGGCAAAAATTGAATGATGAGTTATATCAGTAAATATAATTCCCTTTAAACCTTCCCTTTTAATATATCCAGACTTAATTATTTGAGTAGCTGGATCTAATAAATAAGTATTATTCATATCTTCAAATTCTGCATTCATTGTATTAAATCTAACATTATCTGGAACAATTGATAAGTCTGTATTTTGAGAAAATAAATTAAACTGAAATAAAAATAAAAGCGATAAAATAAAGTATTTCATAGTCTATTCAATTAATTTTAATTCCTTTAAAATTTCTGGAAAGTCCTTATTTATAGTTTTAAAAGACAAAATCACCTCTTGATTGTGGTCTTTAAATTCCCATTCACAGGAAAAATCAGAGTAAGCTTTATAGGTGCTGAGGTATTCTATTTCTTCTTTTTTATCTCCCCCAGTTCCCATTATAGCCCATTTTGCAGTTGAATTGTCAAAATACTTAGAATTAATAGTTACATATATATTATCTTCAGGGAACCCCTTTTTTTTAATATTCCATTTTTTTTTGTTTGTAACATAAGTAGACTTCTCAAAAAGAGAAACAATTTGTTTTCTGACTTTATTCGGGAAAATTGAATGATGAGAGATATCTGTAAAAATAACACCTTTGAAGTTTTTCTTTTTTAAATAACCCGCTTTAATAATTTTAATTGAAGGGGGTAAAAACATTTTCTTTGACCCATCATTTTTATCAAATTTTGGATTCCCAGTGTTAAATGATTCATATTCTCTTTTTGTTTCTTGGTAATTGAAATAATTCGACTGATTTCTTAATACTTGTCCTGGACGAGGAGCATCACCCCATGAACCAGCAGCTTGTTGAGCTAAAAGACTGCTAGAAAATAAAATCAATAGAATAAAAAATAGATATTTCATTAAAACAAAATTATCTTTAAAACAGTTTTTTTTATTTAAAAAAAATTTTTAATGCTTTAAAAAAAATAATAAAATATTTAACTTCTATATAAAATGAAAAAAATTTACCTCTTAATGTGCTTTTTAGGAATACTTTTGCCTTACTACAATCTAATAAATTTTTTGAAAGGAAATAATTGGTCCATGACTGGGTTTTTTGACTTGTTGTACGCTAACTCTGCTGTTTCAATGATTTCAATGGACCTGGCAGTTGCAGCCACTTCATTTTTAATTTTTTTAATTTATAAATTTAAAAAGATGCCTGTAAAAATCATTAGGTATTTAATTTGCTTATTCCTTGTTGGATTTTCTTTAGCATTACCACTTTACCTATATGATCATCACAATAAATCTTAAAAGCTTCTTAAATCAAAAAATTTTAATTATTATTTAAATAAATTAAAATCAATTTTTATTTATTTAACAAATTAATTTTCAAAAATTGTAATTTGCAATAAATTCTGCTTCTAATATGAAAAAAATACTTGTTTTACTCTTAATTTCTCTTTTTGCCTGTGAAGAACCTCATGGAATAATCTCTACATCAGACGAAAAATCAGATATCATTAGAAACGTATATAAAAATGTAAGTGAAGAAAAAATAAGTTATTTAAAAAAAGTATTTTCTGATGATTTAGTCTTTGTAGATCCAAAAAGAAATAGTTTGAATAAAACTGAATTTATCGAAAGTACAGAAAATATATTTGACTTATTTGAGAATATTACTTTTGAAGAAACAGTATCTGATGGGTTAGGAACAGAAATTGAAACTAATGTCTTTTCAAATGGTGTAATATGGACAAATGTCTGGAATACATTTACTGCTACTGGAAAATATACAGGTCAAAAAATTAGCTTTCCTTTCCATATTTCCTACCAATGGGAGGACGATAAAATTGTTAAAGAAGTTCAATATTATGATCCTAGTAGTTTTGATAATGAAATTAATGCAAAGGCTGCAATTAATAAAAATTCCAAAAAGATAACTTTCCTTTTAAATTTAAAAATTAATAAAGGGTACAATAACAAAACTATTTCTGAATTTTTGGAAACTTTAACAAATTTTGTTCGTGCTAACGAACCCAATACCTATGACTACAATTATTCTATCTCATCGGACAATACTAAAATTACACTTTTAGAAAAATATAAATCTTCCGAAGATGCAATTCTTCATGCTGATAATTTCGAAAATGGCCCAAATTTTGAAAAATTCTTTAAAATGTTTACTGTAGAAAAATTTATCGTAGCAGGTAACTCCTCTGATAAACTAAAGGATAGACTAAGTGCATATGATATAGATTATAGGGAAATAATAGGAGGGTGGAGTTTTTAATTAGTTACTATGAGAATCTTAATTACTTTTTCAACAATATTTTTTATTACCTCGATCAGTTTTTCTCAAGAAACTGAAGGCTATTCTAAAAAAAATTTAGATGAAACTTTATATGTTTCTCCTAAAGTTGAAGAAATTCCAATTGAAGATCCAAAATTATATCCTATTATCGATTCTGATAAAAATATTGAAGTTGACAATAAAAACATTGATGATTTAAAAATATTAAGCAAAAAAGAAAAAAGAGCCAAAAAACTTGAAAAAAGAATAGTTAAAAGAATAAAAAAATTAAAAAATCCTAATTGGGTATATTATAGAAAAGGGATTGAAGGGCCAAATGCATACTTTAGATCTGACTTATCAGGAATGCCAAAACAAACAAATCTAAATGCAAATTTTGACACTGCAATTGGAACACAAGATGGTAATTTTGTTTTTTTAAATAAAGGGAGTGGCGGAGGTACGGAAAATATTTCAAAAAAAGTTATTCAAATAGCTTTATTTCTTCCTCATATTAAAGAAGTTGAAATTCATATTAATACTATATGCGGAAGTCAAGAGGGATTTTCTTCAAAAGATCAAACAATTCCGATATATAGGAGTTTTAGCACTGTCTATTTAAATTTCAGAGATCTTCAAGATGTTAGACAAACCAATACAATACAAAGATTTTTAAAAGACGATTTTGGTTATACACGTTCCGTTTTACAAAAAATATTGAATGCAAAACGTGACCTCTGCAATTAAATAATTACCTTTTCGCCAGTTGCTACTGCCTTATAAATAGCATCTATGATATTCATGTCTTTAAGCCCCTCATCACCGTATATATTTTTAGCTTTTGTGCCTGTTTGTAGGCTGTAAGAAATCCCATCCATATGAAGTTGCTGTTGATTAACTTGAGTAAAATCAAGAGGCTTTCTTCTTACTTGCCCTCCAATTGATCCGTATGAATAGGCAGGACTAAGATCAACAAACCCTCGTTCTGAGGAAAGATACAATCTTTCAATATAAGAAGCATAAGTTGTGATACAACTTGCCACTGCACCTGAAGGAAATTCCATCTGCCAAAAAATAGTTTCGTCAACCTCACTAAATTTGACTTTATCAGTTTTATATTCTTGAGCTGTAATAGCAAATGGCATTTCACCAGTACTATATCTAGCTGCCTGAATAGCATATATGCCTACATCCATTAAAGCACCACCCCCTGCTAAACTATATTTTAACCTCCACTGAGTTGGATCACCAATTCTAAATCCAAAACTACAATTTAAAATTTTTACTTTACCAAATACTTGATTTTGTCCTATTCGCATGGCCTCTATATTATGTGGCTCATAATGTAATCTGTAACCAATAAATAATTTTTTTCCTGCTTTGGCAACTTCACTAATCATCTCCTCTGCCTCAATTGAATTCATTGCCATAGGTTTTTCACAAATAACATGTTTACCAGCCTTAGCCGCTCTTATAGTATATTCTTTGTGCATAGAATTTGGAAGAACTATATAAACGATATCAATGTCAGGATTAGATGCAATCGAATCAAAATTTTCATAATTATAAATATTTTTTTCGGACAAGTTATATTTTGCCTGCCAAGTTTTAGCCTTAGATGGAGTTCCCGTAACGATACCTTTTAACTCACAGAACTCAGTTTTCTCAAGAGCTGGAGCAAGCTGATTTTTTGAATAATTACCTAAACCAACTAGTGCAATACCTAATTTTTTAGGGTTACTCTTTTTAAAATCATATAATAATTCTTTACTAAATAATGGGTTACTAATAGCTACTGATCCCAATGTTGCCATAAATGTTTTTGAAAAATTTCTTCTATCTATCATTTTGAATTTGATTTATTTCAAGATATAAAATTTCTTTATAAAAAGAAACTATCAGAATTTTATGCCTTATCTAGATTTAAAATAATCTATTGATATTTTACCAGGCCCTGAAATCATAATTACTATATAAGCCACTAAAAAAAGTAGAGCCATTTCCATTTTTTTAAATGGATCATCACCATGAATAACAAAGGCAGCTATTACCATAGTAAATGCAGGGAAAAAAGAAAAAAATCTAGTTTTATAGCCAATAATAATTAAAAGTGGTGCAAAAAATTCAGAGAAAACAGTTAGATATAGTGAAATTTCTGAACCCAGACCAATAGGATTTGCAAACTTAGTATTTCCGTTTACAATTTTCATCAGCTTGGGGTAACCGTGTGTCATCATAAATGCTGAAAAGAATACTCTTAAAATAAATTTTGAAAAATCATTTTTAGATAAGTTCATGAAGTTTATTTTTTAATAATTAATTGAGAATTCTTGACTGTATTTACCCCTGTAACTTTAACAATGTATGAACCTTGTTTTAATTCACTTAAACTAATTGGGATAATTCTATTAGATGCAGATAAAATGTGATCGGATAAATGAATTAATTTTCCATCAGAGGCAAATATTTCAACTACTATATTTCTATCATCACCATCCACTAAAATTGAAATATCATCTGTAAATGGATTAGGAGCAATAATTACATCTTCAGAGTTAAAAATGGATTCCTCAAAAATACCTTGACATTCAATTCCAGTTGAAATAACAACTTTGTTATATCCTTTTGCCATTTTTATCTTGACATTTTTATCAGTGGTTTGAGTTGTTATACCATTGTGAGTGATATTGTAAAGGTCACCCCCAGACAAATCATATGAAACAATCTCTTTAGAAGTTAAAGATTTATTATAAACTGTTAATGGCTGAGGTTCATTTATTGTAACTTCATAACATCTTTCGTATTCAGATTTTGGTACTCCTTCAACTGTAAAACATAATGTATAAACTCCTGAGGATAGATTTTTCAATTTCCATAGATTCTCATTTATAACATAATTTGAATTTACAGCCCCTGAAATTTTTAAATTGTATGTATATGAGGCATCTCCAATTGTAACATTAATTTCATTTTGTCCAATACATTTTTCCTTTTTTAATACACTTATATTT
>CAJPUR010000023.1 GCA_905381055.1 uncultured Flavobacteriaceae bacterium
AGAAAGTTTGTGGCATGGATTTTTAGTTGTTACAACCTCTCTGATAGCAATTTTGGTATTTACCTCAGCAACACAGGGTTGGTTTATAAATAAACTTAGATGGTATGAAATTATTATTTTTATTGTAGTAGCAATGTCATTATTTAGACCAGGATATATTTTGGATAAATTTTATCCAAAATTTGAAAACAAACAACTTAATGTTGAACAAATTAATTTGATTGAGTTTGAACCGAATAGGGATGTACATATTAAAGTAACAAGGAGAACAGAGTACGGGGATCGGTATAGACTTTTTGTGATAGATAAAAAAAGTTTTGTAAATCAGTACTCTTTAGAAGAGGCTGGTATAACTTTAAAAAATATAGATGGAAGAATTACAGTTGATAATTTAAAATGGAATAGTTTAGCAAAAAAAATGGGAATAGAAACAGGAGATGTAATTAGTGAATTTAAAATTGAAAACTTAGACAGACCTAACAAAGCAATTATTTATCCTTTTTCTCTAGTAGTATTATTTATTTTTGGTTACTTTAATTATATAAGAAAAGACAATTTTAATTATGAAAAAAAATAATAAAAAAGTTATTCAGGGGCGATGGTATCCTATTGGTAAAAAAATTAAAAAAAATATTAATGCAAAATATCATAGAATTAAAGATTGGAAAATGGATCCAAAAGGCTATTTTTTAATTGCAGTTGATCGAAAGAAAAAATTAATTAGAGTAGGATACTGTAAATTTTCAAAACTAGGTAACAATCCGTTACATGATATGGTTGCAACAATACAAGGTAAAACAGCAATAGAAATAACCAATACATTGATAAGAGAAAGGTTTATCTCAACGTTACAGCACGCAGGTGATATGGGTATCGAACTTCATAAAGCTGAATTATCTTTAAAGTATGGTTTTAAATATATTCAAGATCAAGATTTAGTAATTAAGCAGTTTTAAAAAGCTTGAAATCATGATCTTTTAAACTAATATATTTTAATTATGAAAGAATCGTCAATTAACATTTATCTAGGAGACCTTTGTAATAATTACAGGTCTTATGGTCCATTCACATTCCCATTAAATCTAGGAACGATAAGTGTTCACGCACAAAAATTTTATAAGGGTGGTGCGAAGTTAAATTTTAAACTGTTTAAATTTCCAGGAGAAATGATTGAAGCAGCAAGAGAAAATCCGCCTGATATAATTGGGTTAGCAAATTATACTTGGAATTATAATTTAAATATTCAGTTGTTAAAGTTATTTAAAAAAGAGTTTCCTAAAGTAACAACTTTAATGGGGGGTCCTAGTTTTAATACTTTCGATATGGAAAAATATTTTTTAAACCGTCCATATCTTGACTATTTTGTTGTAAATCAGGGCGAGACAGGTCTTCTAAATATTATAAATTATTACACTAAAAATGAGTTACCTCATCAGTCGAAGGAAAGTCCAATTATTAACAATGTGGCTTATTACGATCACCAAAAAAAGAAAGTTACAATGGGTAATATTAACGAAAGATATTCAAATTTAGATGAAATACCTTCACCATATCTTGAAGGAGTATTAGATAAATTTTTTGATGTGGAATATTTAATCCCATTAACAGAAACAATGAGAGGATGTCCCTTTAAGTGCACTTTTTGTGGATGGGGAGATGAATGGTTGCGTAAGGCAAATCAATATAGTTTAGGAAGAATTAAATCAGAATTGGAATATATAGCTCAGCGTTCCAAACACAGTTCTTACTTTTATCTAGCAGACTCAAATTTTGGGATGCATAGAAGAGACCAGGATATAGCAAAGATTATAAGAGATTGTTACGATAACTACGGATGGCCACAAACTGTCTGGACTCAGTGGGCAAAAAATTCTTCAGAAAGAGTTATTGGAATCGCAGAAACTTTGGGTTCAGTTTTAGGGAAGGGAATCACAATTGCATATGAATCCATGGACCAAAATACTTTGAAAAATGTTAAAAGAGCGAATATTTCTCTTGATAAATTTAATGAAGTTAGAAAGCACATTAAATTAAAAGGCCTAAGGACACATACAGATTTAATTTTAGGACTTCCTGGTGAAACCAAAGAAAGTTATTTAAATGGTTTAAGAAATGTTTTTAAACAAGGTTTTGACGAAATTGTAACCTTTAACTGTCAAGTATTAGAGGGTACAGAAATGGCTAAACCTGAATATTTGAAGGAGCATGGCATTAAAACAAAATACAGAATGTTAGATAAAGGCTTTGGAATTTATTCTGGTCAGACTGTAATTGAAACTGAAAAAATTATAACAGAAACAAATTCAATGACAGAAAAGGAGATCATAGATATGAGGCCAGTAAACTTTTTTGTTTTTTTATTGTGGAATTCGACTTTCTATTTAGAGACAATGAAATTTATGTTATCACTACAAATTAATCCTATAGACTTTATTTTAAAAATCGATAAAGATTTAGTAGATAGTAGTGATGATATCGGCAAATTACTAACTGAGCTTAGACAAAAAACAAAAGATGAACTGTTTGATACCCAGGAACAATTATTTAAGAAGTATAGTGAAAAAGACAAAGATGGCAAAATGTTAGCTGATAAATTTTCTAAATTAAATCATTATTTTACAGCAAAGATTTTATTTAAGCATAAAGCTCAGATGGATCAAAAAATATTTGAAGTGATAAGTGAAATGATTAACGAACGTTTCGAAAAAAAATTAGCCGAAACTTATATTAGCCAACTTAAAGAAATTATAGACTATAATTCTAGAAAATTATTAAATATGAAAGAGTATATTGAAGGAAAGAAACCCCAAGACTTCTCAAAATCCTATAGTTATGATTTTATAAAATGGATGAGTATCGATAAAGGTGAAAGACCTATAAGCGAATTTAATGGCGGCGCAGAAATATCTTTTTATTTATCTAAAGAGCGTTCAGAAAAAATTAATAGCCAGATTAAAAACCATAAATTTAACAATCCAGTTGAAACATTTATGAAAATGTTAGAGATGATGCGTCAACATGATTTTTTTATGAATACCTCAAGTTCAAGCGTTAAAAAAACTCTGGAAAACCAAGTGGAAAAAACCATCCACACATCAATTTAAAAAATTTATTTTAAAATTAAGTTTTTTATGTTACTTTAAATTTAATACTGAAATGCATGGTGGGAAATCAGTGTGTAATTCATTGGCTGTCCCTGCAACCGTATAGTCGGAGCGCCACCCAGTATAGACCCCTGTTGAATGATGGCCAGGAAAAGCCTAGTTCTGCAAAATAAAGCAGTGGCGTGAAAAAAGGAGCCATATGCTTAAAAAGTTAAACTTAACAATAATTTGTTTTCTAATTTTAAATATTCATTTTGTAAAATTAGCTTATAGCGACGATATTCCAGTAATAGTAATTGCTCCAAGTAAAACACCACAATCGATCTCAACCGTTGGTACTTCCGTAAAAGTTCTTTCTGAAAGTGATTTAGAAAATTTAGATGAGGTATTTTTGGGAGAAGCACTTGATAGTGCAACCACGGGTTTGAATTTTTTTCAAACAGGAGGGGCAGGAACTCAAATGGGAATTCAACTTCGAGGCCTTCCCAAAGCCTATTCTACAGTCTATGTTGATGGTGTAAAAAAATCAGATTCTTCAACTCCCAAAAATGACTTTTATTTTGATGATATTTTAACTGGACAAATTTCAAGAGTTGAAATTTTAAAAGGCAATCAAAGTTCTATTTATGGAAGTGGTGCAATGGGCGGAACAATAAATATTTTTTCAAAAAAAGGTACTGGTGAATTTAAACCAAATTATTCATACCAATTTGGTTCTAACGAAACTCATAACCTTAATTTATCGTATGGTGGAGCAGATGAGAGAAAAGATTTTTACGTCGGTATTGAAAGATTTCAAACAGATGGAATTTCAGCAATGAATCATAATGATGAAAATGATCCATATAAAAATCATACTTTTTTAGTGAATTATGGTTACAAAATTTATGATAATTTAAATTTAAGGGGCATCTATAAGTTTACAGACTCTAAATTAAATTATGATGCTATCAACTCATCTTTTAATCAAATTGATAATAGCTCACATGAAAAAGATACATCTGCAACTTTCGAAATTGAATATGAGATAAATGAAAGTTTAAAAAGCAATCTAATTTTAAACCAAGGGTATATGAGTAGAACAGCAGACAATGTAGTAAACCAATTTACCAATGCAGTTATAGAACAAGATTATTGGTCATATAGAGATACTATAAATTTTCAAAATAATTTTAAAATTAATTCTAATCATAATATGGTTTTTGGAATAGAAAAAGAATTTGAGGAAATGAGATATAATCCATATGATTTTAAAGGCAGTTGGGGGTCCCCTACTGATTTTAAAAAAGGTGAGGAAATAACATCCCAATATATTGATGTTCAATCAAAGATTACAAATAATTTATTTGCAACATTTGGAGTTAGATTTGATAAGCATAGCCAATCTTTAAATGAAGACAGTGAAAGAATTTCGTTAGTTTACTTGTCAGATGTACTCGGTACAAAATTTAAATCATCTTATGGCACAGGTATAAAGTTTCCTTCTTTATATGAATTTTACAAAAGTGGAGCTCCAGATAACCTTGTTGCTGAAAAAGGTAGGAGCTACGATTTCGGAGTAGAAAAAAGTTTTACTAATGCAGGATTAAATTTTGATTTAACATTTTTTAATCACAAATATGAAGATACTATTGAAGGTTGGAAGGCTGCAGGTTGGACCCCAAAAAATATGCCAGGTGTGGTAAGATCTAAAGGACTTGAATTGTTGTCGAGCTACAAACCAGCAAAAAGTTTAAATTTAAATTTAGGATATACCTATAACTCAACATATGATGGCGCAGATTTTGATGACCCAGACATGGGACCTGGTAGTGCAGGTGATTTTTTAAACTCACAAATGGTGAGAGTTCCAAGACATTTGCTAAATTTTGGTGCAGATTATAGTTTTTCTAATAAAATAAATTTTAACTGGAAAACAAAGTGGTCAGATACTGCAAGGGATTACGGTAATACTAATGAGGCCGGGGGGTCATTTAGAGATATGAGATTAAGTTCTTACATAGTGAGTGATGTTGGAATGAACTTTTTTTATGGAGATTATAGAGCTTTTGTTAATTTATCTAATATATTTGATGAAAAATATAGTCAAGCTCTTCAGTTTTCTGCACCAGAAAGATCTTTAAATATTGGTTTTAAAAAAATATACTAGTCTTTAATGAAAAAAGAAATTTTACCTATTTCTTTAATATTAATTTTAGCTCTAGCCAGGCTGATACCACACCCACCTAATTTTACTCCAATTATAGCAGTGGCAATCTTAAGCGGTTATTTTTTCAAAAATATTTATATTTCATTTTTAACCCTGATCATATCCATGTTAATTGCAGATATTTTTCTTGGATTTCATAGTAATATTTTCTTCGTATACATTTCTTTACTCATAATTTCCTATACATTTTTCAAAATAGGAGAAAAAATTAATTATAAAAATTTAATTTTTTATAGTTTTTTTGGATCATTAGTTTTTTTTATAATTTCAAACTTTGGTGTTTGGCTTTTAGGGGGTATGTACGAAAAAAATTTAACAGGAATTATAGAGTGTTATATATTAGCCATCCCATTTTTTGGTAATACCTTTCTCTCTACACTGATTTTTTCTTACCCATCAATTTTCTTGTATAGATCTATTTTGATTAAGATTTAAGTATTTTCCAAACTCCCGAGGTAACAGCAACTACACCATTTGAATTTATTATTTCACATGTCAAAAATACTAAAGTGTTAGTTTTTTTTTGCACTTTAACTTTTGCAATAAGTTTATCGCCCAATTTACCTGCAGAAATAAATTTCATCTCTAAAGATATAGTCACACACCTTTTATCACCAGCAACTCTGTGAGCCGCATTTCCCATACCGGTGTCAGCAATGAATGTTAGAAAGCCACCATGCGCCATCCCTGCAGTATTTAGATGAATTTCTTTAACATTAGTTTCATATTCAAAGTTAGAGTCATCTATTTTCTTCCCCTTAAGGCCACCAATATGTTTTGAGTAACCTGAATTAGTTTCATCCATGTTTTCTTTTACCATACATTGGAGCTAGTTGTGAGAAAATAACTGCTGATAAAATTATTATTATTCCAAATATTTTAAATTCATTTAAATATTGATC
>CAJPUR010000024.1 GCA_905381055.1 uncultured Flavobacteriaceae bacterium
TTATTATTTTCCGAAAAACTTATCCTTTTGAATTTGTTCATAAAAATTGCAAAATTCCTTTGCATAATTTATTGAAGGAGTAATTCCAAGGTCGGTATTTCTCCAAGGTGACTTATTTTTTAAATTAAATATTCTAATTTCGGGATTATCGATTTTAGATCCACCAGCAAACCAGTACTCCAAATTACTAGCAAAATATATATCCTCCCCCCTTATATTTTCACATTTTTGGGCTAAAGCTATAAAACTCCAAACGAAACTTAATTGATTTATATTTCCAGTTCCTTTATCTAGTTCCCAAATTCTATCTCCTCTTTCATATTGCTCTATAAACACAATATTACCATTTGATAATTTGTATATTTTCTCAATATGTTTAATGTCAAAAGGAAACATATGGTTTCTAGCTGATATATTTGAAATCAAAAAAAAAGTTAAGATTAATATTTTTATATAATTCAGAATTAATCCTTTTTATTTTTGCATATAGAATGACTTTTACTTATTTTGATCAAGTTACAATAAGCACATTTTTCAGTAATTTCTTTTACAATTCTAAATTTTCCTAAAATCAGTAAAGGCTTAAACACCGATACTTCACCATAACCAAGACAATAAGGACATTCTGATGTTTTAATTAGGTTTTCTTTTATCGGCATCAAAAACTTTATCGAATTTCTTTGAAAACTCCCTTTTTTTCTTTGTTACATCGGAATCTTTCCAATTAATTACATCTGATATAAAATTTTCATCTCCTATATCTTCATTAGTCAAATCATCATCAAACTTAATTTGAACTGTTAATGGAATATTAGTTATTTGACCAGACACAATTCCTTGACCATTTGCAAAATTTGGAAGTTGTTTTGCCTCCTCATTATCCCAATTTTCCATAGTATTTTTTACAAATCTCTGGTCCCTCTCATTTTTAAGTCTTAATATTATGTACGAGTTCATCTGAGCACAAACTGTTTCATCTAATCTGTAAGGTCTCTGAGATACTAACATCAAACCAGTGCCAAATTTTCTCCCCTCTGTTGCTATTTTCTTAATGGTAGATACAGATGGGTACCCATCTTGTCCCTCTGATTTAGATGGAATAAAATTTTGTGCTTCTTCTAGTACTGTAAAAAATGGTGGAATAACTTTTCCCCCAGCAGATCTATGATTAAACAAGCTTTCTAATAATATAGATACGATTGTACTAGATGGTAAACTTTCATAACCTTTGAGATATAATATTGAAACTTGAGATTTTTTAATGATTTTTTCAGGTTGAGAATAAGGATCTGGTAATTCCTCAAATTTTAAATGTGGATATTTTTTTCTATTGCTAGTATTACTCTGATCCATTTCCTCAAGTTTTCTAAAAACTTTTCTTAAACTTCTTGAGACAACACCCATAGTAGATGCTCCCGTGTTACTCATTCCAGATGAATTTTTATTAGTTTTATTTCTTTTATTCTCAGCAGCAGTATTAGCTCTTTGTATTAATATTGAAATATACTGTATAAGACTTACTCCAGTCTCGTATTCAATGTTAGTCAATAACCAATTTAAAAATTCATACTGGGGTTCGGTCAATTTATTCCCTAATTTTTCGATTAATGTAAAAATTACTTCTTTATTATTTTTGGGTGCGGATATTTTAGGATAAAATAGTTTAATATCATGTTCTGGAAAAAGTTTTTTAGCTTTTTGTACTATTCCCAAGTTATCTCCATGAGGATCGACTATTAAAATTGGATATTGCTTTACCATTAACTCTCTAACAGCTCGCCTTACCCACACAGATTTTCCAGATCCCGTCATTCCAATGACTAGAACGTGTCTAGATACCATGTTATCTGCCGAAACATGCACATCCACATCCCTTCTTGCTACTAAATTACCAATAAAAATAGGATTGCGTCCATTCATGTCAGTATTTAATAATTTTTCTAGGTCTTTTGATGCTGGATATTTTACTGATCCACCTGGTGCAACAGGATAATTTAATGGCAATAATGACAACTTAATATTTGTGTCATTTCTTGTGTACCCTAAATTTTTAACTGTACAAACCGAGTCATTTTTTGTTAAGGGCAGAATTGTATCCAGTATATTTATATTTCCTTCTGTTAATTCTTTAGCAGCTTCATTTGGTAAAAAATCATTAGATGAAATTATTTCCATTATTCTTCCCCAAACTACAACATCAATAATGTTTCCTTCACCGGTCGGTAATTTAGCCTCAGCTGCAACTATATCCCCCTTTTTAGCTTTAAATTTTTTAAGATGAAAAGTGTAATCATTTATACTTGTTTGACCCAAGATTGTTCCAATATTAGCCCATGGATCACTTATTTTTTTGGTAGACTTAATTTGATTTAACTTAATTATTTTTTTCATTTCGATATCTTTCCGGCTTTTGGCCTATTGTTCCAAACTCTGCCCCCTTGCAACATTTTAAGAGCTGAGTTTACATTTTTATTATTTTTGGTTCCTATCGCTAAATCGAGATAGTATTTTGAGTAATAACCCTTTGCTGCTTTTCCAAGCCAAGATGGTATCTTTGCAGATTTATCTACAACATCTAAACCTGCTGGAAAACCATAGTTTGGTAATAACTTACTCATAGCGAGTATGTACTCAAAATCTTTATAAATATTCTTTGGTTTATTTAATGTTTCAATTCTAATCGGTGCTTGATGGCTATTAGTCTTTAAATAACCTACAAAAGTTTTTGGGAATGAATTCATTTGCACATCCCACTCTCCCCAAGCTTTAGATGGTATCTGTTTTTCGACCTCTAAAGGTTTCAATGCCTGTCCATCTGATAGAATTAATTCTAATAAATTTCCATCGTTTATCTTATATCTATTGATAGTAGAGATCATTTTCTCATAATCATTAGCTGCTATTTTATTTTTTTGTTTTGCAATAAATAATAAATTTCTTAAATAGATTGTTGATTTAGTTCGTTCTACGATGCCAAATATAGGAAATTTTGATTTGGTGAGATAGTTAAGTGAATTTAAATAAACATTTATGAAATGAGCATTTAGATTTTTTTCATCCTTTTTTGTTTTAAAATTTAAAAAAGGAAGAATATTTTTTACAATTTCATCTTTAAACAAAGGAAACTCAGGTCCAGAAAATGGCATTACCGGTGTTTGAATAGGTCCGTGTAATAAACAATAATTAAATTTTCTTTTTTCAAACAAATGTTTTACGATACATGCTATTTCAAAAACTATTCTTGCAGCATCTTTCTTTTTATTTAAAAGTTGATTATCTTCATACGGATCCTCACTTAATTCATAAATATTATTTTTTGAATCATATAAATCACCCATAAAGGCAATAGACTCTTCAAATTTTTCACGGTTTGAAATAGGATTATTTGGTTTAACTATATAACTTTTAGCTCTAATTGCAAAAGGAGCGGAGCTTGACTCAAATGAACTATAAACTCCTCCATCAACAAAACATGTCTCTAAAGATTTTCCATACTTCCAATATTCTCTACCATTGTATGGCACTTTAAAAATAACTTTTTCTTCATCACATATTTTACGAATTGTATCGGCTATTTTTATACTTACATCCATAAAGTTTTTTTGAACTTCAGGTGATGGATTGTGAATCACATTATTTATAAAATTTGTAAAAAGGCTAGACTTTAATAACTTATTTGTATTTAAACTTTGCATTTTCCACCTCCAAAATACTCAAGTTTATTTCCTCTTAAATTAATTCTAAAATTGATTGAATGTTTATATCTTCTTTTATATCTAAAATTTAAATTATTTAAAAATTCGATACAAATTCTTTTTGATCTAAAGCTTCTAAAAAAAATTTTTCTTTGATTATTTGATCTTTTATAAGAACTGGTGTAGACGGGCCTATGTGTATATTTGATCTGCTCTGGGTTCCTTCTACACCAATTCTTAGCTTTTCCACTGAACCTCCTTCTGTTAAAGTTAATTAAAATACTCATACTCACCTAACGTATAAGATTTAAATTATTCCAATTATTTTTTGATTAAATTATCCTTAATTTCCAATGATAACATAGGCACCCCAGTATTTTGGGTGTTTGTATTTCTCACCATGTTTGCCTGAAATAAACTCAATTTTCGTTAATCTTAATGCATCAGATAAATTAATATTTTGATTTACAGATTTTTTAATTGTTTCAATTATCATTGTTGCAGTTGTTTTATCGTCCACATTCCAATGAGTTGCTAATATACTTTGTGCACCAGCGTTGAAAAAAGAGGCCACTAAACCTGAAAATCCACTTGCGTATTCGTTTTCTTTCGCTGCTGTGTTGCATGCTGATAAAATAACTAATTTTGCATTTAAATTAAGTTGAGACACTTCAGATGCTGTTAGTATACCGTCATTAATCAAACTTGATTCTTCAGGCGGCGTAAGGACTAAAAATGGTTCTGAAGACTCATTTAAACTACCCGATATACCTGCATGCGTTGCAAAAGAAATTATATCATAATTTTCTAAATTAATATTTTTAACATTGGCTTCATTTGCCTGATTAGATAACAGTAACTTTTTTTTTTTAAATATTTTTCCAATTTTTTTTAATTCATATTCTGAGTAAGGTAAATTTTTAAATTTTTCCTTAATTATATTAGTATCATCTAAAATTCCCCTAGTATTTAAACTTAAATTAGAAATAGAAAATACAAAATCCTTCAATGTTTTTTCTTGTAAAAGTGGATCTCCAATCCCAAGAAAAGCGTTATCATAATTTATATATTTAATTGATTTATCATTTCTCAACTCAACAAAAGATCCAACAGAAGGATGATATGATATAGAATATTCTTCAATTAGATATTTATTATTTTTTTCGTTATAAAAAATTCCAAAGGGTAAATTCTCTGTATACTGATCAGTAATTATTGTTATTTTACTATTCTTGTCAATTTTACTTTCTATTTGATCAAATAAGGCCTTATAAAAAATTTTTAAAGACCTTTTTAATTCTTTACTATCTTTTTTAAAAATTTCATTTCTAAATAAAAAACTAAAGTTATGTAAATCTCTTATTGGTACATTTGAAAAGAATGTATCATGATTATTTTTTGATATAATGTGTGCAAACGGCGAAAGATGACTATCAAAAACAATAAGCAATTCATTCACAGATAATTTTGATTGTACATCATTCACAGTATAAAATTTTTTATTTAATTTTTTTTTAATAGCAGGAAAATCATTATTAATTTTTTCGTTAATATTCTGAATTTCCAATTCTATTGAGTTTTTTTGTTTAAATTTATCTTTGCTTGATGATTTATTATTTATAATTTCATCCATCAGGATATTTAATTTTGTTTGTAAGGATACTTTCTTATTTATTAAATTTTTAAAATTAAAGTTACTATTAATTGTTTTTGTTAAAGAATTTTTAATAGAATTCGTTATATATAAATTTTTCCCATATTGGGAAAGTTGAAAAACATCTTTAATAAGTTTTTCTGCTTC
>CAJPUR010000025.1 GCA_905381055.1 uncultured Flavobacteriaceae bacterium
TTTTCTTTCAATTGATCTATATTTTTCCAATATATTTTTTTATCAGCCATTTACTAATTTAAAATTTAATAGTGACATTTTCCACATTCTAATCCTCCCATTTGAGCAACAGTTAAATTTTCAACTCCATACTTAACGGATAACTCCTCATGAATTTTTTTATAATACTCATTACTTTCAACTTTTAAGTTAGATTCTCTGTGACAATCAATACACCAACCCATTGTAAGGGGCGAATATTGGTATAAAATTTCCATTTCCTCCACAGGCCCATGACAAGTTTGACAAGCAACTTTACCGGCAGTTACGTGTTGAGCATGATTAAAATAAGCAAAATCAGGAAGATTGTGAATTCTTAACCATTTCACAGGTTTAGTTTCACCAGTATATACTTGATTAACTTCATCCCATCCAACTGCGGTATATAATTTTTTAATTTCACTAGTGTAAAAGTCTTTTGTGTAACCATTTTCAATATCCTCTTCACCGTTATACTCTGCAATATATAAATGACAATTCATACAAACATTTAATGATGGTATTCCAGAGTGCTTAGAGACTTTTGCAGACGAATGACAGTATTGGCACTCAATTTTATTATCTCCAGAATGTATTTTATGAGAATAGTGAATGGGTTGAATAGGCATGTACCCTTGATCAATTCCAATTTGCATTAAATAACCATATGCAAAGTAAGCACTAGACAATAAGAGAAAAACTACAGATGTTAGTACCAAAAATTCATTTTTTACAAAGGCAAACCATATTGGAGTTTTCTTTTCTTTAATTTCCTTTTTGACTAACTTAACTCCACTTGCAATTGCAATTTTTTTCAAAGTCTTATTAACCAAAACCAACATAATTATCAAAATGGTAAGGACTAATAATAAAGCAGATAAAATAACTTCGTTAGATATTAAAGAGTTTGATGAAACTGCAACAGCTTGAACATTATTTGCTGCAACATTAGCAACTGCTGGTGGTATATAATCAGTGTAAGCTATTATGTTATCAATATCCATTTCACTCAACTGAGGAAAAGCATTCATGTTTGATCTATTGTACTCCTCATAAATAGCAATAGCTCTTTCGTCTCCAGATTTGATCATGGCAGAGCTATTTTTAATCCAGGTATATAGCCATTCTTTTTCATATTTTTGTGATACCCCCCTTAAAGCTGGACCAGTTGCTTTTTTGTTTAATTTATGACACGAGGCACAGTGAACATTAAACAATTTCTTTCCCTCCATAGGATCATATTCTTGTGAAAAAAGGGCAGGCGAATTTGTTGCAAAAACACAGGATAAAAGTAGAACTTTAAATAAATTAAAAATGAAAGAGTTTTTCTTTATCATCATTAACCCGAAAACAATTTTTTTTATTAAATAATATATTACTTAAACTCATGCAAAAATACTACCGAAAACAATATGAAAAAAGGTTTATTATTTTGAATTATATAATTTATAATGATTCTAAATAAATGATTACCTACCATTAAAATTTAGCAAACCTTTTAAAATTTAGACATAATATATTGATATTTGCTTAATGACAAATTTTAAAATTAAAATCAAAATTATTTTTATTTTTATAACTATTTGTAATTCAGCTATTTATTCTCAGGAAGGTTCAGTTTTAATTAAAAAAGACTCTACTCTTATTAAAGTTGTTAAACTAAGAAATCAGGTAAATAGTGAAACTTATGAAAAAGACTTTTATTCCATTCAATTATACTATGGCAATTTGGAAACTGCAAATAAAATAGAAGAAGATTTTTCTAAAAATTTTTCTGAATTGGAGACAAAAATTATTTTCGAAACTCCTAATTATAAGGTAAGAGTTGGTAGGTTTAAAAAAATTCTAGAAGCTCAACAAGAGCTTGAAAAAATAAAAAAAGTTTACTCTTCAGCTTTTATATTAATGCCAAATAACTTATAACTTTTTCTTTACAGCTATTTCTTTATAAAATTCAACAACGTCTCCCTTTTTTATATCGTTAAAATTTTTTATCTGTAATCCACAATCGTAACCTTTTGAAACTTCCTTAACATCGTCCTTGAATCTTTTTAGAGAGCTTAATACCCCAGTAAACTGAACAATACCCTCTCTTATAAGTCTAATATTTGAATTTCTGTATATTTTGCCACTGGTCACCATACAGCCAGCAATAGTACCGATTTTGGATATTTTAAAAGTTTCTCTAATTTCTGCATTCCCAGAAATTTCTTCTTTCATATCCGGTGACAATAATCCTTCCATAGCATCTTTTACGTCATTTATAGCATCATAAATTATTGAATATGATCTGATGTCAATTTCCTCCTTTTCAGCTAAAATTCTTGAATTCCCTGAGGGCCTAACATTAAATCCTATTACTATGGCATCAGATGCAGATGCTAATAAGACATCCGATTCTGTAATTGCGCCAACACCTTTATGAATTATGTTAACTTGAATTTCTTCAGTTGATAGCTTTAAAAAGGAATCAGTTAATGCCTCAACTGATCCATCTACATCCCCTTTAAGAATCAAATTTAGCTCTTTAAACTCTCCAAGTGCGATCCTTCTACCAATTTCATCAAGTGTAATATGCTTTTGAGTTCTAACATTTTGCTCCCTTATTAACTGGGTCCTTTTAGCAGCAATTTGCTTAGCCTCCCTTTCGTCTTTTAAGATATTAAAATTATCACCTGCCTGAGGAGCCCCATCAAGGCCAAGAATTGAAATTGGTGTTGAAGGGGCAGCAAAATTTATATTTTTCCCCCTCTCATCAAACATCGCTTTCACTTTACCACTTTGTTTTCCTGCTAAAATATAATCACCAATTTGTAATGTTCCTGTTTGGACCAAAATAGTTGAAACATATCCACGTCCTTTATCTAAAAAAGCTTCAACAACTGTACCTTTTGCTTTTCTATTAGGGTTTGCTTTTAACTCGAGCAATTCTGCTTCTAATAAAACCTTTTCAAGAAGTTCCTTAACACCCAATCCATTCAATGCGGATATATCTTGGGACTGGATTTTGCCTCCCCAATCCTCAACCATTAAATTCATTGAGGCTAATGATTCTTTAACTTTGTCAGGATTTGCAGTAGGTTTATCCATTTTATTAATAGCGAAAACTATGGGGACTGATGCAGCTTGTGCATGACTAATTGCTTCTTTTGTTTGAGGCATAATATCATCATCTGCTGCTATTACTATTATTGCTATGTCTGTCACTTGTGTCCCTCTTGCCCTCATAGCAGTGAATGCTTCGTGGCCAGGAGTGTCTAAAAAAGTAATTCTTTGATCATCTTCCAATTGAACAGAATACGCGCCTATATGTTGAGTGATTCCACCAGACTCCCCAGCAATCACATTTTCTTTTCGAATGTAATCCAATAATGATGTTTTTCCGTGGTCTACATGACCCATTACAGTAACAATTGGAGCCCTTGGTTCAAGATTCTCATCGGTATTTTCTTCTTTTTCTTCAATATAAGTTTCTTCAAGATCACTTTTTACAAAATCAACTTCAAATCCGAATTCATCAGCAACAATAGTTAATGTTTCTGCATCAAGCCTTTGGTTCATAGTTACCATAATACCAAGAGACATACAAGTAGAAATAATATCATTTAAACTTACTTCCATAAGTGCGGCAACTTCTCCAACAGTTATAAACTCAGTAACCTTTATAATTTTACTTTCAGCCTCAATTTGTGCTAACTCGTCTTCTGACTTTTGTTTATGTTGGTCTCTTTTATCCTTTCTATATTTAGCACCTTTAGATTTTGAACCTTTACCCTGCAATTTTTCTAAAGTTTCCCTTATTTGCTTTTGAACTTCATCTTCAGTGGGCTCAACTTTTTGATTTGTATTGTGTTTTTGCTGCTTAGACTTATTTAATTTATTAGAACCTATTTTGAGTGAACTATCCTTTTCAGATTCATTTTCAGAAGTTTTTTTAACTGGCTCTTTACTAATTCTTCGTCTTCTTCTTTTTTTATTATCGTCTAGAACTTTTTGTTTCTTATCAATCTCTTCTAAATCAAGTTTCTCTCCTGTAACTTTAGGACCACTCAATTTTTTATATTGAGTTTTTAAATTCATATCATTACCCTCTTCAGTAATTTCAGGATGTCCTTTTTCATCACTAATCGTTTTTGAATCTTTCAATTTAGATATTTCAGATTTATCATCAATTGGAGAAGATTCTGGGTTAGATTTTATTTCAGTTTTTTTGTTTTCAAGTTGAATTTTATCAATTTGTTTTGGCTTTTGAACTTTAAACTTATTAGCTTTTATTATTTTTCTCTCTTCTTCAATTCTAATTTTTTCCAACTCAATTTTCTCTTGTTTAATTCTCAAAATCTCTTTTTCCTTCCTTTTTACTTCTAGAACCTCTTCGGTCTCAGCTTTTTCAGATTTATCAATCTTAAATTCATTTAACAAGAGCTCATAAATTTCATTTGTAATCTTGGTAGTAGGACGAGCGTCAACTTCATGTCCCTTCTCATTAAGAAATTCAATTACCCTGTCTAATGAAATATTAAGTTCCCTTAGTACCTTATTTAACCTTATTTTGGATAATTCTGACATATATTTATTACTAATTTATGACTCTATTAATTTTTTTATTCTTCAAATTCTTCTTTTAAAATATTTAATACATCTTTGATAGTCTCATCCTCAAGATCAGTTCTTTTGACTAAATCATCAAAATCCAATTCAAGTATACTTTTTGCAGTATCTAATCCAACCTTTTTAAATTCTTCAATAACCCAAGAATCAATTTCATCTTTGAATTCAGCTAATTCTACATCTTCTTCAGCGCCCTCTCGATAAACATCAATTTCATATCCCGTTAATTTTCCAGCAAGCCTGATATTATGACCTCCTTTACCAATCGCCTTGGAAACCTCATCTGGATCTAAAAAGACTTGAACCCTTTTCGATTCCTCATTTATTTTTAAAGAATTAACCTTAGCAGGAGAAAGTGATCTGGTGATATATAACTGAAGATTATTTGTAAAATTTATAACATCTATATTTTCATTTCCTAATTCTCTAACAATTCCATGAATTCTCGAACCTTTCATCCCAACACATGCTCCAACAGGATCAATTCTATCGTCATATGAATCAACTGAAACTTTGGCCTTTTCACCAGGAATTCTTACAGCCTTTTTAATATTAATCAATCCATCGAAAACTTCAGGGATTTCTTGTTCAAAAAGCTTGACTAAAAAAATTGGAGAAGTACGAGAAAATATAATTTTTGGTTTATTCCCTCTTAATTCAACTGACTCAATTATCCCTCTTATGCTATCTCCTTTTCTATAATAATCTGAAGGAATTTGTTTATCCTTTGGTAAAATAAGTTCATTACCATCATCATCTAAAAGAATTACTTCCCGACTTCTAATATGATGTACCTCAGCAGTAAAAATTTCACCCTCCAAATCTTTATATTGTTTGAAGATATTTGAACTATCATGTTCGAATATCTTAGCTACTAAATTTTGTCTCAAAGTCAAAATTGCTCTTCTCCCCAGATCTATCAGCTTTACTTCTTCAGAAACATCCTCCCCAACCTCAAAATCTGGTTCAATTTTTTGAGCATCCTTAAGTTCGATTTCTTGGTTAGGATCTTCAACCATTCCATTATCTACTACAACTCTATTTCTCCATATCTCTAGATCTCCTTTATCAGGGTTAATTATGATATCAAAGTTTTCATCTGATCCAAATTTTCTTTTTAATGTATTTCTAAAAACATCTTCTAAAATAACCATTAATGTCACTCTATCAATTAGTTTTTCATCTTTAAACTCCGAAAATGACTCAATTAATGCTAGATTCTCCATTTTATATTAATTTATATTTTATATTACAACTTTAGCCTTAACAATATTCTTATATTCAATTTCAATAAATTTTTCAACTGTAATTTTACCTTTACCTATAGGCTTTGGTTCCCTTACCTTCCAGGATAAACCAATTTTTTCATCATTGGAAAAAGTTAGTTCACCTTTCATTAGATCACCTTCTAAATTTTCTATCTCTAAAACTCTTCCTTTATTTTTTTTAAATTGTCTAGCAATAACTAAAGGCTTGTCCAATCCAACTGAACTTACTTCCAAAGAAAAATCATCTTCTTCTCTATTTAAATTTTTCTCCAAAAATCGTGAAATTTGAATACAATCATTTAATTTTACTCCATTGTCTCCGTCTATATATATTTTAATTACATTATTCTGACTTATTAATAAATCAATTAGAAATAAAGATGTATTTTCTTTTAACGATTCATTAGTTAATTTTAATATTTTATCTTTAAATTTCATTTAAAAAAAAAGGGGACTTAAAGCCTCCTCAATAGATTTATTTTCAGAATATTTGTAACAAATATAGTGGATTTATTTTATTCACACAATCTAATATTTTTGCTTTGCTATAAGTCTGATATAAGTTATCTTTGAAAAGACATCTTGAAAAGAATGAATTAATGAAAATTGAAAATGAAAGATTAGGGTTTCTCTTTAAAAAATTTAAACCACCATTTCAAACTCCATTTGAAAAATTATTTGAGATTTTTAAAGAACTAATAACACATACTTCTGGAGATTTTGATGAGGCAATTGATTGGCTAAGAGAATTAGACAAAGAATATAATCTTACTAACGAAGATTATACAATCAATGATTTTATTGAAGATCTTTTAAAAAAATCTTACATAAAGATGAAAAATCCCAATGATGGCTCTGGTAAAAATAAAACTGAATTGACAGCTAAGACTGAAAAACTTTTGAGGGAACATGCTTTAAAACAGATTTTTGGAAAATTAAAACGTTCCGGTAATGGAAACCATCAAACTCAAAAAATTGGACAAGGATCTGATTCCACAGGTGAATTTAAATCATATCAATTTGGGGATGGTATTGAAAAAATTGCTATTACTGAGAGCATCAAAAATTCTCAGATTAGATCTTTTAATTCAGAATTCAAATTAACAAATGAAGATCTAGTAGTTGAGAATACATTCTTTAAAACACAAATGAGTACTGTATTAATGATTGACATAAGCCACAGTATGATTTTATATGGTGAAGACAGAATAACTCCAGCTAAAAAAGTTGCTATGGCCCTCGCTGAATTAATCACAACAAGGTATCCTAAAGACACTCTAGATATACTGGTTTTTGGTAATGATGCAAAAATTATAAAATTAAAAGACATCCCCTACCTTCAAGTTGGTCCTTACCATACTAATACAGTTGCAGGTCTTGAACTTGGTCTAGACATTTTAAGAAGAAAAAAAAATACTAATAAACAAATTTTCATGATTACTGATGGAAAACCAAGTTGTCTGAATATGCCTGATGGAACTTATTATAAAAATAGTGTGGGACTAGATCCATTCATTGTTGAAAAATGTTATAACAAAGCTAGGCTAGCTAGAAAACTTCAAATTCCAATTACAACTTTTATGATAGCTCAAGACTTGCATCTTAAAAAATTTGTTCAAAAATTTACTGCAGCAAATAAAGGCAAAGCATTTTTTACAGGTCTTAAAGGTTTAGGGGAAATGATTTTTGAAGATTATGAAAAAAATAGAAGAAAAAAATTAGAATAATTTTATTTTAAAAAGTTTATATGAAAAAAACAACATTAGGAGAACTAAAAAAAACCGGGTATATTCCAAAAACCGTAAATATGGAATTATCATCGAATTTAAGGGAAAAATTAAAATCTGGGGAACCTACATTTAGAGGAATTATAGGTTATGAACAAACTGTTATCCCTGATGTTGAAAGGGCTATTCTTTCTGGTCATAATATTAATTTTTTAGGTTTAAGAGGTCAAGCCAAAACTAGATTAGCAAGACAAATGATTCTTTTACTTGACGAATGGATTCCAGTTGTCAATGGTAGTGATATAAATGATGATCCCCTGTCACCAATTTCATTAGAAAGTAAAAAATTGATTTCTGAACTTGGTGATGAAACACCTGTTAATTGGTTGCACAGAGAGGAAAGATTTTTTGAAAAACTAGCAACACCTGATGTAACAGTTGCTGATTTAATTGGAGATGTTGATCCAATAAAGGCATCTAATTTGAAACTTTCTTACTCTGATGAAAGAGTTATACATTTTGGAATGATTCCTAGAGCAAATAGATGCATTTTTGTTTTAAATGAATTACCAGACCTTCAAGCTAGAATACAAGTTTCACTTTTTTCTATCCTTCAAGAAAAAGAAATTCAAATCAGAGGCTTCAAACTTAAACTCCCTCTTGATCTGCAAATAGTATTTACAGCTAATCCTGAAGATTACACCAATAGAGGGAGTATAGTAACACCACTAAAAGATAGAATTGGATCTCAAATCCTTACGCATTATCCAAAATCAATAGAAATAGCTAAAAAAATAACTTCCCAAGAATCAAATCTTGATAAAACCACTTTGGATAAAATTTATATTCCTGAAATAGCAAAAGACCTTTTAGAACAAATTAGTTTTGAAGCAAGAAAAAGTGAATATGTTGACAATAAAAGTGGAGTTAGTGCTAGATTGAGTATAACTGCTTTTGAAAATTTAATTTCAACTGCAGAAAGAAGATCTCTTATAAATGGTGAAACTAGTACTTCAATAAGAATGTCCGATTTTTTAGGAGTCATACCTTCAATCAATGGTAAAATTGAACTTGTTTATGAGGGTGAACAAGAGGGTGCTGACCAGGTCTCATACTATTTAATTAATCAATCAGTGAAATCAATGTTTTCTGATTTTTTCCCTAAAATAGAAAAACTTCAAAAGGAAAATGAAGTTTCACCTTATGACAAGTTGCTTGGATGGTTTTTTAAAAACAATGAATTATTTATTCATGATAATCTAAAAGATAATGAATACATAAAATTATTAGAAAAAATACCTGATGCTAAATCAATTATAAAAAAATACAACCCTAAAATAAACGAAAAAGATATTTATTTTATGATTGAATTTTTATTGTGGGGTCTTGAATCATTTCAAAAAATTAATAAGTATAGAACATCAGAAGGTTTTGAATTTAAAGATAGTTTGGGTAGTTATATTAATAAATTATAATAACTTAAATGATTAAATCAGATATTATTATTATTGGAGCTGGCCCAGTGGGTCTTTTTACTGTTTTTGAGGCTGGTTTGATGAAGCTTAAATGTCATGTTATTGACTCTATATCAACAATTGGTGGTCAGCTAAATGAAATATATCCAAAAAAACCAATATACGACATACCAGGTTATCCAATGATACTTGCTGGAGATTTAATAGATAATTTAAAAAAACAAGCCTCTCCATTCAAACCAGGATTTACCCTTGGAGAAAGGGCAGAAAAGATAACTAAATCTTCGAATAATAATTTTATAGTTGAGACAAATAAAGGTAAAAAACATCAATCAAAAGTTGTCATTATTTCAGGAGGTCTTGGAAGTTTTGAACCACGAAAACCTTTAATTAGTAATCTATCAAAATATGAAGAAAAAGGTGTTCAATACTCAATAAATGATCCAAATCTTTTTATCAATAAAAAAGTTTTCATCTCAGGAGGAGGAGATTCTGCTCTTGATTGGGCTATATATTTAGCAGAAAATTCATCACAAAAAATTTATTTAATACATAGATCTGAATTATTTAGAGCTCACAAAGATTCTGTTTCAAAAGTTTATGAATTAGTTGAAAAAGGTAAAATTGATCTTAGAGTAAATTCTGAAATAATTAGCCTTCATGGTGATAAAAAACTAAAAGAAGTTTCAATTAAAAATAAAAATAACATCATTAAAAAAGAAAAATTAGATTTTTGGTTACCTCTTTTTGGATTTTCTCCTAAATTAGGACCAATCAATGATTGGGGTTTAGAAATTGAAAAAAATTCAATATTAGTTGACAATACAATGGATTACCAAACAAATATAGCAGGAATTTTTGCTGTAGGGGATATTAACACTTATCCAGGTAAACTCAAACTGATTTTGTGTGGTTTTCATGAAGCTACTCTTGCCGTCCAATCTGCCTTTAAAATTATTAATCCTAACTTAAAATACACTCTTAAATACACAACTGTTCAAGGTATTAAAGGGTTTAATTAAAACTATTTATATGAATGTACTATTAATTATATCTAACATTATTATAGCAATATCTATAATAATTGTATGGGTTTTTAGATTTGATAACATAATTAATGAATTTAAACAATATGGGCTCCCAGATATTATAAGGAATACCGTCGGTGCTATGAAAATATCATTGTCGACTTTGTTAATTATTTCAATATGGTATCCTGAATTAGCAACAATCCCCTCTTTTTTAATGGCATTTTTAATGCTTTGCGCTCAGTACGCGCATTTTAGTGTTAAAAATCCTATTAAAAAATATTTACCTTCATTGTTTCTGCTAAGCTTATCATTATTTGTTGGACTCTCATCTATAGACCTCATTTAAATTGAATTTAGAATTAATTTTTAAATTATTTTCAAGCCTATCATTTATTTTATTTGGTATTGCTTGCTTTTACTCAAAATATTTTAAAAGTGAATTTATAAGGTATGGATTATCAAACTACAGATCCACTACAGGATTTTTTCAGTTATTGGGAGGGATTGGTACTTTAATTGGTTTTTTTTTTCATAAATTAATTTTAATTTCCTCAGCTGGACTCAGTATTTTAATGCTTTTAGGTGTTATTGTTAGATTAAAAATCAATGATGGTTTAATTAAAACCTCCCCAGCTATAATTTACATGCTTATCAATATTTACATTTTTTTTAGTTCATTAAAGTAAACAAATAAAAAATTAACAAAACTTTCACAAAAAATTATAATGCCCTTAACATTGTAAAAAAATTAGGGGTCGTATTTTTGGATAAATTAGATTTTATTAAAATTATAGTTGATATTTTGGTCTAACTTAATCCTTCGAAAAATGTATTTTCCGTTATACGTTATTCGGAGGATTTTTTTTAAAATATGTCGAAAGAAAAAATATATGAAATTGACCTTCACGGATTAAGACACAAAGAAGCAATTGAAGTCACCAATAATAAATTACAAGAGCTTTCCAGTTATGGCTCATTTTCACTTACAATCATTACAGGTAATTCATCCAAATTACAGTCATTAGTTATAAATGAAATTTTATTAAATTCCGAATTTAACTACTACATCCCTTCATGGAATCTCGGACAAATTATTGTAGAGTATATGGAACTGTAACCATTAAACTCTATTTATTTTCAAATAGCCTACTATTACTACTATTACAATACTATTAAATTTGATTAAGTTATATTTAGTTTCTATATTTGTGTCACTTGAGTGTCACTTTGAAATTAAAATAGTGTCACTTTGAAAATTTGTGTCACTTGAAGGGAGGAAAAGTTAAAAAAAGTGTAACTAAAAACTATATAAAACTTAACTAAAAGTCTCATTTTTACCTGTTCCTTTATTGAGTGTGTTAGGTGACCCTTAAACCATTGATTCTATTGACTTTAACGCCTGTTGCTATACCCACTTTTATTAGGGGTTGTTTTCAGCGCTACAGGTATAACCCTCAGCCTCTTATTATGTGGTTTAGTTTTACCTAAAACATTATTTTCTACTATAGAATATACTATCTGTAATTATATTGATTTATAATTAGTAATAATTTATAAAACAGAGCAAATATTTTGAGATTCAAAAAAATAAAATAAGTTTTAAAGTTTAGTATTTAAAAAAAACTTGTAGTTATATATTAGCGACTAAATAACCATAAACAATTCATAAATGAAGAAGCTATTCTTTATACCAATCCTATTTGTTATATCATTATTTGCCGGCTGTGAAGACTTTACAGAGGACATTGAACTTTTAAATGAGCAGATTGAAAATTTGACTACTGAATTAAAATCTTTAATCTCTGATAATACAAATTCTATTAATTCAAATGCAGCTTTAATTGACCAAATAACAAATGATGTTCTTGATAATGAATCCTCAAGTTCTTCTTTAAATGATTTAGTTGCTGGATTAACAACCCAACTTAATACTCTTGAATCAAGTTTGTCAACATTAACTGATAGTGTGTCCGCTAATCAGGTATCTACCACATTAGATATTAGTGAAATTAGTGCTGGTATTTCAAGTCTTTCATCATCAATTACAACCATAGAAACTGAAGTCACTAGTTTGTATGCTAGTACAACAACTAACACTTTATCTTTAACTGCTAGTGTAACTAGCCTGTTAGCAGATGTCAAGACAATACAAGGGACAAATTATGCAACTGATACAAGTGGTTTACAAACTAGTATAAATTCACTACAATCAAGTTTAGATTTATTAAACTCTTCTGTGCCATATATCTATCTTGACCCAACTAATAGTATAACTATAAAGGCTTCTAATGCTGCCGTTGTTGGACAATCTTATACCCTCTCTGGAACTACATATAAGGTAGTAGATGATTCAAATATAACAGCTGAAATAACAGCTGGCAGATATAATCTAGTTACAACTAAGGTAACTAGTATGACAGCTATGTTTAAGGATAATACTTCCTTTAATTCTGATATTTCTTTTTGGGATACATCAAGTGTTTCAAATACTTATGAAATGTTTTCAGGTGCAACATCTTTCAATCAAGATATAGGCTCTTGGGATGTATCAAGTGTTACCAGAATGGATTATATGTTTTATAATTCTGCATTCAATAAAGATATAGGCACGTGGAATGTATCAAGTGTTACGAATATGCGATATATGTTAAGTAGTTGTCCATTCAATAAAGACATTGGAAGTTGGGATACTTCAAGCGTTACTAATATGAGAGCTATGTTTTATTATGCATCAGCAATCAGTGGAGCATCAGCATTTAATCAAGATATCGGTAATTGGAATGTTTCAAATGTAACTGATATGATTAGTATGTTTAGAAATGCATCAAGTTTTGATCAGGATCTATCCGGATGGTGTGTTCAAAGTAATTTTGCTTCTGAGCCAAGTGCTTTTAAAAATAATCCAAACGCCGGATTTAATTCAGCTGATCAACCTGACTGGGATGGTGCTGATGGTTCTGGTGCTAACTGTAACTAATGAAAAATAGTCTGTTGTTAATTTAGGATATGAATTTTACAGATATTGTAAATTCCAACAGTGCCTAAAAGAGGTGTAAAAAGTGTCCAATTTATTCTTATAAAAACCATTTAGAACTATCTATTTTCTCAAATAGTGTCACTTGAGTGTCACTTTGAAAATGCACACTTTACTATAAACCCTATAAATATTGACTTAACAAAGAAAAGGATAAATACTTGTAGATTATGTTAGTCTTTAATAAATCACATTTTTTTTTATTTTTGCATCATGAAAAAGAAAATAATATCCCTTGCATTTATATTTATATCAATTGGATGTTCCACATATAAATTTACTGGAAATCCTATACAAATCGACTCTCAAAAATTTAACAATAAAGTTTCTGATGAAAACTTTAAATTATTTATTGACAAGAAAAAAGAAAAATGGCCATTACTAGATATAAATCATGACGGAGTTCCTGGAATGAGTGTAATTAAAGCATATGATGATTTGATAAAAGATAAAAAAGGTAAAAAAGTAATCGTAGCAATTATCGATTCAGGAGTTGAAATTAATCACCCCTATATATCCTCTTTCATTTGGATTAATTCTGATGAAATTCCAAATAATAAAATTGATGATGACAAAAATGGTTACATAGACGATATTAATGGATGGAATTTTTTAGGAAAATCTGATAAAGAAAATTTTGAATATGTAAGATTGTTAAAAAAAGCTAGCCCAGATGATAAAATGAGGGAAGTTTATCAAAATGAAATTGATAAAGCACTTGATAAGAATAATAAAACTCTGGGAAGAATTAGAGAACTTTCAATGATGATGGCTAAATCCGATAGTATACTTAAAATTGCAACGGGAAATGAGGATTATTCCTTAGAGGAAGCTAAAAATTTGAGTTTAAAATCTATTGAAATTGATGAATCTATCAGATTCTTAGAATTGGCTAAATCAAATAATTGGTCCCAATCAAGATTTTTAGATGCAATGGATTATTATGAAACTAGTAATAATTATCATAACAATTTAGAGTTTAATGGGAGAGATATTGTTGGCGACGATCCTGATAATTTTAATGACAAAAATTATGGAGATCCTAATATTGGTGATAACAATAGCCACGGTACCCATGTAAGTGGAATTGTTAGAAGTATTTCTCAAGATGTTAAAATTATGCCAATAAGATGTGTCCCAGATGGAGATGAATATGATAAAGATGTTGCTTTATCAATTAGATATGCTGTAGACAATGGTGCCAAAATTATTAATTTTAGTTTTGGTAAGAAATATTCCCCTCATTCTGAATGGGTTATTGATGCAATGAAATATGCTTCGGAAAAAGATGTATTAATTGTAAATGCAGCCGGAAACAGTGCTAGCAATATTGATTTAATTGAAAATCAATCATATCCTGCTGACAATAAAGATGGAGAAGAATTAATAAATAATCTATTAACTATTGGAGCATCATCCTATAATTTAGATTCAACTCAAGTTGCTTACTTTTCTAATTATGGCTCGAAAAATGTTGATTTATTTGCTCCAGGTTATCAAGTATATTCTTCAGTTTTAGATGGAAAATTCAAATATTTAAATGGAACATCTATGGCCGCACCAAATGTTACTGGTGTTGCTGCTGTAATAAGATCTTTATATCCTAAGTTATCTGCTTCATCAGTTAAACATATTATTATGACTTCAGGGATTGAGATGAATGATAAATTAAAAAAGCCTGACTCAGATGAAATATTAGGGCGTGAATCTTTTTCCATTACAGGCAAAACAGTTAACCTATATAATGCACTACTATACGCCTCAATTTATAAAGAAAAAAATCCTGAAAATTCATTGAAAAAATTCAAATCAAAATATTGATTTCAATTTGAAAATGGGAATGAAGAATGGTGTAAATCAATTTTCAATTTTCCACTTACTAATTTATATCCAAATGTATATTCTACTTTAGCCTCATTCCCATTGAGATCAGTGAAAAAGTAGTTCCCCATTGAGATAGCTCTATCTTTTTCTAAAATGAAACCTGAATTTTCAAATCGAACATTAGTCCAGGGATTAATTGCAAATCCCTTATCCTCTTTACAAGCTCTATTTTCTCCAGAAATAAAATAAGATAATGCTTCAGCCTTAGTAGGTCTAAATTGTACATGTTCACACTTAGTTGGTTTGAATAATACTTCCCCTAGATCAAATGCATATAGATTATTAAGAAATTCACTAGTATATTTTTCACATGATACCCGATCATTTTTAAATTCTCCAATTTTAACAACACCATTCCCCCATATAATTTGAGCTTTTTTTACTTCTTCTTTTGTAATCATTTTTAACTTTATTTAATAAATAATTTTTAGATTGCAATATATAAATAAATTATATAGTCACAATCTTCCGATTTAAAAGACCTTAAAAAATCAAAA
>CAJPUR010000026.1 GCA_905381055.1 uncultured Flavobacteriaceae bacterium
TGCCCATCTTTATCAAAGATTTTTATATTTAGTTCACGGTCTTTAGCTGGCCCTGATATATTTAGCATTCCAAAATTATTTACATTAACTAGTGTTTCTTTTAAACTGTATTTATTATAAGATTCATCATCCTTATTTGTACCAGCAGTTAAGGATGAGCATGTTAAATCATAAAGTGGATAAACATCTTCACTTTCATGCATTTTGCTCAAAACAGTATGATGTCTATCACCATCAAGAAAAACAACTCCTTCAATTTTTGCTTCTCTAATTTTATCCAATAAATATTTTCTTTCTTCTGGGTAAGTAGCATAATTCTCATAAACTCCTCCACTACTTAAAACTTGTCCCCCAATAGCTATAAACTTAAAAGGAGCTTGACTAAAAGATAAAGCATTAATTAACCAATCAATTTGATCTTTACCAAGGAGTTGGCGATCCTCAGTGAAATTATTATTTGAAGTTCTATGATATCTATTATCCATTAAAAAAAAATCTAAATCACCCCATTGAAAAAAACCAGTTATTCCACCATTACCAGTTACATCATAATTTGGATTACCCCAAAAAAGTTTAAATATCTCCGAAGCTGTTTCTTTTAACCAAAAACTTCCATCAGAATTATTAGGACCAAAATCATGGTCATCCCAGGTGGCATAATGGTGAGTTGAAGCAAGTAATGGCTGTAGCTCAGCTAATGCTCTTGTGTGAGAGTATCGTTTAATAAACCCTGTCCTAGAGTTCCAATCCGGTTCTCTTAAATAGGTATTATCACCCAACCAAAGCATAAAATCAGGATTTTTATTGTTGATTGAATTAAATATTTCAAAATTATTTCCATAAGGTTTTCCTGGTCTATCAAATTCCGGTTCATTTATATAGCTACAACTTCCGATAACAAAGTTTACATCAGGCGGGTCAGTTCTCCATTTCCAAAGTTTTTGAGTTTGAAATTCCATAGTATAATCTCGTTCAACTTTTAAATCATTTATAAATATTTCGTATTTATATTTTTTCCCTGGAGTAACTTGATCAGCAATTAATTTGGCTACATAACCACTTTTCTTAAGCGTCTCTATTTCATCGGTTTTGAATCTAATTTTAGGATTATCAATTTCATAATATTCGAAATGAACTTTGACTTTTTTATCAGTTTGAACCCAAAGTAATACCTCTTGCATTGTCGAGTATCCAACCATGGGTCCAGAATTTATTAAATCCTGTGCATATGTTGAAATGAATAGTAAAGAAATAATAAGAGATAACCTGATCTTTTTACTCATAGTATTTAATTTTTATGTTTCATTAAAAATACAAAACCTTTTGATTAATATTTAAAAGGTCAAGATCATCATTACCATCCCGCTAATCAAACCATAAATTTTGATTGGCAATTTTTACCAGAAATTGTTTTATTAAAAAAACTCAAAAAAAAATATAATTATTGAACTTTAAAATAAATTTTTTCATTGAAATATTCTAACATAATCAATTTGCATTTTTTCTTCTAAAAAGCTTTTAGAGACCTCACCTCCTAAAATACCACCAATTGCTAAGTTTAATAATAAATAATGATTATTATCAAAAGGCATGAAATCTGTATTTTTTTGTTCAAATGTAATTTTGTTGTTTAAAAGCCAATAAATATTTTCTTCTGTCCAAACTAACGAGTAGACATTAAAATCATTTGAATTAGATAAATTAGAAATTTTTTTGATCTCATCTTTTTTATTAGTTAAGCTATTTTGAAAATGAAGGACATTGTAAAGGTTGGATTTATTCCATCCATTTTGTTCCATAATATCAATTTCACCGCAAAAAGGCCAAGGGATTTTACCTTTATTATCCCCAAGATAATTTCCTTCTTCATCAATATTTGAACCAAGTGTCCATATTGCAGGCCATGTTCCCTCACTTTCTGGTAATTTAGCTTTTACATCAATTCTACCATATTTGAAATCAAATTTTGAGTTTAATCTTGCAGAGGAGAAGTTTTTAATAGAATTATACATTTCAATTTCTTCTTTTACAGCAACTATATTTAATAAACCATCTTTAACATAACTGTTTTTAATATTTTCTGTGTAATGTTGCAGCTCATTATTTGCCCAACTTCCATTATCTATTGGAATAGTTTGATGATGCCAAAGGGTAGAATCTACTTTACCTTGATAATCAAATTCATCACTCCAAACCAATTTTTCAAAAACCGGAAGATTCTTTTCTTTAATTTCTTGATTGCATGAAATTAATATAATAGTAATTAAACAGTAAAATATTTTTTGTCTCATTTTTGTAAATTAGTTTGGTTAATTAAAATAAACTTTTTTTAATAATATAAGATTATTTTTAAAAATGTAAGTTTATAATAATGAATTCTTTTTTGGATTAATTATCATGAAAAAATTATCAATTATATTTTTGTTGTTCTCAATTTGTAATGGCTTTTGTCAAGGGAATAAAATAAATTTAACTGAAGTAGAAGTTAAAGAAAAAGCTATACCAGAGATAATTATTGAAGGGACTAAATTTTCTTATAAAGGTAGAGATTATTTAATAAAAAGACTTTTAACTCTTCCTTTCTGGAGAAATAATTTTTTTTTGAAATTGGATTTAAGCTATTTTTATGATAATAGGGAAGATTCATTGTTATTAATCGAAGGAGAAACTGAAGTTAAAATAGATAGCGAAATTCTATTAAGAAATCATAAATACAAAACCTTTAGAAAAATAAAAAAATTATTATCTAATATAAAGGAGGTTTCAATTAATCAAACTAATTTGTTTATAATTGAAAAATTGTCTGAAATGTATGTTATGCCAGTAGATGAAATTTTAATAAAACCCAAATTCCAATTTATAATAAAAACTTTTCGAGAACCTATATAAATTGAGGAGCTCTTTTCAAGATATTAATAAAAGTTAAAAATAGTTAAATGAAAAAAATGAATTCTATACAATTTGGAGAAGGAAATTTTATTAGAGCATTTGTAGATCATTGTATTCAATTATTAAATGAAAAAACGGAATTTAATGGTAAAGTAAGTGTTATTCAACCCATTGAATATGGGAATATTGAATTATTAAAAAATCAAAAAGGTAAATTTCACTTGTTTACAGAAGGGATATTAGATGATAAAAATATTAGAGAGACTAAAGTTATTTCTTGCATAGATAAAGTTATAAATCCCTACAAAGAATTTAAATCATTTTTGAAATTAGCACGAGATAAAAACTTGAATTTTGTTTTTTCCAATACTACTGAAGCGGGAATTGAGTATAATAAAAATGATCTTAAATCATTGGAACCCCCTATATCTTTCCCTGGCAAACTTACTATTTTTTTATACAACAGATTTAAATTTTTTAAAGGAGATGAAACTAAAATATTACATGTAATTCCTTGTGAACTAATAGAGAATAATGGAGAAAAATTAAAGAAAATTATTTTACAGATTGCTTCTAATTGGGATTTGGGCAGAAAATTTTATAACTGGATTGATAAAAATAAATTTCACAATTCTTTGGTTGATAGAATTGTAACAGGTTATCCAAAAAAAAATTTAAGTTTTTATAAAAAACAATTAAAATTCAATGATAATCTAATGGTTACATGCGAGCCATTTTTTCTTTGGATAATTGAGGGAGGTAAAGATTTAAAAAAAGAATTCCCAGTTGAACAAATAAAAAAAATTGATGTAAGAATTGTTAAAGATATTGGCATATATAAAACAAGAAAAATCCAGATATTAAATGGATCACATACAATTATGGTTTCCTTGGGTATTATTTTAAATATTAATAATGTTTATAGTTTTCTAAAAAATTCATTTTTTAAAAAATTTTTAATTAATACCGTTGTAAATGAAATTATTTTATCAATTAATTATAATACTAAAGAATTAGAAAAATATTTTTATAAAATTATTGAGAGATTTGAAAATCCATTTATTGATCATAAATTAAAAACAATAGCTTTAAATTCAATTTCAAAATTTAAATCAAGAATAATTCCAAGCATAGTTTCATTTTCTAAAATATATAATAGACCTCCATATAATTTATCTTTTGTATTATCTTCATTTATAATTTTATACCATCGAAGAAAACAATTTAAAATTCTTGATAATTTCTCAGATCAGTTTCTTTTTAATGACATAAAGTATGAAAACGATAATATTAATAAAATCCTATCAAACAAAAATTTCTGGGGTATTGACCTTTTAAGATTACCAAAATTAAAAGAATATATATCAATTGGAATTAAATTGATCTCAGAAACAGATGACATTAAACAAGCATATTTAGATTATATCGAAAAAATAAAAATTTTATGAAATATATAATTTGTAATAAACCTGGTCAAATTAATTTAAAAATAAAAAATGTTCCAAGATTAAAAAAAGATTTTGTTTTAGTTGAAATTAAAAGAGTTGGTATTTGTGGAACTGATTTACATGCATTTAAAGGTAATCAACCTTTTTTTTCTTACCCAAGAATACTTGGGCATGAACTTGCAGGTATTATTTTAAAAAAAAATGAAATTAAATTTCCATTAAAAATTGGAGAAAAAGTAGTAGTTATCCCATATTTAGAATGTGGAAATTGTGATGCTTGCAAATTAAAACTATTTAATTGTTGTGAAAAAATTAATGTTATTGGTGTTCACTCGGACGGTGGGTTACAAGAAAAAATTGCTGTTCCTTCTAAAAATTTGATACCAGTCAACTCACTTTCATTTGACGAAATTGCAATTATTGAGCCATTGAGTATTGGATACCATGCCCTTCAAAGAGCAAAAATAAAACCAGCAAATAAAATTCTTGTAATTGGGTGCGGGCCAATTGGAATTGGTATTATTTCGCTTGCATTAAGTTTTGGATGTGAGGTCATTGCAACTGATTTTAATTTAAAAAGGCTTGAATATGTAAAAAATAATTTTAGTAAAGCGAAAATTATTGAAACCAATAAAAATTTAAAAAAACAGATTCAAATAATCAATAAGGGTTCATTAGTAGATAAAGTTTTCGATGCAACAGGTAATAAAACTGCAATTGAGTCAAGTCATAATTATGTGAGACATGGAGGTAAGTTAATATTAGTTGGAATTTATAAAGATAATATCTGTTTCTCTCACCCAGATATTCATAAAAAAGAGATTCAAATTATTTGTAGTAGAAATGCAACAAAAAATGATTTTAAAAGTATTATTAAATTTTTGGAGAAAAGAAGATTTCCATCAAACTCATACATAACAAAAAAAGTTAGCTTTGATAATTTACCTTCAGATTTTAAAAGTTTTTACTTTAAAGAAAAATTATTGATTAAGGCAATGGTTGAATTATAAAACTTTAATAATTTTAATCATTTATATATTGAAGAAATTTTTAAAATACCAAATTGACTATTATCAACTGCGATTAAAGCTCCACCATCAGCTGAAAGATCAATTGCCTCTCCAGCCCAATCGGCTCCTCCTTCTGGAGCGTATGTTTTGTCCCACTCAATTTCACCAGATGCGGAAAACTTAATTAAATAGACTTGCCATACATTTGATATGTCTTTTGATTGGGAACAAGTTTCTTCATAGGCATACTCATCTCCTGTTCCGGCTACAATAATACACCCACCATCACTAGTTGCCTTTAGGTCCCATACTTCATCATGAATGTATTTAGGATCAAACCCTCTTGGATTTCCTCTTTTTTTCTCCCATAACTTATTCCCATCAAGATCTATTTTCATAGTATATGAATCCCAATTATCAACGTTGGAAAGAGTATGTCCGGATAAATAAATAGAATTATCACTACTTATATCCATTGCAAAACAGTGATCTTTATTATCACCACCATATATTTTAATCCAATCTTTTTCCCCATTCAAATTGGTTTTCATAAGGGCATAATCTTCAGCACCTGGAGTTAATCCCGAAATTATTAGATTATTGTTAATTCGATATATTCTGTATGCTTGTGACATTTGAGGGTCAATAATTCTTCCAGAAGTCTTATTTCCATCTGAATCAAAAAAAGTTATGTATCCCTTTCCCTCAGTGTAAAAGGTGTTGTTTTCATCAGTTGCATTTACATAACCAATACCAACTAACCCAGATGGTGTTTCAACAATATGTTCTATTGCATCCATGCCTCCGTTGTCATTAGTCTTTGACCAAATAGTTTTTCCATCTAATTTGTCAAGTTTTACTATGAACGAGTCTTTATTAATGGCACCTGTAATTATATACCCATCACTAACTTCAATTATTGAATTTCCAAGATTATGTCCAGGATCACCAAATTCTTTTTTCCATAATAAATTACCTATTCCGTCAGTTTTTGCAACTAAAATTTTTGCAGTGTTATTATCTAGAAAACCTGTTTCTCCAACTTGAATTATTCCACCATCATTTGCTGTATATATAAAATGTGCATGAGCTTCTTCCTGACTCCCCTCGACAAAATTAAACCATTCCCCTTTGGGTCCGTTTCCTATAAACTTAGTACATCCCCCGCTTATATCTAAGATTTTAACTTCAGATGTGTTTGCTGATTCTTCAGTTGAGGAGGTTTGATCATTAGTGGATGACTCATCACTATCAGAGGTCTGTTCAGTATCGGTTGTTTCATTTGTATCAGAACTATCATTACTTGAATTTGTATTTGTATTTGAAGATGCAGGGGTTGATAAAGAAAGATTTTCAGTGGAGGCATCACCGCCTTTTGAACAATAAATTAGTAATAAAGAAATTATGACTGTAAAAATTTTTTTCATTTTGATTTTTTTAAGTTTCAAAGCTAATA
>CAJPUR010000027.1 GCA_905381055.1 uncultured Flavobacteriaceae bacterium
TCAATAATTAGAAGTTTTCCTTTTTTATATTCTTGCACCCAAGCCTCATATCTTTCATTAAGTCTACTTAAATAATCAATGCTAATGCTTGCTTCATAAGCTCTTCCTCTTTTATGAATTTGATTTACTAGATTTGGTATGCTGCTTCTAAGATATATCATTAAGTCAGGGCCAGTGACCATAGTTTCCATTAGTTCAAATAAAGACTTATAATTTTGAAAATCTCTTTGAGTTAAAAGTCCCATCGAGTTTAAATTTGGAGCAAAAATAAAAGCATCTTCATAGATACTCCTATCTTGTATTATATTTTTTCCACTTTTCTGTATCTCAATTAATTGACTAAATCTGCTATTTAAGAAAAATATTTGAAGATTAAATGACCACCTTTCCATTTCGTTATAAAAATCATCTAAATAGGGATTTTCCAATACTTCCTCATAATGGGGTTGCCATTTATAGTGTTTTGAAAGTAACTTTGTTAGACTTGTTTTACCAGCTCCAATATTTCCTGCTATAGCTATATGCATTTTTTAAATTTTTTCAACTTTAAACTAAAATATGAGTATTTTTTTAAACATAAAAGTAAATCTAATTTAAACATAATTTTATTTAAAAAAAGTCAAATTAATCTTTGTTTTTTCCAAATAAGTGTTACTTTTGCCAAAGTAAATGAGGAGGGATTTGACTGATTGCAACCTCAATAAAAAAATGCTAAAGCAGATTGCTTTAAATTATTCAAATCCTTCAATTTAAAGCTTAAAAATGTCATTTTTTTTTACATCTGAGTCAGTAAGTGAAGGCCATCCAGATAAAATAGCAGATCAAATAAGTGATAATTTGGTTGATAATTTTATTGCTTTTGATCCAAATAGCAAAGTTGCTTGTGAAACTCTTGTAACTACAGGTCAAGTTATTCTTGCAGGAGAAGTAAAAAGTAATACTTACCTTGATCTTCAACAAATTGCCAGAGATACTATAAATCGTATTGGCTACACCAAATCTGATTATCAATTTAATGGAGATTCATGTGGAGTTATATCTTTAATACATGAACAATCTCATGACATAAATATGGGGGTTGAAAAAAATAAAAAAGAATTGCAGGGAGCAGGAGATCAGGGTATTATGTTTGGGTATGCATCAAGCGAGACAGATGATTTTATGCCATTAGCTTTAGATCTCTCTCACAAAATTTTAATTGAACTATCATTAATAAGGAAAGAAAATAAAAAAATAAAATACTTAAGGCCTGATGCTAAATCACAAGTTACAATAGAGTATGATGACAATGGGAAACCATTAAGAATTGATACTATTGTTATATCAACACAACATGACGATTTTGACAAAGATGATAATAAAATGTTATCAAAAATTAAATCTGATTTAATATCAATTCTCATACCAAGACTTATTAACAAACTCCCATCCAGAATTCAAGATTTATTTAATCAAAAAATCAAGTATTTTATCAATCCAACTGGTAAATTTGTAATTGGTGGTCCACACGGAGATTCTGGTTTAACTGGAAGGAAAATAATTGTTGACACTTATGGAGGAAAAGGAGGTCATGGTGGAGGCGCATTCAGCGGAAAAGATCCCAGTAAAGTTGACAGAAGTGCTGCTTATGCTGCTCGTCATATTGCAAAAAATCTTGTGGCCGCTAACATAGCAGATGAAGTTTTGGTTCAGTTAAGTTATGCAATAGGTATTTCTGAACCAACATCAGTATATTTGAATACCTTTGGAACTTCAAAACTCAAGTTAAGTGATTCTCTAATAGCAAAAAAAATTAAGAAAATATTTGATTTAACTCCTTATGGAATTGAAAAACGTCTTAAGTTAAGAAGCCCAATTTACTTTGAAACTTCTGCTTATGGACACATGGGAAGAAAACCTAAAAAAATATTAAAAAAATTCGAGTCTCCCTATAATGGAAAAATAGAATTAGAAGTTGAATTATTTACATGGGAGAAACTCGATTATGTGAAAAAAATAATTCAAACTTTAAAATAATTTAAATAATGGAAAACAAAAACTAAAAAAAAAATGGAAAACAAAAAATTTAACACAAATGCCTTACATTCAGGACATGATGTAAGCAAATCAGAAGGAACTAGAGCAGTTCCAATATATCAGTCAACATCATATGTATTTAACGACTCAGATCACGCAGCTAATTTATTTTCTTTAGCTGAACCCGGGTATATTTACACTAGATTGAATAATCCGACTAATGATGTTTTAGAACAAAGGATGGCGGCTTTAGAGGGAGGAATTGCAGCTGTTGCAACTGCTTCAGGAACATCTGCAATTGCTACAGCTCTATTAGTGCTTTTAAAAGCTGGAGATCACATAGTAGCATCTAATAGTTTGTATGGTGGGACATTTAATATGTTAACAAATATGTTACCAAGACTTGGAATAACTACTACATTTGTAAATCCCCAAGACCCTAAGAATTTTAAGGAAGCTGTTAAAAGTAATACTAGAGCTTTTTTTGCTGAATCTCTTGGAAATCCAAAACTTGATGTTTTAGATTTACAAGGAATTTCAAGCTTTGCAAAGGAAGCAAAAGTCCCTTTTATTGTTGACAATACAGTTGCAACTCCTTATTTACTAAATCCTATTGAGCATGGAGCAAATATAGTTATTCATTCATTGACGAAATATATTAATGGAAATGGAACAGCTATGGGTGGAATTATTATTGAAGGAGGTACTTTTAATTATGGAAATGGATTATTCCCTGAATTTACTGATCCATCTCCAAATTACCATGGCTTAAATTATCATGAAGCTCTTGGTCCAGCAGCTTTTATTGCAAGGGTCAGAGTTGAAGGATTAAGGGATCTAGGAGCCGCTCCAAGTCCGTTTAATAGTTTTCAAATTTTACAGGGTATTGAAACTTTATCCGTTAGAATGAAAAATCATTCAAAAAATGCTTTTGAACTTGCTAAATGGCTAGAAAATCAAGATGAGGTTAAATGGGTAAATTACCCTGGTTTGAAATCAAGTAAATATTATGATTTATCAAAAAAATATCTTCCTAAAGGTCAAAGTGGAATTTTAACTTTTGGTCTAAATGGAGGTTTTGAGGCAGCAAAAAAAGTTGCTAATGAAACTAAAATATTTTCTTTGCTTGCAAATATTGGAGATTCGAAATCACTTATAATTCATCCAGCAAGTACTACTCATTCTCAGTTAGATAAAAAAGCTCAAGAATCTACCGGGGTTTCGGATGATTTAATTCGATTATCTGTTGGACTTGAGGATATTGAAGATCTAAAAAATGATTTAAAAGCTACCTTTTAATTACAGGTGTTGAGTCTAAAAACTCTGAAAATAAAAAAGATAAACCTTGATTCATCAAAATTTATTGATGAGATCAAGGTTTCTTATGAAGTTTTTGGACAAGAAATATCTAAAAAACCAGTTGTATTAATTATTCATCCTTTAACCGGTAACTCTTGTGTTTCAGGAAATAAAGGGTGGTGGAAACAAATAGTAAAAAACAAAGGATCAATTGATACAAATAAGTATTCTGTAGTAGCTTTCAATATCCCAGGTAATGGTTATGATGGTATTTTATATGACAATTATAATGATTTTAACACAGGCGATATATCAAAAATTTTTTTCAAAGCACTTAAAAAGTTAAAAATTACTAGTTTATATGCTGCAATTGGCGGTTCAATTGGAGCTGCAATTTGTTGGGAATTAGCTGCATTATATCCTGATTTAATTAAAAATTTAGTTCCTGTTGCAGGTGATTGGAAAGCAACAGATTGGATGATTGCTAATTCAAGTTTACAATCTAAAATACTTAATAATTCCTCTAATCCAATTCAGGATGCCAGAATGCATGCTATGCTTTGTTATAGGACACCTAAATCATTTAGAATTAGATTTAATAGATCTTTTAATAAAGAAAAAAACATTTTTAATGTTGAATCATGGCTCTTTCATCATGGACAAAAATTAGAAGATAGATTTGAATTAAAAGCTTATAAAATGATGAATCATCTTCTAGGGACTATAAACATTGAAAGATATGGTGAAACATTTGAAGAAATAATTTTAAAAATTAATTCAAAAATCCATATTATTTCAATTGATTCTGATCTTTTTTTTCCAACAGACGAAGATCAAATTAGTGTTAAAATTGCTAAATCTGTTGGAGTAGAGATAAATCATAGTATCATTAATTCAGAATTTGGGCATGACGCATTTTTAATGGAATTTGAGCAAATGAAACTAATACTTAAGGAAATTTTTTAATAAAAAATTACTAAAAATTTGTTTTTATTGAATGGTATATTAAATTTGTACGAAATTTATGAAAATGTCATTAGACATATACAATAACACAAAATTCTATTACTTCTATTTTATAGAGGCGTAACAGACTTTTTGTTTAATTGTGAAAAAAATACTAAAGTCCTGTTTTACGGGACTTTTTTTTTTAAATGAATAAAATGAGCAAAATAGCTATTCAAGGAATCAAAGGTTCTTATCACCATCAAGTTGCAGTTGATTATTTTGGTGATAAAATAAATTATGTTGAATGTTTAAATTTTGATAGACTGGTTGAAATAGTTTGTGAAAACAATAAAAATATAGGTATAATGGCAATTGAAAATTCTATTGCCGGATCAATTATTTCTAATTATGCATTAATTGACAACAATAATTTAAGTATTACTGGAGAATATAGTTTGAAAATTGATCACTGTCTAATGGCTTTACCTAACCAGAACCATATGGATATCAAAGAAGTTCATTCTCATCCTATGGCTCTGTTGCAATGTAAAAAGTATTTTGAAAAGTACAATCACATTAAATTAGTAGAGGCTAATGACACAGCAGAAATTGCAAAAAAAATCTCTGAAGAAAGTATTTATAATATTGCAGCAATTGCAAGTTCTTATTCAGCTGATCTTTTTAATTTAGATATTTTAGATTCTTCAATTCAGACTATAAAAAATAATATAACTCGATTTGTGATAATAAGGAAAAAAATATTAAATGGTATAACTAAAAAAGTTAATAAAGCGTCATTAAAAATAATATTAGATGATAAGAGAGGAAGTTTGGCTGAAATCCTTAACATTATGAATGATCACAAAATTAATTTAACAAAAATACAATCTCTTCCTCTAATTGAAACACCAGGGAAATACTCTTTTTTTATTGATATTACATTCAATAATTATTCGAATTACGGTGATTTGAAAAGAGTTTTAATAAAACTTGTATCAGAATTTAAGGTCTTGGGAAAATATTTTATAAAATAAATAATGAAAATATCTACTTCAAAAAGGTTGGTTTCGGTAAAAGAATATTATTTTTCAAAAAAATTGAGAGAAGTTAATTCTTTAATTAAATCTGGAAGAAAAATTATAAATATGGGAATAGGTAGTCCAGATATTAAACCTGATAATTCTGTAATAAATTCTTTGAAAGAAAGTACAGATTTTTCCCAATCTAATATGTATCAAGGTTATCAAGGCATTTCGGAGTTGCGAAATGCAATTAGTTATTTTTATAAAACTAGTTATAACGTAAGTCTAAATCCTGATAATCAAGTTTTACCACTTATTGGATCAAAAGAGGGGATTTTACATATTTCAATGGCATATTTAAATAAAGGAGATAAAGTTTTGATACCTAATCCTGGGTATCCAACTTATTTATCTGTCACAGAATTGGTTCAAGCTAAACCAATATTATATAACTTATTTGAAAAAAATAAGTGGCAACCAGATATTGAGAACTTGTTTAAAATGAATGTTAATGGAGTTAAAATTATGTGGTTGAATTATCCTAATATGCCAACTGGTGCAGATTTTAATTATAATATTTTAAAAAAAATTATTAATTGGGCAAATAAAAAAAATATTTTATTAGTAAATGATAATCCTTATAGTTTTATACTTAATAAAAATCCTAAAAGTATTCTTTCAATTCCTGGTTCAATGGATACTGCCATGGAATTAAATTCGTTAAGTAAAACATTTAATATGGCTGGATGGAGAGTTGGAATGTTATTAGGGAAAAAGGAATTGATTAAAAATGTTTTAAAGGTAAAAAGTAATATTGATTCGGGGATGTATTATGGGATTCAAAAGGGTGCAGAAAAAGCCCTAAAACTTCCAAATTCCTGGTTCAATAAATTAAATAAAATTTATTCTTCAAGAAGAAAAGCTGTTTTTAAGTTAGCAACTTTAATGAATACTTCTTATGAAAAAGAAAGTGTGGGCATGTTTGTTTGGGCAAAGATTAATGATAATTCAATTTCATCTGAAAAGTTTGCTGATAGAATTTTGTATGATCATGAAATTTTTGTTTGTCCAGGAACAGTTTTTGGATCTCAAGGTGAGGGTTTTATTAGGTTTTCTTTATGCGTAGAATTAGATAAGATTAATTTAGCAATCAAAAGACTAGATAAATGAAAGTTTTTATTATCGGTGTTGGTTTAATAGGTGGATCAATTGCAAAAGATCTTATTAATCTTGAAGATTATGAAATAATAGGGATTGATAAAAACAAGTTAAATATAAAATATGCTTTAAATGACGGAATAATTAATAGATCAGGTGATATAAACGAGATAATTAAGGCTGATTTGATATTACTAACTGTTGATGTTGAAAGCGCTATTGATCTGTTGCCTAAAATTTTAAAATTAGTTAATAATAATTGTTTAGTTATTGATTTTGGATCCACTAAAAGTAAGTTATGTTCTTTAGTATCGAATCATCCTAAGCGGAATCAATTCTTAGCTACTCATCCAATTGCAGGTAAAGAAAATTCTGGTCCTGAATATGCAATTAATGATTTATTTAAAGATAAAATTCAAATTATATGTGAAGTTGGTAAAACTCGTAAAGATTTATTTGATTGGGCAAAATCTATATTTAATAGATTAGGAATGATTTTAAGATATATGGAACCAGACGAAAATGATAAGAATATGGCATATGTTTCCCATTTGTCTCATATAACTTCTTTTATGCTAGGTAAAACAGTTTTAGAAATAGAAAAAACAAAAAATATTGTTGATCTGGCAGGAAGTGGATTTGATTCCACTGTAAGATTAGCTAAAAGTTCACCTGAGATGTGGGCTCCTATTTTTAAACAAAATAAAAATAATATTACTAAGACTCTTGATGATTATATCAAAAACCTTAAAGACTTTAAAAAAAAATTATTGAAAAATGAATTTGATGAATTAAAAAATCAAATGAAAGAAATAAATAAGTTAACAGAAATATTAAACAGAAATAAATAACAAAAATCAAGTTAAAATGGAAAATAATAAAAATATGAGATCCTGGCTTAATAATTTTGAGTTATCCCATCCCCTTGTAATTGGAGGTCCGTGCAGTGCAGAGACTGAGGAACAAGTTTTAAAAATTGCTCACCAATTAAAAGATTCTGATGTTTCAATTTTTCGAGCTGGAATATGGAAACCAAGAACAAGACCAGGAATGTTTGAGGGAGTAGGTGCGATTGGTTTAAAGTGGCTTCAAAAGGCAAAGAAAGAAACAGGATTATTAATTGCTACAGAAGTCGCAAATGCTGCGCACGTAAAACTTGCTTTAGAACATGACATTGATGTTTTGTGGATAGGAGCTAGATCAACTGTTAGCCCTTTTATTGTTCAAGAAATTGCAGATGCGTTAAATGGAACTGAAAAAATTGTATTAGTTAAAAATCCCGTAAATCCTGATTTAGCTTTGTGGCTTGGTGGCATGGAAAGGCTTTATTCCGCTAACATAAAAAATTTAGGACTAATCCACAGGGGATTTTCATCTTATGAAAAGTCAAAATATAGAAATATCCCTGAATGGCAAATTGCAATAGAAGTTCAAAATAAATTTCCTGACCTCCCATTGATTTGTGATCCCTCTCATATATCTGGTAGAAGAGATTTGATTTTTGATATATCTCAGACAGCACTTGATTTAAATTTTGATGGTTTAATGATAGAGTCTCATTGGGATCCAGATAACGCCTGGAGCGATGCTAAACAACAGGTTACCCCATCAAAATTAATTGAAATAATGAAAAATTTAAAAATTAGAAAGCAAAATAATTTAGAGGAGGAATATAAGTCAAAACTTGATAATTACAGATCTCAAATTGATGTTTTTGATCAAAATATTCTTGAAACAATTGCAAAAAGAATGAAAATATCTAATGAAATTGGATCATTAAAGAAAACAAAAAATGTTGCGGTTTTACAAAACAAAAGGTGGAAAGAAGTTTTAGAAAAGATGGTCATCGAAGGAAAAGAAAAGGATTTGTCCAGTGAATTTACAAGAAAAATATTTAAAGCTATTCACCAAGAGTCAATTAATCATCAAGAAAAAATTATTAATTCATAATTAAGTAATCATATCTTATTTAATACTTTTTTAATCCTTTTTATTGCTTCAATTATATTACTTTCTGATGCTGCATATGAAATTCTAATACAATTATTATTTCCAAATGCTTCACCTGTAACTGTTGCTACATGTGCTTCTTCAAGTAAGAACAATGAAAAGTCTGTAGAATTTTTTATAGCCGTATCTCCTATTTTTTTTCCAAAAAAATAGGAGATATCTGGAAAAACATAGAAAGCTCCATCAGGATCATTAACTTTAAATCCACTGATTGATCTTAATAATTTAATAATCAATATTTTTCTTGAATTAAATTCATCAATCATGTATTTAATTTTTTCTACGGGAGCATCCAATGCAGTAATAGTTGCTCTTTGCGCAATACAATTAGCTCCACTAGTAATTTGACCTTGAATTTTGTTACATGCTTTTGAAATCCACTCAGGTGCCCCTATATATCCAATTCTCCAACCAGTCATTGCAAATGCTTTAGCAACTCCGTTAACGGTAACAGTTCTATCATAAAGCTCAGGTATCGTGGCAATACTAAAATGAGTTAAACCAAAATTAATATGTTCATAAATTTCGTCGGATAAAATATAAATGTCTGGATATTTTTTTAATACTTCAGCAATTTCTCTAAATTCTTTCTCAGAATATACAGTTCCACTTGGGTTATTTGGCGAATTGAACATAATTAATTTTGTTTTTGAATTAATTGCAGATTCAATTTGATTTGGGGTTACTTTAAAATTATTTTCAATTTTAGATGGAAGAATAATTGATTTAGCTTCTGCTAAATTTACTATTGCAGAATAACTTACCCAATATGGAGCTGGTAAGATGACTTCATCTCCTGGGTTAAGCAAAACCATACATAAATTAGCTATTGATTGTTTTGCTCCTGTTGAGACAACAATTTGCGATGTAGAATAATTTAGATTATTATCACGTTTAAATTTTCTGCAAATTGACTCTTTTAGTTCTAAATAACCGTCTACAGGTGAATAAGAGTTATAGTTATCATTTACGGCTTTAATAGCTGCATCTTTAATAAATTCAGGTGTATTAAAATCAGGTTCTCCTAGACTAAGTCCAATAACATCAATCCCTTTATTTTTTAATTCTCGAGCTTTAGCTGCCATTGTTAGTGTTGCTGATGCAGGTAACCTTTTGATTCTTTGAGAAAGTATATCCATATTTTATTTAAAATAGTTTTTAATAATTTTAAACTGAAAAATTATTTTATAATTAGTAATTTCAAATTTATTTTAAATCAAATCTACAATTTGTTTAATATTTAAAAAATTGTTTTGAACTTATTAACACATTATTTTCCAGATCTTAATAGAAAACAAAATGATCAATTTAATGAATTTGAAAGTTTAGTTAAAAAATGGAATTCTAAAATAAATTTAATATCAAGAAAAGACATAGCGAATTTTCAAATTAGGCATTTAATTCATTCTTTAAGTATCTCGAGTTTTGTTAAATTTTCTCCCAAAACTGAAATTTTAGATTTAGGTACAGGAGGGGGGTTTCCAGGTATACCTTTAGCAATACTTTTGCCTGAAGTAAAGTTCTATCTAATTGATAGAATTAAAAAAAAAATAAATGTTGTTAGTGAAATCTCAAATGTATTAAAATTATCGAATGTAGAGTCAATAAATGTAAATGCAAATGAATTTGATAAAAAAGTGGATTTTGTTGTTAGTAGAGCTGTAACTTCAATGAATAAATTTGTCCCACTTGTTAGTAATAATTTTAAAAGAGAAAATATTAATAAAATTAGAAATGGTATTTTGTGTTTGAAGGGAGGGGATTTAAAAGAAGAATTGAAAAAATTTCGTAACGCTGAAATTTATAATATTCATACAAATTTTACTGAAAAATTCTTTTTAGACAAAAAAATAGTTTATATACCATTTTAATATCCAATTGAGGAGGAAATATTAAAGGAAGAAATTTTATCTACTCCAATCAAGGCATAATGAATTTCTCCAATTGGTTTATAATAAATAAAAATTTGATAACTATTCTCTGTATTAAAGTGAGATCCACTAATTTTATTTTTATGGATTTTACCGTCAATAGTGCTGATATATTTATAGTTGTAAAACCCTTGTTTAAATAAAAAATTTCCTTCATAAATTTCAAGGCTTGGATTAAAAAGCATAATGTTTTCATTCGAAAGAGAATAATTATTAAATTTTCCATAAATATAAATCTTCTCATTTTGATTTATTTTATTTTTTGCCAAACTAAAATGTACTCTTGTATAGTCAGCTTCTATGTCATGATCAATACCATTTAATGTTCTTATTTTAAAATCACCATTTATATCTTGATTGTTATTATATGGATAATTATTTCTTTCAATGTTTGTATTTAGATAGGTTTGATATAATTTCTTATTTTCAACAAATGTTATATTATTTGAAATTGCTAAAACATCTTTTGTGTCAAAAAAATAAAATTCATTTCCTCCCTCGAATTCTAGTTTTATATTGTCATTGAATTGTAATTCATTATTAATTAAGTATAAAGGGTTTAAATCTTTTACTGAAAAATCCCATTGATAATTTTGTAGTATCACTATTTTAATGTCTTCCATAGGGTTTTTAAATATCAAATTATCAGGACTAACACTAAATTTAATATTTTGATGAGAATTAAAATTTTTCAGGTTATTTGAGGAGGATAAAATTGAATTTATCTTTGATTTTTTTTCATAAATCAAAAATTTTCTTGAAAAAACAATTTCATTTTTTTGATTAAAAATTTCTATCATATAATTCCCTGTTTTTAAAAATTTAGTTTTTTCATTTGGGAATTCAATTCTATAATTGGTATAACTTTGTTTGGTCCCAAAAGAGCTTCTAAAATCAGTTATTCTTTGGTCATCATAACCTTTTAAAAAATCACTTTTAAATAATTTTGATGGACTCCAATCATAATTGTAAAATGAAATTTTGTAATAAAAATTCTCATCAGAACCTCTTAAGTCATCAAATGATAAATAAAACTTCTCATTTAATTCAACTATTGGGAATAGGTCATTTGATTTATATCCTTTAAAGATTATTGTTTTTATATAATTTGGCGGGTTAATCTCAAGTATAGACTGGGAATATATGATTTTTTGAGTAATTAAAAATAAACATAAAATCAAGAAATGAAACTTTATCTTCATTTAATAAAATTAAGTAATAATTGTATTAGTTTTATTTAAATAAATTGAAAATTTATTAATTTTTTCACTAATTATTTGTAATTATAGCAAATTAATAAAAATACTATAGTAAGTATTTTAATGAATGTCATTAAATTCTTAAATTTGCATTAGTTTTATTGGGAAAATTAGGCTAATGTTTAAAAAAATAAAAATTCATCAGGGCGTAAACTTAAATATAGATGGTGAAGCTGAAAAAATCATTGTAGATCTTCCCAAATCTTTAACATACGGTGTAAAACCAGATGATTTTTTTACAATAGTTCCAAAACTTCTTGTCAAGGAAGGTGATATTGTAAAGAATGGTACGCCATTATTTTTTTCCAAAAAGAATCCTAGAATTAACTTTGTTTCCCCTGTTTCTGGTGAAGTAACTTCTATTATTAGAGGTCCAAAAAGAAAAATATTAGAAATTATTATTACTGCTGATAAAAAAAATGACTCTGTTGTTTTTCAAACATCTAATCATGAAAAATTACCCTTAAATGAAATCAAAGAATTAATATTAAAAAGTGGATTTTGGCCTTTTATTAAACAGAGACCTTATGGCGTAATATCCTCTCCTGAGGATACACCAAAATCAATATTTGTCTCTTGTTTTAGTACTGTTCCTCTTGCAGTTGACTATGACTTTCTTCTCAAGAAAGATAAAGAAGATTTCCAATTGGGAGTTAATATTTTGAAGAGATTAACTTCTGGCAATGTATATCTTGGGTTAGACAGTTCTTTTAATGGTTTTTTTAAAGAAATAGAAAATGTTAAAAAGATCTCAGTTGATGGACCTCATCCATCTGGGAACGTAGGAATTCAGATTCATAAGATTGATCCAATAAACTATGGAGATAAGGTTTGGACTATAAACCCTGAAGATGTATCAAATCTGGGTGCTTTTTTTAGAACAGGTAAGTTTTCTTCTAAAAGGACTATTGCTCTTGTAGGTAGTTCAGTTAAAAAGAGGCAATATTATAAAACTATAATTGGTACTTCTATATCTAAAATTTTAGAGTTCTCTGATTTTGAATGTAGCAATAATAATAGAATAATTAATGGAGATCTTTTATCTGGAGATGCTACAGGACCCAATAGCTATTTGGGGTACTATAATAACCTTATTTCTGTTTTAGAAGAGGGAAATACTCATAGATTTATGGGGTGGATACCTTTTGTAGATAATCACATTTTAAGTTTATCTAGGACATCTTTTTCTTGGTTTTTTTCAAAAAAAAAGCACAATGTAAATTCTAATATGAATGGAGAAGAAAGAGCAATAGTGGTTACAGGTGAAATGGAAAAAGTTTTTCCAATGGATATTTATCCAATGGAGTTAATTAAAGCCTGTTTAAACGAAGATATTGAAAAAATGGAGGCACTTGGAATTTATGAAGTTGCCCCTGAAGACTTTGGTTTAATAGATTATGCTTCAACATCAAAAATAGAAGCACAAGAAATAATTAAGTCTGGGATTGAGTTAATGATTAATGAAGTTGGTTAAATAAATTTAAATGAAAATGAATTCTTTGAGAAGATTAATAGATAATTTAAAAAAACCTTTTGCAAAAGGAGAGAAGTTTGAAAAGTTTGCACCTGCTATAAATGCATTTGATACTCTTTTGTTTGTTCCAAATCACACAACAAAATCTGGTTCACACATAAGAGACGCAGTTGATTTGAAGCGCACTATGGTTACTGTGATTATTGCTTTAATTCCTGCATTAGTTTACGGAATTTATAATACTGGTTACCAGTATTATTATCAGTTAGGTGAAAGTTTTACTTTTATGGATGCATTTATTCATGGTGCATGGAAAGTTATTCCCATGATTGCAGTTTCATATATCGTAGGTTTAACAATTGAATTTGGATTTGCTGTTTACAGAGGTCATGAGGTGAATGAAGGTTATTTAGTTACAGGATTACTTATTCCTATGATTATGCCAGTTGACATTCCACTTTGGATGGTTGCCATATCAGTTGCTTTTTCTGTTTTTGTTGCAAAAGAAGCATTTGGTGGAACGGGGATGAATATATTAAACCCTGCTTTAACTGCAAGGGCATTTGCTTTTTTCGCTTATCCTACTTATATGTCTGGTAATAAAGTATGGGTTTCGGAAGCTAGTAATGTTGATTCTATTTCAGGTGAAACTATTTTAGGCTCTTTAGCTGCTGGTGATCAGATTAGTTATTCTACTTATGATATGTTTTTTGGATCTATTCCAGGATCAATTGCTGAGACTTCAGCATCATGGGTTCTTTTGGGAGGTCTTCTTTTAGTAATGACTGGAGTAGGTAGTTGGAGAATTATTTTAGGGGGTTTTCTCGGAGGTGCATTTATGGCTATAATATTTAATTTATGGGGCGCAAATGAATTAATGAGTTTTAACTGGTTAAATCATTTACTTGCTGGGGGATTTGCTTTTGGAATAATTTTTATGGCAACTGATCCAGTTTCTGCTGCTCAAACTTCAAAAGGAAAATGGATTTATGGAATTCTGGTAGGAATTTTTTGTATAATGATTAGAGTTTTTAATCCTGCATATCCTGAGGGAGTAATGTTAGCTATTTTACTAATGAATGTGTTTGCTCCAACAATTGATCATTTTGTAATTGAAAGTAATATTAATAGAAGAAAAAAGAGATGGGTCCTTACCCAAGTTAAAAGTTAGTAAATATGAATAGAGACTCAAATTCTTATACTTTTTTATTTGCAGGAATAATGGTACTAGTTGTAGCCTCTACTCTTGCATTTACTTCTTCATCACTTAAAGAAAAGCAACAGGAAAATGTTAGGAAAGAGCAAATGCAAAATATACTTTCAACTATTGGTATTTCTGTTTCTCGCGATGAAGCTGAAAATCTCTATAAAAAATTTATCAGTGAAGAAATTTCTTTAAAAAGTGATGGAACTGCAGATCCTGATGTAAATGCATTTAAAATTTCTTTAAAAACTGAAATTAAAAAACCTTTAAATGAACAACGTTTTCCTATTTACATCGCTGATGTTGAGGATTCAAAGTTTTATATAGTTCCTTTATTTGGTTCTGGTTTGTGGGATATAATTTGGGGATACATTGCAATTGAGAGTGATTTAAAAACAATTAAAGGAGCAGTTTTTGATCATAAAGGTGAAACTGCTGGTTTAGGTGCAGAAATTACTGAGGATTGGTTCCAAAATAGCTTTAAAGGAGAAAAAATAATTGATCCAGATGGTAAGCTCATGGGAATCTCAGTTTCTAAAACCAATAATGATCCTAAGGGAGAAGACAAGGAAGATTATGAAGTTGATGCAATTTCTGGATCTACTATCACGGGGGACGGAGTTACAGATATGATTTTTGAAAGATTAAATCATTACATGGTTTTTTTCAATAATTTGAAAAACGAACCCAATAAAGAACAAATCAGCAATCATATTCAAAATCATAAATATGATAATTTAGCAAATTCAATGTATACTGGTTTATTGCAATTTGATAGAGGCTATGTCCCAAGAAAATTTATTAATTAAATAATAAAGTATGTCTAAAAAATTAAAACAAACCCCGAAAAAGAGTTTATTTTTTATTAATAAAAATACTGAACCTCTTTTTTCAAAAAAGAATAGGGCTCTTCTAAGTGATCCTTTAGACGACAATAACCCTATAACCGTTCAGGTTTTAGGTATTTGTTCCGCACTTGCAATTACTGTTCAGTTAAAGCCTGCTATTGTAATGACTCTATCAGTAATTGCTGTAATGGGAGCAAGTAATGTAATAGTTTCTGTCTTAAGAAATCTTATTCCAAATAGAATAAGAATTATTGTTCAATTGGTTGTAGTTGCATCCCTTGTTGCTCTCGTAGATCAGATCTTAAAAGCTTTTGCATATGATGTTTATAAGCAACTTTCAATTTTTATTGGATTAATAATTACAAATTGTATTGTGATGGGAAGATTAGAGGCATTTGCACTAGGCAATGGTGTCTGGAAATCTTTTTTAGACGGCGTTGGTAATGCAGCGGGATATGGTTTTATTTTAATATTAGTTGCTTTTTTCAGAGAGCTATTAGGGTCAGGTAAACTTTATGGTTATCAGGTCATTCCTGAGGCAATTTATGAATTAGGTTATGAGAATAATGGATTAATGTTACTTTCTCCAATGGCATTGATAACAGTTGGTATTTTCATATGGATTCAAAGAGCTAGAAACAGAAAATTAATAGAAAAAAATTGATTGAATGGAAAGCTACGTTAATTTATTTGTAAAAAGTATTTTTATTGAAAATATGGTATTTGCTTATTTTTTAGGGATGTGTTCTTATTTAGCTGTTTCTAAAGCTGTTAAAACTGCAATTGGACTAGGTGGTGCAGTTATTTTTGTTTTATCAATTACCGTTCCTATAAATTTTTTACTTGACTCTTATCTACTTAAGCCTGGGGCATTATCATGGTTAAGCCCAGAATATGAAAATCTTGACTTAAGCTTTTTGAGTTTCATTATGTTTATCGCTGTTATTGCTTCAATGGTTCAGTTAGTTGAAATGATAGTTGAAAAATTTTCTCCAGAATTATATGGAGCATTAGGGATATTTTTACCACTTATTGCTGTTAACTGTGCAATTTTAGGGGGATCACTTTTCATGCAACAAAAAGATTTTTCTGGGGTTTTTGAGTCAAGTATATATGGGCTTGGATCTGGAGTAGGTTTTTTCTTAGCTATCGTTGCAATTGCTGCAATAAGAGAGAAAATAGCTTATTCAAATATACCTGCTCCTCTTCGAGGGCTTGGTATTACATTTATTATAACTGGATTAATGGCTATTGGGTTTATGAGTTTTATGGGTATTAAATTATAAAAAATTGATATGGATTATACTATTATTTTAGCAAGTATTATTGTTTTTCTAGGAATTACTTTTTTATTAGTAGGAATGTTATTAGGAGTAAAGGCTAAGTTATTACCTTCTGGTCCTGTTGCAATATCTATTAATGGAGAAGAAGGAATTGAAGTTTCCTCAGGAAATACTTTGCTTAATACACTGGGAAACAATAAAATATTTTTACCATCAGCATGTGGAGGAGGTGGGACTTGTATACAATGTAAATGTCAAATTATGTCAGGTGGAGGAGAAATTCTTCCCACTGAAAAACCACATTTTTCAAGGAAAGAAATCTCTGATGGATGGAGGCTTGGTTGTCAAGTAAAAGTAAAAGAGGACATGATTATTCAGGTTCCTGAGGAAGTTTTTGGAATAAAAAAATGGGAAGCAACTGTTGTAAGTAACTGGAATGTAGCATCATTTATAAAAGAATTTGTTGTTGAAATACCTGAGGAAATGAACTATAAGGCAGGGGGATATATTCAAATTGAAATCCCTGAATCTGAGGTCAAGTATTCTGATATAGATATTTCGGCACATCCTGAAGAGCATCCAGGTGAGTCAGACAAATTTAAAATGGAATGGGATAATTTTAATTTATGGCCTCTAGTTATGAAAAATCCTGATATGGTCGAAAGAGCTTATTCAATGGCATCTTATCCTGCTGAGGGAAAAGAAATCATGTTAAATGTAAGAATTGCTACTCCTCCCTGGGATAGATCTAATAATTCTTGGATGGATGTTAATCCTGGTATAGCCTCATCTTATATTTTTTCAAAAAAGCCTGGAGATAAAGTCACAATATCAGGTCCTTTTGGTGAATTTTTTATTAATGAGTCTGATTCTGAAATGTTGTATGTTGGAGGTGGTGCTGGAATGGCTCCAATGCGTTCACATCTATATGAATTATTTAAGACAATCAAAACTGGAAGGAAAGTTACTTTTTGGTATGGAGGTAGGTCGAAAAGAGAGTTATTTTATTTAGAACATTTTAAAGAATTAGAAAGAGACTATTCAAATTTTAAATTCTACGTTGCCCTTTCAGAACCTCTGGAAGAAGATAATTGGAAGATAAAAGACGGCCTTGAAGGTAAAGGTGACGGATTTAAAGGTTTTGTTCATCAAGTGGTAATTGATAATTATCTTTCTGTTCATGAATCTCCTGAAGATATTGAAGTTTATTTTTGTGGTCCTCCTTTAATGAACCAGGCTGTTGAAAAAATGGCTGACGATTTTGGAATACCACCTGAAAATGTTCGTTTTGATGATTTTGGTGGATAAAATTTAGTATCCAAAAATTTCATTCAATGATAGCTCTTTTATTTCTCCATATTTTTTTAAATCATTAAAATCAATTTTGTTTCTGTCTCCAATTAATATTGTGATGTATTTTTTATTTTTTATATTATTTTCATGAAAAGCTTTTAGGTCATCAATAGTCATACTTTTAACTTTGTAATAAATATTTTTCCTTAAATCATAATTTATTCCTTTTTGTTCAGCTTGAAGGTAATTCCATAAAACAGATGATTTTGTTATTCTTTCACTATCTATCTTATTTAATATTGCTTTTTTTGCAATATCAAATGCTTCTGCTGATTCAGGTAATGTATTCATTAGATTTATCATGGATTCCATTGCTTCTTTTTGTTTGTCTGATTGTGTACCTATGTATGCCAACATTGCATCGTGTTTATCCAATTTTGAAGCTTGAATATATGCTGAATAAACCGCATAAGCTAACCCTTGAGCTTCTCTGATTTCTTGAAAAACAATACTTCCCATTCCACCTCCAAAATAATTATTAAATAGTTGAATTGATCCAGATTTTTTAATATCCAGAAGGTCTAGTCGATTTAGTATCATAAATTCAGTTTGAACCATATCAAAGTGTGACCAATAAACTTTATTTTGATTAGTTGGAATTAATTCATATTTCTTTTTATTATTAATAGATTTAAAATTATCATAAATTGGATGATTAGCTTTAATTACTTTTTTTAATTCTTCTGTATTTTTCTTCCCATAATAAAGAATTCTGTGTGGTAAGCTGTTTAGGTTCTTTATTATATTATTTAAATCATCAGTGGTTATTTGATTTAATTTTTCTTCACTTAATACATCTGAAAAAGGATTGTTTTTTCCATATCTAGCATAATTTAAAAGGGCTCCTTGTAGGATGGTTCTTTTATCCTTTTTTTGGTTTATCCTTTTTTTAAGGATTCTACTAATTAATTGTTCAATATTTTCCTTACTTCCAATAGGGTTTTTTAATACTTGTTCAAATAATTGTATAGCTTTTCCCATTGATTTATCTAGTCCAGATAAGGTAACAAAAGTTTTGTCTAAAGAGGTTTCAATAGAAAAGGTACACCCAAGTTTATAAAATTCTTTCTGCAGTTGTTCAGCACTTAAGCTGTCTGTTCCAACTAAAGATAAATAATCACCAATGATAGGCATCAACGGTTCACTATCTTTCCCGAAGTCAAATAAATAAATTAATTCAAATAAATCATTTTCAGAGTTTATTTTTGATAGAATTTTTATATTTCCAATACTGTCACGGTTTATATCTGTATTATAATCTAAAAATAAAGGTTTTATTTTATCAACTGAAGTATTTGCAATTTTTACGTGAAGTTCTGATTTTTTTTCTCTATTTAAATTAACCTTTGTTATTTTTGGTTTTTTAATTTTTATTATATTTTTATCTTTCCCAACTTTTTTGTAAGAAACCACATAATTATTATTGTAATTTTTTTTTACGAAATCTATAACTTCGTTTTTTGAAATTCTTTCCATTTTATCGAATTTCTGAATAAATTCACTCCAATCAATTTCATTAATAAATGACTTCATCATTTGCATTGTTCTGAATCTATTAGATCCATATGAATCCATCATTTTTATTCTGTAGTCATTTACAACAGCTTTAATTAGCCAATCTTCAAATTCTCCCTTTTTTAATAACTCAATTTGCTCCAATAATAAATTTTCAACATCTTCTAGTTTTTGATTTTTTTTTGGCTTACCAAATAAATTATGAATACTATAATCTTTGTATTCTATTATGGTAGAGCCAGCACTTAATACATTTTGTTTTTGCATTAAATTTAAATCAATAAGTCCTGCTTTTCCATTATTAAGAAGCATATCAACAAGACTAATCATTAGATTATCATTAGAGCCTATTCCATCAAAACGGAAACCCATTTCAAGATTTTCTTCAGTGGGACCATAAACTTCTGATCTAATAATTTTTTTAATAGGTTTTTCAACAACTTTTTCCCAAATAGGTAATTCATCATTGGGTAAAAGACTACCAAAATTCTTGTCAATCAATTTAATTGTTTCATTATAATCTATTTCTCCGCTTATAGAAATAGACATATTATTTGGTCTGTAATAAGTTTCAAAATATTTTTTAATTTCAGTAATGGAAGGATTTTTTAAATGTTCGATAGTTCCCAAAACAGATTGTGTGCCATAGGGATGGGTTGGAAATAAATTTTTCAATAAATCTTCATATATCTTTCTGTTATCATTATCAAGGGCCCTATTCTTTTCCTCATAAACAGCTTCTAATTCAGTATGAAAAAGTCTATTTACAATTTGTTTGAATCTTATACCTTCCAATTTTAAAAATCTTGGAAGTTCATTTGATGGAATTTCAACAGTATAAACAGTATAGTCATTATGGGTCCCTGCATTTAAACCTTTTTCTCCCAATTGTGACATAATTTTGTCATATTCACCGGCTATTGCAAATTTTGAAGCTAAATTAGATACTGAATCAATTTTTTTATAAAAAATATTTCTTTTATTTTCATCAACTATTTTTGAGTAGTCATTAAAATATTTTTCTATTGAATCAAGTAAAGGTTTTTCCTTTTTATAATTTTGGGTTCCAAAAAATTCATTTCCTTTAAACATCATGTGTTCTAAGTAATGAGCTAGTCCAGTATTATCTGATGGATCATTTTTACCTCCTGCTTTTATAGAAGTTAGAACATGAACTCTAGGAGCATTAATATAATTACTCAGGTATACTTTCAATCCATTTTTTAGGGTATAAATTCTAGTATTTGTGGGATCACCAATTACATATTTATATTCGTATCCGTTTTCTTTTTCTTTAATTGTTTCAAATTTTTTTGGAGAACAACTAAATATTATAATTGATAGGGTTAAAAAATAGATTCTTTTAATCATAGCATCAAATTTTTCATTATTTAAAAATCAAAAATAATAAAAATATACTCCTTAAATTATTAAAAGATTATTTTTGTATATAATGAAAAGTTTATCAAATCAAGATATGCATAATCTTGCAATGAATATTGTTGGGGAATCACTTAAAAATGACGGATTTGAATTTATTCAAGTAAATTCAAAATTAAAAAAGGATCCTCAATTTGTGTGTACGAAAAATAAGAAATTATTTTTCATAATTGTAAGAGCTATTAAATATCCTAAAGATCCCGAGAAGTATGATTTTAAATTAATGAGTAAAATTCTCAATCATGGAAATAAATTTAAAGCACGAACTTTTTATGCTGGAGTTGGTCTAGCAAATAAAAATGATTTTGAAAAAAAATTGAATAATGATTCACCATTTATTGTTAACTACAGAGGTTTAAAAGAAATTTCAGGTAATGAATAAAATATTTTTAACTTTTATTATCATAGTTTTATTTTCATGCGAAAATTCAAATAAATTATTGACTCATACTGGGTTTGAGTTCGGAACATATTATAAAATCAAAAGAGAAAATATCGATATTGAATATAATAAAGTTCAATCAGGAATAGATTCCTTATTTGCTGTTATTAATGCTTCGATGTCAACATATATTCCAAATTCTATAATTAGTAAAATTAATACTGGTCATGAAGATGTGATTTTAGATGATCATTTTTTAAATGTTTTTAATAAATCTTCTGAAGTTTATTTAATTACTGAAGGGTATTTTGATCCTACTGTTGGGTCATTAGTAAATGCATATGGATTTGGTCCGTACGGAGAAATTAATCAAATTTCTCCTTTTCAAATAGATAGCATAAAAGAAAATATAGGGTGGGAAAAGTTAAATCTTAATGATGAAAGAAGAATTTCGAAGCTGAATCCAAATATTTTTATTGATTTTAACTCTATTGCTAAGGGATATATGATTGATTTAATTGATAAATATCTTAGTCAATTAGGAAGTGAAAATCATTTAATTGACATAGGAGGTGAAGTAAAAGCTACTGGAATAAATCCTGAGTCAAAAAAAAAATGGAAAATAGCTATAGATTATCCTGAAATAAATTTTAAAAGAAAAATCATTAATGTCGTTAATATTGAAAATAAGGCAATTGCTACTTCAGGAAATTACAGGAAGTATAAAATTGATTCTTTAACAGGTCAAATGTATGTTCATTTAATTAATCCAATTAAAGGATTGCCTTCTAGATCCAAAATTTTAAGTGTTTCTGTTATATCAAGAGATTGTATGACAGCCGACGCTTTTGCTACTGCATTAATGGTTATGCCTATTGAATTAGGAAAAAAAATTGTTAATGATAATGATTTTATTGAAGCTTACTGGGTCATTTCAAATGGAGATGAAATAAACGAGGTTTTTTCAAAAAAATGGAATTCAAATTAAACTTTATACACAATTGGAATTAACTCATTTTTTGGAAGACAGTAAATGGTATGCATTTTTTTATCAATATTTAATAAATAATTTACTTTACTAACTTTGAACCCTATAGAGGATAACATTTTAAAATAATCTTTTCCATAAATTCGAACATGATCATATTGTCCAAAATATTTAGTTCTATCTTTAGGTTCAGTAATTTTTTTATTCTCAAAAGTCTTTTCTCTATTAAGATCAATAGGCACTTGTAAAATTCCTATTCCATTATTTTTTAAAACCCTGTATATTTCTTTAATCGCTTCATGATCGTTTTCTATATGCTCTAGTACATGATTACAAATAATTAGATCAAATGTGTTTTCATTAAAAGGTAAGTCACATAAATCAGCTTTTATATCAGCTAAAGGAGAGTCTAGATCAAGAGTGATATAATTCCAAAACTTATTATTTTTAAATTTCCTGTAGAAAACTTGCTCTGGAGCAACGTGTAAAACCTTTAATTTTTTTGTCAATAAGTTTGTTTCATTTATTAAATAAAGCCAAAGATATCTGTGCCTTTCTAGAGAAAGTGTGCCTGGGCATAATGCATTTTTTCTTATTTTTTTATAACCATAAGAAAGAAATTTTCTATAACTACTTCCATCAATTGGGTCAATAAACTTATCCCCTTTGTAAATTAATTTTAGAATTGGTCTCAGGAAAAAACTTATTTTAATTAAAAATTTTCTTGGAAAAAAATTTAAAATTATTAAATAAATATTTTTCATATTATTTTTTTATAAAAGGTTTTTCCTCGTCAGAAATTATACCTAATGATTTGTATATATATTTAAAAGTTGATAATAGCTCTGGTTCATTATTTCTTAAAACGATATTATGCTCAAAATGAGCACTTGGTAGATTATCACCAGTAATAATTGTCCATCCATCATTAAGTTGTTTTATTTTGTGAGTTCCTTGATTTATCATTGGTTCAATTGCTAAAACCATTCCATTTAAAAACTTTTTACCCTTTCCTTTACTGCCATAATTAGGGATTTCTGGTCCTTCATGCATTTTTTTCCCTAGTCCATGTCCTACCAATTCTCTTACAACTCCATAACCATTTTCTTCATTGTGATTTTGAATTGCATAACCTAGATCTCCAACTCTTTTATTTGTTCTAAATTCGTTAATTCCAATATAAAGAGACTCTTTACAAATTTTAAGAAGTTTTTTAGTATCAGGGTTAATATCTCCAATAGAGAAAGTGTAGGCATGATCGCCATAATAACCATTTTTTAAAACCCCACAGTCAATTGAAATTATATCACCTTCTTCAAAACATTTTTTATTTGGAATTCCATGTACTACTTGATTATTTGGGCTTATACACAGGGTATTAGGGAAATTATATAAACCTAAAAATCCAGGTAGTGCTCCATGATCTCTTATAAAACTTTCAGCCATTTTGTCAAGTTCAATTCCAGTAACACCAGGACCTATTTCTGATGCAAGCATTCCTAAAGTTTTTGAAACAATGATTACACTTTCTCTAATTAACTCAATTTCTTCATTATTTTTCAAAATCACTTTACTCATTGAAAATATGCATGTTTATAATTATTATTTGATAAAATATTAATAATATCTTTTTGAAGAGATTCTACTGGTAATTCAACAATTCTATTAATCTCTTTGTTTTTTTTGAAAAAAATAATTGTTGGCACCCTAGTTATTTCAAAACCCTTTTCATATTTTTTTTGAGTATTTTTATTTTCATCTAGGCAAATAATTTCGATAGATGAGATGTTATAATTTAAAGAATTTAAGATTTTGAATAGATAGGGGATTTCTCTAATACTGTCTTCACACCATGTTCCAATAAATATTTTAATTTTAACGTTTGATAAAAGACTTTTTAATTTTGAATTAATTTTTAAATTAAAATTAATTATTTCATTATGATTCCATTTTTTTGAAAAACTTACTAGTTCCTTATAACTGACTTTGCCAACTATCATTTTTTCTCCTTTTGATGAAATTTGAGTACTGAAACTTTCGTTTTCACTTTTAGTGTTACAATTCACAAAAATAATTGTAAAAAATAATAATAGAATATTTTTCATTTTAAAATTAGAGAGTCTTTGTCCATTGATAGAGGTTTATTAATTCCCATTAATTCAAGAACAGTTGGAGCAATATTTGCTAATACTCCGTTTCCAATTTTTCTTTTTTTAGTGTCTACTAATATTATTGGAACCGGGTTAGTTGTGTGAGCAGTATTTGGAGTTCCGTCATCATTTTGCATTTTCTCACAATTACCGTGGTCAGAGATAATAATACTTTTATAATCTTTTTTTAATGCCTCTTCAATTATGTCCTTTACACACTCATCAACAGTTTCACATGCTTTAACAGCGGCATTTAATTTGCCACTATGACCAACCATATCTGGATTCGCAAAATTTAAGCAGATAAAGTCAGCTGTTTCTTTTTGAATTTCAGGTATTATAGCATCTCTAATTTCATAAGCACTCATTTCAGGTTGTAGGTCATATGTTGAAATTTTGGGCGAAGGACAGAGAATCCTTTCCTCACCTCTAAAGGGTTTTTCTCTACCTCCATTAAAAAAAAATGTTACATGGGGATACTTTTCTGTTTCAGCTATTCTGATTTGAATTTTACCTTCTCGAGATAAAATTTCACCTAGAGTTTCTTTTATATTTTCTTTATCAAAAATTACATTTACATTAGAGAAAGAATTATCATAATTTGTCATTGTAAGTAGATGGAGTTTTAGTGGATTTAAATTAAATTCTTTAATACTTTTTTGAGAAATAACTCTTGTTAACTGTCTACATCTATCAGTTCTGAAATTGAAAAAAATAACTACATCGTTTTCCTTGATGTTTGCAATGGGTTGATTATTTTCGTTTTCAACTACTATAGGTTTTAGAAATTCATCACTTATTCCTAAATCATAAGATTTCTTAATACTTTCAGCAATATTTTTACTTCTTTCTCCAATTGAATTAACAATTAAATCATAAGCAATTTTTGTTCTGTCCCATCTATTATCCCTATCCATTGCGTAATATCTTCCAACAAGCGTAGCAATTTTTGCAGATGTTTTTTTTGTTTTTTTCTCTAAATCTTGAATAAAATTAATTCCTGAATGAGGATCGACATCTCTTCCATCAGTAATGGCATGTATAAAAATATTTGGAATATTTTCTTTATCAAATATTTTTATCAGTTCAGTAACATGATTTATGTGAGAATGAACTCCTCCATCGGATATTAAACCAACTAGATGAATGTTTTTATTAAATTTTTTTGCATAATCAATTGAATCAATAATTTTTGTTTGATTTTTTAAAGTATTATTTTTAATAGATAAATTAATTTTTGCAAGTTCCTGATAAATTATTCTTCCTGCTCCAAGGTTAATATGTCCAACCTCACTATTACCCATTTGACCCTCAGGAAGTCCAACATTTAATCCATGAGTCAACAAAAAATTATTACTATAATTTTTATAAAGTTCGTCTATGAAAGGAGTATGAGCTTTATCTATAGCAGATGACTTGGTATTTTTTGGAATACCCCATCCATCCAAAATCATAAGTAAAACTTTATCATTCATTTTTTACAAATATAGTAATAACCTAAGTGAGATTTGCCTTTTGATAAATGAATCATATCTTTATTGAATTATTAAATTAATTGTTTGAGAAAAGGTGTAGTTTATCGTTCAACTGGAAGTTGGTATGTAGTTAAGGATTCTAATGGAGAATTTTTTTCATGTAGGATAAAAGGTAAATTTCGTTCAAAAGGTATAAAGAGTACAAATCCAATAGCTGTTGGTGACAGGGTTGATTTTAAATTAATTGAGAAAAATGATAAAGCAAGTGGGTTGATAAATGAAATTCATGAAAGAAATAATTATATAATTAGAAAATCAGTTAATCTTTCAAAACAAACTCATATTATTGCAGCAAATATTGATCAAGTTTTTTTATTAATAACATTAATTAACCCTAAAACATTACTTTCATTTGTTGATAGATTTTTAGTGTCAGCTATGGCATATCATATAAAGGTCATAATAATCTTTAGTAAGATTGATATTTATTTTAAAGATGATATTATTAACTTAAAAAAAGTCTTTAATATATATAAAACAGCCGGTTATGAATGCTATAAAATATCATCATTTAATTCTCAGGATGTAATTTATATAAAAAACTTAATGAAAAATAAAGTTAACATGGTTGCTGGCAATAGTGGAGTAGGCAAGTCAACACTTTTAAATGCCATTGATTCAAATCTTAAAATTAAAACTTCTCCTATTTCACCTCATTATAATAAAGGGCAACATACAACAACTTTTGCTCAGATGTATGATATAGACAATAATATTAAAGTTATAGATACTCCTGGTATTAAAGGGTTTGGAATTGTGGATTTGGAGACACATGAAATAAGAAAATATTTTTTAGAATTTGAAAGATTCAGTGGTAAATGTAAATTTTATGATTGTCTTCATAATGAAGAGCCAGGATGTAGAATTAAAGATGAGGTAGAAAATAAAAAAATTTCACTTTCCAGATACAATAATTACATCTCTTTGATAGTTGAAAATTCTAAAATCAGAAATTAAATAAATATAAATGAGAGTTTTGGTACAAAGAGTTAAAAAAGCTGATGTTCTAGTTAAAAAGAAAATAGTTGGATCAATTAATAATGGTATTTTAATTTATGTAGGTATTGATATTAATGATGAAAATGATGATTTAGATTGGATTACAAAAAAAGTTTTGAATTTGAGAATCTTTAATGATGAATTTGACTTAATGAACTATTCTGTTAGGGATGTTAATGGAGAAATTTTATTAATAAGTCAATTTACCTTAATGGCTTCAACTAAAAAGGGAAATAGACCATCTTATGTAAAGTCTGCAAATCACAAAATCGCAGTCCCTTTATATGAAAGTTTAATAAAAAAAATAGAAGAAAATATAGATTTTAAAATACAAAGAGGAATTTTTGGAGCTGACATGACAGTTACTTCAATTAATGACGGGCCTGTAAACATATATTTAGATTCAAAAAAAAAAGAATAATTTAAATTATATTAACTTCAAACTCTAGTTCTATATCGAATTCCTTTTTTATTTTATTTTTGACAAAATGGGCTAAATCTAAAATATCTTTTCCACTTGCATTTCCATAATTAACAAGAACTAGTGGTTGAGAAATATGAACTCCAACTTCATTTTTTTTAAAACCTTTTAACCCAACTTTTTCTATTAACCAAGCTGCAGGTATTTTAAAGAAATTATTTGAGATTTTAAAATAAGGTAGGTTAATAAACTTTTTTTGAATTAAATTAAAATGATTTGATGGAATGATTGGGTTTTTAAAAAAACTGCCGCAATTTCCAATTTTTTTTGGATCAGGCAATTTATTTTTTCTTATTTTAATGATAGCATTAAATATATTTCTAAGGTTAATATCTTTATTTTCAATTTCATCCCTTAGTCCTTCATATTCAAGGTTAAACTTGTGATTTTTTTTTGAAAGCTTTAAACATATACTTGTAATCACAAATTTATTTTTATAATTATTTTTAAATACAGAATCTCTATAATTAAATTCACAATCATTAAGGGTGAACTTTTCAATTTTCCCAGTCTTTTTTTCCATTACCATACAACTTGAAAATACATCTTGAAGTTCTACCCCATATGCTCCAATATTTTGAATTGGAGCCGCACCAATATTTCCCGGGATATAAGCAAGATTTTCAATTCCTCCATAATTATTTTCAACACACCATAAAACAAGTTTATGCCAATTTTCACCTGCGTTGATCTCTAGATAAATTGATTTGGATGTTTCCTTTATGATTTTTCTGCCTTTAATATTAATGTGTAAGCATAGATCTTTGATATTTTTTGTTAATAATAAATTACTTCCACCTCCTAAAATGAATTTATTTCTAAAAGAGTTAGAAAGAAGTGCTTTTTTTAGGTTTGTTGTGGATGTAATATTTATAAAGGATTCTGAAATACAATCAACTCTAAACGTGTTATATAACTTTAGAGATTTATTTATTTCCATTTATATAAAAATATTTTCTACAATATAAAAAACTAGAATCAATTTTTATAAATAGTCAATGCTTTTTCAAGAATTTTTACTGCCCTTTTAATTTTTTTTGATTCCAATACGAAACCTATTCTAATTTGATTAAGACCTAATCCAGGACTTGAATAGAAGCCAGAACCTGGAGCAAACATGACTGTTTCATTATTTAATGAAAAATCAGTCAAGAGCCATTTCGAAAAATTCTCTGCATTTTTAACTGGTAGTTCAGCAATGCAATAGAAAGCCCCCATTGGATATGAAATTTTAACACCTTTAATCTTCTTAATTTCTTCAATAAGGACATTTCTTCTTTTTGAATATTCATTTTTAGCTTCTTTGAGATAGTTGTCTGAACTATTTATTGCTGCCTCACCTGCCATTAGTCCATAAGTAGGTGGGGATAGTCTTAAATGTGCAAATTTAATAGCAGTGGAAATAAGATTTTTGTTTTTTGAAATCATACATCCTACTCTTGCTCCACAAAGACTATATCTTTTTGAAACAGAATCAATCAAGATTGAATTTTGATTTAAATAGTCAAATTCTAAAATAGAAGTATGTTTTCTATTTTTAATATGAATAAATTCTCTGTATACTTCATCGACAATTATATAAATATCATTTTCAATAGCAATTTTACCTAATGATTCGAGTTCTTTTTTACTATACAAATATCCAGTAGGATTGCTTGGATTGCATATCAAAATAGCTTTTGTTTTCTTAGTTATTTTTTTAAAAATGTTATTAGTTGATGGTAATTTAAAATTATCTTTAAAGTGAGAAATTACAGGAACTACTTTTACACTTGAAGCAGAAGCAAACCCATTATAGTTGGCATAAAAAGGTTCAGGTATAATTATTTCATCTCCTGCATCACATATACAGTTTAAAGTAAATGTAAGTGCCTCACTTGCTCCTGTAGTAACAATTATATTCTCAGGATTTATATAAATATTATTTTTTAAATAATATTTACATAATGACTTTCTAAAACTAATAGAACCCTCAGATGATCCGTATTGCAAATTATTTAAATTACTATTTTTTATAACTTCAGTTGATTCAATTGGAGAGTGAATATCTGGTTGTCCAATATTTAAATGAAGAATTTTAAGCCCTTTTTTTAATGCAAAATCAGCATAAGGCATTAATTTTCTTATTGGTGAATCTGGAAGTTCCTTTCCTTTAATTGATATTTTGGGCATTTCAAAGTTTTAAAGATGCAAATATCTGAAAAAAAAATGGTTAACTATTAATAGAAATAAAATATGTTATTTAAGATAAATCAATTAATAACTGTACCCTGAATTTTCAATAAAACAGTTGGTGTTTTAATAGAATTTGAATTTACTGTAATTGTTTTATTTATAGGACCTATCCTATTTGTATCATATTTAACTTGAATCTCACCTTCATCTCCTGGCATAATTGGATTCTGAGGTTTTTTTGGTATTGTACATCCACATGAAGAATAAACTTTAGTAATAGTTAGACTTGATTTACCAATGTTTTTAAATCTAAAAGTCTTTATCCCATTACTTCCTTTTTTAATTTCACCATAATTAATGATTTCATCATAAAACTTGATTTCTCCAGTTTGATTTTGAGATAAAATAGTTTGAATGCTAAATATGAATACAATTAGAAGAAAAATTCTGTTGACCATATTGTTTATATAACTTTAATTTAAATATACATAAGTTATAAACTTTAAACAAAAATGTAAAATATTACTTTTAAAATAAGAAAAGGAAATTTACTTTTGCTTAGAAATTTATTCTCAGATATGTCTATTAGTTCTAAATTTGATCCAAAAGAAGTTGAGGATAAATGGTATAAATTTTGGTTAGAAAATAAATTCTTTTCCTCAAAGCCTGACAAGAGAAAGCCTTATTCAATTGTAATACCTCCCCCGAATGTTACAGGATCACTTCATATGGGACATATGTTGAATAATACTATTCAAGATATATTAATTCGAAGGGCAAGAATGCAAGGATATAATGCCTGCTGGGTACCGGGAACTGATCATGCATCTATTGCAACTGAAGCAAAAGTTGTGAATTATTTAAAAAAAAAAGGAATAAATAAAAATGATTTATCAAGAGAAGAGTTTCTTACTTATGCTTGGGAATGGACAAAAAATTATGGGGGAGTAATTTTAAAGCAACTTCAAAAGATTGGATGCTCATGTGATTGGGATAGAAAGAAGTTTACTTTGGATGATTCAATGAATGAATCGGTAATCAAAGTTTTTATTGATTTATATAATAAAGGATTAATATATAAAGGCCATAGAATGGTTAATTGGGACCCTAAGGCTGAAACAACACTATCAGATGAAGAGGTGATTTATGAAGAAAGATCAAGTTTTTTATATTTCATAGCATACAAAATAGAAAATTCTTCTGAAAAAATCATTGTTGCTACCTCAAGACCTGAAACACTTATCGGAGATACTGCTTTGTGCGTGAATCCAAAAGATAATAGATATAAAAAATTAGTTGGCAAAAAGGCAATTGTACCCATTATAAACAGAAAAATTCCAATAATTCAAGACGAGTATGTTGATAAAGATTTTGGGACAGGTTGTTTAAAAGTTACTCCTGCCCATGACCATAATGACAAATATTTAGGAGAAAAACATAAACTAGAAATAATTGATATTTTTAACTCTAATGGTACCATTAATCATTATGGAATGCATTTTGAAGGAATGGACAGATTTAAGGTTAGAAAAGAAATTATTATTGAACTTAAAAGAGTAGGTTTATTTTTAAAAAAAGAACCTTATAAAAATAATATTGCTTTATCTGAGAGAACCAGGGCAATAATTGAACCAAGGCTTTCTGATCAGTGGTTTTTATCTATGAAAAAACTGTCTGAACCAGCAATTAAGGCTGTAATGGAATCAGGTGAAATATCATTATTTCCTGAAAAATTCAAAAGTACTTTCAGTCATTGGATGATAAATATTAGAGATTGGAATATTTCACGTCAATTATGGTGGGGTCAACAAATACCTGTTTATTATTTTGGCAAGTCCAAGTCTGATTTTGTTGTTAGCGAAAATAAAGAAAGTGCTTTAAGACTTGCTAAAATTAAAACTGGAAATGATAATCTTAAATTAGATGAATTAATTCAAGATCCAGATGTTTTAGATACATGGTTTTCCTCATGGATATGGCCCATATCTGTTTTTGATGGTATTAGATTTCCAAATAATGAAGAAATAAAATATTATTATCCAACTAACGATTTAGTAACTGGTCCAGATATTTTATTTTTTTGGGTATCTAGAATGATTATTTCTGGTTATGAATTTAGAAATCAACTTCCATTTAGAAATGTTTATTTAACTGGTTTAGTAAGGGATGAAAAAGGAAGAAAAATGTCAAAACAATTAGGTAATTCTCCTGATCCCTTAAAACTAATTAATGAATATGGTGCTGATTCAGTTAGAGTTGGGCTTATGCTTTGTTCTTCAGCCGGTAATGATTTATTATTTGACGAAAAGTTATGTGTTACAGGTAAAAATTTCACAAATAAAATTTGGAATGCGTACAGACTAATAGATGGTTGGGCATCGTCAAATAATGTTAAAGAGAGTCAGGCCTCAAAAGACGTTATATTATGGTATGAAAATAAATTTAATTTTATTCTTGAAACAATAGAAAATCATTTCAATTTGTATAGAATAAAAGATGTAATGTTGGCTATTTATAAATTAATTTGGGATGATTTTTGTTCTGTTTTATTGGAGACTGTTAAACCAGAATTAAATTCACCAATAAATTCTTCGACTTTATCAAAAATTTTAAAAATTTTTCAAAATAATTTAAGAATCTTACACCCTTTCATACCTTTTCTATCTGAGGAGTTATGGGAAAAAATTAAAGACGATTCAATTGAAAACCCTCTTATTATTTCTTCCTGGCCCCAAATTAAAAAATTTAATAAATTAGTTATTAATAATTTTGATTTTTCTATATCTATTGTTTCAGCAATAAGAAAAATAAGGAAAGAAAAGGGTATAGGGTTTAAAACTAGTTTAAAATTAATAGTTTTTTCAGAAAATAAATTTGATGGGTTTATTAGTGTTATCAAAAAACTAGGTATAATTGATTCAGTTGAAATTAAAAAAACCAAGCCTAAAATTAATGGTGCATTTTTTAGAGTTAAAAAAACAGACTTCATAATACCATTAATAAACTTTTTAGATAGTAAAAAAGATAAACTGAAATTACAGGAGGAACTTAAATATACTCAAGGATTTATGAACTCAATTTTGAAAAAATTAAACAATAATAATTTTATAAAAAATGCACCCGAAAAAATAATTAATTTAGAAAAGAAAAAACTTTCTGATATGAAACTTAAAATAGACTCTCTAAAAAAAAATATTAATGATTTATAGGAAAATAAATTTAGTTTTTTGTTATAAAATCTAATCCTCCTTTTACATGTTGATTTATTTTGACATTTATTTTTGAGTTTACAGGTAAAAAAAGATCCACTCTAGATCCAAACTTAATAAATCCCGCATCATTACCTTGAATAACTTTTTCTTTAATTTTAGCATAATTAACAATTCTTCTTGCTAATAATCCTGCTATTTGTCGATATAAAACTTTACCAATATTTTTATTTTCAATTACAATTGTTGTTCTTTCATTTTTTTCTGAAGATTTTGGATGCCATGCAACAAGATATTTTCCAGGATGGTATTTACTGTATATCACTTTACCTCCAATTGGATACCTTGTAACATGAACATTAATAGGTGACATGAAAATTGATACCTGAATACGTTTGTCATTAAAATATTCATTTTCAATAACTCTATCAATCGCGACTATTTTACCATCAACCGGAGATAAAATTTTTTTTGAATCTATATTAAATTTTCTTTTTGGATTTCTGAAAAACTGAAGAATTAATAGCAATGATATAAGAAAAAAAGTTTGTAAAGTATATTTTAATATTTCGCTTACAATAAAAAAATCAACCAAAAGGGTTAATAATGCTATGAATAAAAATGAATATAAAATTATTAGATGTCCTTCTTTGTGAAACATATTTATATAAATCTAGAAAAAATAATGTAAAAGGGTGCAGTGAAAATAACGCTATCCATTCTATCATAAAAACCTCCGTGACCTGGAATTAATGATCCACTATCTTTCACATTTGCAATTCTTTTAAAATAAGACTGAATAAGATCACCTAAGGTTGCAAATAGGCAAATTAGTAATAATAAAAAAATGTTAACTTTTATATCCATAAAATACGAATTTAAAAAATATGCCAAAAATGATGTTGTTAAAATACCAAAAATTAATCCTTCCCAAGATTTTTTTGGAGATATACTCGGTAATAATTTATTTTTTCCAAAATTTTTACCAAATAAATAAGCAAAAGAATTATTTGACCAAATTATGAGATAAAAAATCATAACTAATTCAGGATTATAATTGCCATTTATAAATGGGATTTGGGAAATTAAAAAACAAGAAAAAACCATGTAAAAATAGGTAATTAAAAATCTATTAAGTTTTGATAAACTAATGGGTTTTTTTCTAAAAAGTAGGAAAAATAATATAGAATTAGATATAAGGCAAATAAATAAAATAATATCAGTTAAATAATTTATTGAGTTATAAAAATTTAAAACTTTAAATTCAAAATTCTGTGAAAAAAAAATTAAAAATCCAAGTAATAATATGGGTAATGGATTTTTAAAATTAATTAACCTCATAAATTCTATTATTGCAAGGGAAGAAAAAATATAAATTAAAAAGATAAAACTTAAAGGGGAATAGAAAATTGAAAATATTATAACAGATGCATAAATAATTCCAGATACAGATCTAATTATTACTTGTTTCATCAATGGGTTTTAGTCTTGAATTAGCAAATAAAGATTTTTTGATGCACTGCCATAAGATAAAAAATCAGTTTCTGACGATGGATTGAAAGAGTTTATAGTAGTTATATTATTAGGCAAATCAGTATTATATTTTATATTAATATTTGTCATTGCCTCACTTACATCAGGCACAAATTGATTTGAATTAGAAAAAAGTATTAAATTTTCAGGAATTTCATTTAGTTTTTTATCAAATATTTGATTGCTACATATTAGTATTGATCCTTTATTAGCAATTAAAAATTCACATGTCAATAGTTGGACAGCATAATCTTTTTTTTTATTAGAATTATCTAAATTAAAAAAGTTTGACAATAAACTATCATCACATAAAATATCACTTTTTTGCCATCCATTTTCTGTTAGAATTTTAATAAAGAAATCTAAAACTTCAGTTTTACTTTCACAATAAATGAATTTACCTCCTTTTTTTGTAAAGTTTCTAGCAAAAAGTATCTCCTTAGAGTCTTTTTCTTTTGGAAGAAAAGGGCTTTGATCATTTTTTTGATCCTTATTATTTTTTTTTCCAAAGAGATAGTTTAAAAACTTCACAAATCAACTATTTTTTTGGTTGAATTTTTTTAGATGTAACAGGAATTTTTTGAACCGTTTTAAAAGGTCTTTCACCTAAAATATTTATAAGGTCATCTTTGAAAATAACTTCCTTTTCTAGAAGTCTATTTGCCAATTGAGTGAGTTTTTCTTTTTGTTTTTCTAGTAATTTACATGCTCTGTTATATTGTTTTTCAATAATAAAAGATATTTCTTTATCAATTTTTTTTGCAGTTTCTTCGGAATAAGGTTTTGAAAAATTATAATCTGATTCTCCACTTGAATCGTAAAATGTTATGTTTCCAATTTCTTTATTTAGTCCATAAACTGTCACCATCGCTTTTGCTTGGCGAGTTACTTTTTCTAAATCACTTAAAGCTCCAGTTGAAATCTTATTGAACATAATTTTCTCTGCTGCTCTTCCTCCTAGAGTTGCGCACATTTCGTCAAGCATTTGTTCAGTTCTTACTATCATCCTTTCTTCAGGTAGATACCATGCAGCTCCTAAAGATTTTCCCCTTGGAACTATTGTTACTTTGACTAGTGGTGCTGCAAATTCAAGCATCCAACTTACCATAGCATGTCCTGCCTCGTGAAAGGCTATTGTATTTTTTTCTTCTTCTGTTATAATTTTATTTTTCTTTTCTAAGCCTCCAACTATTCTGTCAACCGCATCAAGAAAATCTTGTTTACCAACAGACTTTTTATTACTTCTGGCAGCAATTAATGCTGATTCATTACATACATTAGCAATATCTGCACCTGAAAAACCAGGAGTTTGTTTGGCCAAGAAGTCAACATCAAGAGTTTTTGTAACTTTGAGAGGTTTTAAATGGACTTTGAATATCTCTTTTCTTTCCCTAATATCAGGTAAGTCAACATAGATTTGCCTGTCAAATCTTCCTGCTCTCATAAGAGCTTTGTCAAGTACATCAGCTCTATTAGTAGCGGCAATTACAATTACATTTGTATTTGTACCAAAACCATCCATTTCAGTTAAAAGTTGATTTAAAGTATTTTCTCTTTCATCATTTGATCCTGTGAAGTTACTCTTACCTCTTGCTCGACCAATTGCATCGATTTCATCTATAAAGATAATGGAAGGCGCTTTATCTTTAGCTTGTTTAAAGAGATCTCTTACTCTGGAAGCCCCTACACCGACAAACATTTCAACAAAATCTGAACCAGATAAAGAAAAGAAAGGCACTTTGGCCTCTCCAGCGACTGCTTTTGCTAATAATGTCTTACCGGTTCCAGGTAGCCCAACTAATAATGCTCCTTTAGGTATTTTACCTCCAAGCACTGTGTATTTTTTTGGATTTTTTAGAAAATCAACAATTTCTTGAACTTCTTCTTTTGCTCCTTCAAGGCCAGCAACATCTTTAAACGTAATCTTAACATCAGATTTTTGATCAAATAATTTTGCTTTTGATTTTCCTATATTAAAAATTTGTCCACCTGGTCCTCCACCAGCTCCACCAGACATTCTTCTCATTATAAAAATCCATATACCAATTATAACAATAATGGGTAAGAATCCAATTAATACATCCATCCATTTATTTTCAATTGTTTTAAACTGATATTTGAATTCAATTCCATTTTTTTCAGCTTTCTCAAGTCTTCTTTGAAATAACTCTAAGTCACCAACTTCGAATTCATAATGTGGACCTTTTATATTTTCTTGACCTAAAAAATTTTTTGATTTTAATCCTTTGTGCTCAGGTTTTTCTAAAGAATTTTGATTTAGAGATACTCGGGCAAGATTTTTATTAATAACAGAAACTTCTCTTATATCACCGTTGTTTAAAAAACGTTCAAATTCAGAAATATTAGTTTTTCGGAGTCCAGAATTAGAATCGTCAGTAAACATGCTTAGACCTAGTAAAACACTTACAATTATTCCATACATCCAGTATGAATTAAATTTTGGTTTATTTAAATTATTTTTATCTTTCATTTATTTTTTTATTATTTCAAGCAATTTTTGTTTGTTTAGCATCTCCCCAAAGATCTTCTAAGTTATAAAATTCTCTGTATTGTTTTTGAAAAACATGAACAACAACATTTATAAAATCAATCAATACCCACTCAGAATTATTAAGTCCCTCTGTATGGTATGGTTTTTCTTTCAGAGATTTACTTACCATTCTATTAATAGAATTTACTATTGCTGTTACATGAGTATTCGAATTTCCATTGCAAATTATGAAATATTCACAAAATGAGTTATCAATATTTGTTAAATCTAAAAGATTTATTTTTTCACCTTTTACTTTTTCAATCCCTGAGATTATTTCTAAAATTAAAGCATCAGACCTTTTTTGTTTTTTTAACATTTAAAGTTAATTATAAGAACAAATTTATTATTTTAATGGATATCATTATTTCAAACAATGTCATATTTTAAAATTTACAAAATTAATGCCATTAATTCTACTAATGAATATTTAAAGACACTTTATTTAAAAAAAAGAATTCATGATAATTTTTTAGTAATGGCAGAAAACCAAACTGATGGCAAAGGTCAGAGGAGTTCTTATTGGGAATCAGAACCAAAAAAGAATTTAACTTTCAGTATTTATAAGGATTTTAGAAAAAATAAATTAAAAAATCCATTTATAATTAATCTAATTATTTCAATTTCAATAGTTGAAACATTAAAAAAATATAATTTGCCAAATTTAAAGATTAAATGGCCAAACGACATTTTGTCAGCATCCAAAAAAATTTCTGGGATTTTAATTGAAAACTTTTTTCAAAGAAATTTTTTAAGTTCTAGCATAATTGGAATTGGACTAAATGTAAATCAAATAATTTTTAAAAAAGCTAAAAATGCAGTTTCGATATCGTCAATTACAAGAAAGAAAATAGATTTATTAGAGGTTTTAAATATTTTAACAAGAAAAATCTCATTTAAAATTGACAATATTAACAACCTAAAATTTGAAAATTTGATTATCGAATATGAATCTTTATTATTCAAAAAAGATATATTGTCTAAATTTAAAATAAATAATAGTGTGATAGATGGTCGTATTATCGGAGTAAATCAAAACGGAAAGTTGAGAGTTTTAATTAAAAATGAAATAATTAAAGAATATAGCTCATCAGAGATAAAATCATATATTGATTCCCCAACTTGAAGGATTTTGCCTCCATTTTTTTAAAGTATTCATTTCATAGGAAGTTATCTTATTTAAATCTTTAGCTACTGTAATTAGATTTTCATAATTGCTTAACGAAATAACATTTATATTTAAATTTTCAAAATTTTTTTTAGAAATATTAAAGCCGTAATCAAAAATTGAAAACAAACCTAAAACTTCTGCACCGTCAGATCTCAATGCCTCTATAGCTTTTATGGAACTACTACCAGAACTAATTAAGTCTTCAATTACAATTACTTTTTTATTGTTTGAACTAATCCCTTCAATTTGATTTTTACGTCCATGTTTTTTACTTTCAGGTCTAACATAGACAAATGACTTGTTTAATTTATTCGCAATCAAAGCTCCAATCGCAATTCCTCCAGTAGCAACACCAGCAATTATAATTTCTTTATGATAAGTTGATTGAATTTGATTAGACATTTCGTTAACAACAAAACTCCTAATATCTGGAAAGGATAAAATAATTCTATTATCACAATAAATTGGTGAATTCCACCCACTTGCCCATTTAAATGGTTTTTTTGAATTTAATTTAATTGCATTAATTTGCAGAAGAAATTTTGATGTTTGATAAGCTATTTTTTTATTAATAATCATAACTTACATTTTTTTTGAAAATTTATTCAAATGTATAAAGTATTTTTTAATCAAAAGCCTATTTTTTTAATTACAAAAATTATTAAACAAGATATTAATAATCCAATTTTATATTTAAAATTTACTTCAAGTGAAAATATAATTAAAGCTTTAAAATCCAAAAAAGTTAAATCATTATTTTTATTTCATTCAAATCAAGAAAAATTGTGGAGAAATTTAATAAAAAAGTTTCCTATAGTTCAGGCGGCTGGAGGTTTAGTGACTAATTCTAATAAGGAGTATTTATTTATTTTTAGAAATAATAAATGGGATCTTCCAAAGGGAGGTATAGAAAAAAAAGAAAAAATAAAAGACGCAGCTGTTAGAGAGGTTAATGAAGAAACTGGGGTTGAAAATTTAGAAATAATTAAGCCATTACCTATGACATACCATTTTTTTAAGAAAAATGGGGTTTTCAAATTAAAAAAAACTTTTTGGTATTTAATGAAAACAAAATTTAAAGATAAATTAAAACCTCAACATAGTGAAGGTATAAAAAAAGTAGAGTGGAAATCAAGAAAAGATTTAAATGAAATTTTCAAAAACTCTTACGAAAACATAAAAATATTATTTTAAAAAATATTAAATATTTACTTTTTTTGGTATAAAGGAGCTATAATCTCCTCCATTTTTTATAATTTCTCTCACTAAGCTACTACTAATAAATGAATTCTCTATTGATGTTAACAAAAATATAGTTTCAATCTTAGACATAGAGTTATTTGTATGAGCCATATTTTTTTCAAATTCGAAGTCAGAAGGATTTCTTAGTCCTCTAAGAATGTATGAGATGTTATTTTTTAAACAAAAATCAACAGTTAAACCTTTATAAGATTTTATTTTTATTTTTTTCTCGTTTTTATAAATTGAATTGATAAATTCAATACGTTTATTAACTGGGAACATATAAGATTTTTCTATATTAATTCCTACTGCAATTACTATTTCGTCGAAAAGAGGGATAGCCCTATTTAATATGTCATGGTGACCATTAGTTATTGGATCAAAAGAACCAGGGAAAACAATTCTTCTCATAAAGTAAATTTAATTTATTTTTTTAATTAAAAAGTCATAGTAACTATTAATTGAAATACCTTCCTTATTTAATTGTTGAGGAATAATACTTTTTTCTGTCATTCCTGGAACAGTATTTATTTCTAGAAAATAAGGAATTTCGTCTTTAACGATAAAATCTGCACGGCATAAACCATAAAGTTTTAAATTTTTATAAAGTTTAATAGTCATTTTCTCTAATTTATTTTTACAAATTTTAGAAAGAGTTGATGCTGGAGTTACTTCAATTGATTTTCCTTTATATTTGGAATCAAAGTCAAAAAAATCATTTTCAGGAATAATCTCTGTTATTGGTAAAACCTTAATTTTTCCGTACCAATTTGTGATTCCAACAGTATATTCTTTTCCAGAAATATTTTCTTCAACTAAGACCTTGTCACTTTCTTTAAATGCCATGACAATTGATTGCTTTAAATTTTCTTTAACAGTTACTTTTGAAACTCCAAAACTACTCCCTGACGAATTTGCTTTAACAAAGCAAGGTAATCCAACCTTAGAACAAATTTTTGAAATATCATATGGTTTATTTAAATCAATTTTTAAATTTTTAGCAGTAGGTATTTTTAATTTTTTTGCAAAACGTAAACATTCATTTTTATTAAAAGTTATTTTTGAAGAAACACTATTACTACTACTGTGAGGTATTTTTAGTCTTTCTAAATAATCAGCTAATTCTCCGTCTTCTCCAGGTGAACCATGAATCATATTTATTATAAAATCAAAATTTATTTTTATTTCATTTTTAATAAATGAAAAATCATCTTTGTTAATGATAAATTTTTTGTTATTGTGATCACTTACAATCCATTTTTTTCTGGAAAATTCTATTTTATAAAGATTTAAATATTTTTTTTTTAAAACAACATAAATTGAGTCACAACTCTTCTTAGATATAAGTCTTTCAGAACTGTAACCTCCCCAAGCAATTCCAATTTTAAGTTTCTCCATTCTCAAAAAATTACTTAAAATTAAAAAATGTAAACTATTTTTTTAGGTTTTTTATAAAAGATGAGGTTTTTATTATATTTACTTACTTATAATCATAATGAATTTCATCAGATTTCTATTTAGTAAAATATTTTTTAAACAAATAGTTCTTGCTTCCGTAATAGTTTTTATTATTTGCATTTCTACTCTCTATATTTTAAAAATTATAACTAACCATAATAAATATATAAAAGTCCCAAATCTCGAATCTTTTTCATTAAAGGAGTCAGAATTTATTCTTAAAAAAAATAATTTAAGGTTTGAAGTTTTAGATTCTTCAAAATATAATCCAAATTATCCTCCATTAAGTGTAATCGATCAGTCACCTGTTTATGATGATTTAGTTAAAAAAAATAGAAAAATATACTTAACATTAAATCCGAAGAGTTATAGAAAAATAAGAGTTCCTAATGTTATTCAAATAACTCAAAGAAATGCTGAAACTAAACTTCAAGCTGTTGGTTTTAAAATTGGGGGAAAAACCTATAAAAATGATATTGGAAAGGATATGGTTTTAGAAATAAACTATCAGGGAAAAAAAATTGACCCTGGAGTATTATTGCCCAAAAACTCTTCCATAGATTTAATTTTGGGTAATGGAAAAAAATAATTAAGTTTTGAAAAATATAGAAAATAATAGTGGAGGTCTTTATGAACATTTCTCTTTTAATGTAGATTTAGGTCAGGATCCTTTGAGAGTTGATAAATATTTAATGAATAAAATTGAAAATACTACCAGGACTAAAATTCAATCAGGTATTAAAAATGGTAATGTATTTGCTAATGGGACTAAAGTTAAAACAAATTATAAAGTTAAGGGAGGTGATGAAATTAAAGTATTGTTTTGTTATCCTCCTAATGAAAACTTATTAATACCTGAAAAAATATCTCTTAATATAGTTTACGAAGATGAAAGTATTATTGTTATAAACAAAGATCCTGGTTTAGTTGTTCATCCTGGTCATGGAAATTATTCTGGTACTCTTGTAAATGGTTTATTGTATCATTTTGAAAAATTACCAAAAAATAGCTTTAGGCCAGGTTTAGTTCATAGAATAGATAAAGACACTAGTGGATTAATTGTAGTCGCAAAAACAGAAAATTCAATGGCTAATCTTTCCAGTCAATTTCAAAAAAAAATAACTAAAAGAGAATATAATGCTTTAGTTTGGGGTGATGTCGTTCATGATAGTGGCTCAATTAATGCTAATATTATTAGAAATCCAAAAAATAGATTACAAATGTCAGTTTCAAAAGACACTGACAAAGGTAAAAAGGCTATTACCAACTATAAAGTAATTGAGAGATTTGGTTATGTAACTTTGGTGTCATGTAAACTCGAAACTGGTCGGACACATCAAATAAGGGTTCATCTTAAACATATTGGCCATAATTTATTTAATGATGAAAGATATGGAGGTAATTTAATTTTAAAAGGAACCACTTTTTCAAATTATAAAAAATTCATTCAAAATTGTTTTAAGATTATTCCTCGACAAGCTTTACATGCAAAAGTTCTTGGATTTAATCACCCCAAATCTATGGAATGGATGGAGTTCAATTCAGAATTACCTGATGATATGAAAAGTGTAATAGATAAATGGAGGATTTATTCAAAACATAAAATTTTTTAACTTTTTTAATTAAATTTGTAATATGAAAATGATTATATCACCTGCTAAATCTATGGATTTTTCAAAAAAAATCCCTAAAATTTCAACAACAATACCTACTTTTTTAAATGAAGCATCTAAAATTAATTCAATTCTGAAAAAGAAATCTCCAAACCAGTTATCTGATTTAATGAAAATTTCAGAAAAATTATCAAATTTGAATTGGACTAGAAATCAAGATTTTAAATTACCTTTTAATAATAAAAATTCAAGACCTGCAATTTTTACTTTTGATGGTGATGTATATTCAGGGATAGAAGTTGAAAGTATTTTAAAAGAAAATATCGAATTGATTCAAAAAAAACTTCTTATTATTTCAGGGTTATATGGAATTCTTAAACCTTTTGATTTGATTCAACCATATAGACTTGAAATGGGAACAAAATTAGAATTGTTTGACTATAAAAATTTGTATGGCTTTTGGGAAGAAAAAATTTCTAAATTCTTAAGTGATGAATTATTTAAAGAAACTTATTTGCTCAATTTGGCTAGCAATGAGTATTTCAGTGTTATTGATCCAAAATCTATTTCTACTGATATTATTACTCCTCAGTTTAAAGATTTTAAAAATGGTAAATTAAAAATGATATCCTTTTATGCGAAAAAAGCTAGAGGTTTAATGGTTAGATACGTAATAGACAATAAAATTGAAAGCTTAGAAGGGATTAAATCATTTAGCTATGGTGGATATTCATACAGTGATTCGGAAACTGAAGATATATATAATCCAGTTTTTACTAGATAAAATCATCTAAATTTCTCAACAAATTCTTTAATTTTTTTTGTGCCATTTTTTTCAATAAATTTTATAAAAGCTGATCCAATAATAGCACCATTAGAATGGCTAATTGCAGTATTGTATGTTTTAGAGTTGCTAATTCCAAATCCAATTATAGTTGGAGTTTTTAATTTCATTTTTGAGATTCTATTAAAATATTTTTTTTGATTTAAATTAATTTTATTTTTAGCACCAGTTATACTCGCATCACTTACCATATAAATAAAACCTTTAGAAATATCGTCAATATATCTTATTCTTTCCTCTGATGTTTGAGGAGTTATTAAAAACATGTTGTAAAGTTCATATTTTTGAAAAATACTTTTATATCTATTATTGTAAACATTGACTGGTAAGTCAGGGATAATTAATCCATCAATTCCAACATCTTTACATTTTTTACAAAAATTTTCAATTCCAAATTGTAAAATAGGATTAAAGTACCCCATTATAACTAATGGGATTGAGGTTTCATTTCTTATATTTTTTAGCTGATTAAATAATTTTTGAGATGACATTCCATTTTTAATTGCAATATTTGAACTTTCTTGAATTGTTGGTCCATCAGCAAGAGGATCGCTAAATGGAAGCCCAATCTCAATCATATCTACTCCTGCAGATTCTAATTCTTTAATAATTATACGAGTGTCATCTATGTTTGGAAATCCAGCAGAGAAATATATTGAAAGTATTTTATCTTGTGTTTTAAATTTTTGATCTATTCTATTCATCATAATTTAAAATAATCAATATAAGTGTCTAAATCTTTGTCTCCTCTACCAGATAGATTTATTACTAAAATATCATTTGGCTTAAATTTCTTTTGTTGAAAGATAGCAAATGCATGTCCAGTCTCAATTGCTGGTATTATACCTTCCAGTTGAGATAATTCAAGACCGGCTGTCATAGCTTCATCGTCTGAAATTGATATAAATTCAGCTCTTTTGGTACGAAATAAATTTGCATGCATTGGTCCTACTCCAGGATAATCTAATCCTGCTGATATTGAGTAGGGTTCCGTAATTTGTCCATCTTCAGTTTGCATTAATAATGTTCTGCTACCATGAATTATTCCTTCTTTACCAAGAGCTGATGTTGCAGCACTTTTTCCTGTCTCAATTCCTTTTCCTGCAGCCTCTACAGCAATAATTTTAACCTTTGTTTCATCCAAATATTCATAAAATGTCCCTGCAGCATTACTTCCACCACCAACACAGGCAATAAGATAGTCTGGAAAAGGAGTCCCTTCTTTAATTTTTAATTGTTTTTTAATTTCTTTAGAAATTACAGACTGAAATCTTGCAACCATGTCAGGATAAGGATGAGGACCAACTACCGAGCCAATTATATAGTGAGTATCAGTGGGGTTATTAATCCAATCTCGAATAGCCTCATTAGTTGCATCTTTTAATGTTTTACTTCCAGATTTAGCGGGTCTGACTTCAGCTCCAAGCATTTTCATTCGAGCTACATTAGGGGATTGTCTTATTATATCAATTTCTCCCATGTAAATAATACACTTCAGTCCTTTGAGAGCACAAACAGTAGCAGTTGCTACTCCGTGCTGTCCAGCTCCAGTTTCAGCAATTATTCTTTTTTTTCCTAATTTTTCAGCAAGTAGAATTTGTCCAATTGTATTGTTTATTTTGTGAGCTCCTGTATGACACAAATCTTCTCTCTTAAGATATATTTTTGTTTTATACTTTTTTGATAATCTCTTAGCATAATATAAAGGAGTTGGGCGGCCAACATATTGTTTGAGTAAATAATTAAATTCATTAATAAATTTGGGTTCACTTGATATTTTCTTATAATTTTTTTCTAACTCACTTATATTTGGATAGAGCATTTCAGGAATATATGCTCCACCAAAATCTCCATAATAACCTTTATTATCAACATTATATTTCATAGTAACAATTGTTTTTTAAAATTGCTTAAATCATTTACATTTTTTATTCCATTTCTAAGTTCAAATTTACTATTTACATCAATAGCATGTATTGGTAAATTTAATTTTAAAATTTTTTTTAAATTATTAATATCTAACAAACCAATTCCTCCACTAAGAAAAAATTTCTTTTTGTATGGATATTTTTTTAAAATCTCCCAATCAAAATGGAATCCATTTCCCCCAGGTAATTTACCTTTAGTGTCAAAAAGGTAATAGTCACAAACTTTATCAAAAGATAATATTTTGTTAAAATTGAAATTATCATTGACTTTAAATACTTTAATTATTTCAATATCAGTTAAAAGTTTTATTTTTTTACAAAAATCAATAGATTCGACGCCATGAAGTTGTATGGCATTTAAATTATGTTTTTTGATTTTATTTAATATTACATTAATAGGAGAATCAACAAAAACACCAGTTTTTTTTATATTTCCATTAATATTTGGAATATTTCCGTTAAAAAATCTTTTTGATTTTTCCCAAAAAATAAAGCCCATATAATCTGGATTTATTTTTGACACTTCAATTATATTTGAAGTTAATTTCATTCCGCATATCTTGATTTTCATTTTTCTATCTTTTTAATAAACTCTTTAGCTTCAAATCCAGGATGATCCTTTTTCATAAACTTTTCTCCAATTAAAAAACCATTAAATCCATTTTTTTTTAGGATTTTAACAGTTTCAGCTTTTTCAATTCCGCTCTCTGAAATTTTTAAAAAGTCAGTAGGTATTTTAGTGACTAAATTTATGCTATTTTCAATATCAACTTGAAATGTTTTTAAATTTCTATTATTTATACCAATTAGATCTATGTTAGGATTAATTGATTTGTTTAATTCTTTTTCATTGTGAATTTCAATTAAAACTTCTAAGCTTAAGCTTTTAGCTAATTCAGAAAATTTATTTATTTGCTCCTTACTTAAAATTGATGCTATAAGAAGAATAACGTCAGCTCCGTTTGCTTTTGATTCAATGATTTGGAATTCATCTATAATAAACTCTTTTCTTAAAATTGGTATTGTTAAAATTTGTCGCGCTTTTTTTAAATCATCAAGTGATCCTCCAAAAAATTTTTTATCAGTTAAAACTGAAACTCCACATACTTTAGCATCTTGATATCCTTTCACAACTTTAACTAAGTCAACATTATTGTTTATATTTTTTTTTGAAGGAGATCGTCTTTTATGTTCAGCAATAATTCCCGAATTACTGTTTAATAAATAATTAACAAGGGAAATTGTTGGCATTTTAAAAAGTGGTGAGGACTCAAAATTCTTTATCGAAAAGTTTTTTTTCTTTTCTTGAATTTCCCTTTTTGTATTATTTACTATTTTATCTAGAATATTCATTTTGAACTTAATTTTTTTAGTTTTTTGAATGATTCTAATGCTTTACCTGAATTTAAAGACTCTTTTGCTTTTTCAATACCATTTTTAATATTTATATTTAGTGCTGTAGAAATAGCCATTCCTGCATTTGCTAACACAACACTTTTTTGAGCCTTAGAACATTTATTATTTAAAACATTCATAAAAATTTTCGCTGAGGATGATATACTTTCACCGCCAATAATGTCAATATTTTTTAATTTTTCTAATGAAAAATCCTTGGGATTAAGCATTCTTTCGTTATTATTATTAATTAATTTTACAGGACTTGTTAGTGAAATTTCATCATATCCATCTAATGAATATACAACAGAATATTTTTTGTTAGTTTTTTCTAATAAGTAACCATAAAGTCTTGCTAGCTCAAGGTCAAACACCCCTGTAAACTGACTATTAGGGAAAGAAGGATTAACGAGTGGACCTAGCATATTAAAAAAAGTTTTTACACCAAGTTCACGTCTAATATTAGCTACATTTTTCATTGCAGGATGAAAAAGAGGAGCATGGATAAAACATATTCCAGCTTTGTCAATAGAATGTAATAAAAAGTCTTGATTATTCGTAAATTTAATTTCCAAAAATTCAAGAACATTACTTGAACCACAACCTGACGAAACCCCGTAATTTCCGTGCTTTGAAACCTTTAAACCAGCACCTGAACAAACAAAAGATGATAAAGTTGAAATATTAAAGGTGTTTTTTCCATCTCCTCCAGTTCCACACAGATCAATTGTATCAAATTCACTTAAATTTATTTTAACACAAAGTTCAAGAAGAGCCTCTCTAAAACCTTCTAACTCTTCAAGTTTAATATTTCTCATCATGAAAATTGTAAGGAATGAAGAAATTTGACTTGGATTATATTTCCCATCAGCAATATTTTTAATAATTTTTTTTGCTTCAGCTTTTGATAGAGTTTCGTAATTAATCAATCTATTTATTATTTCTTTCATAGCCTATGAATTAATCCAGTTTGCTAAAATTTTTTTCCCTCTAGGAGTTAAAATCGATTCAGGATGATATTGAACTGCTCTAACATCATATTTTTTGTGTTTAATAGACATAATATTTTTATTTTCATCAACTGAGGTTACAATTATGTCTTTTGGAGCTGGATTAGAAAGCACCCATGAATGATATCTGCCTACCTCCAAATTATTTGGTAGGTCTTTAAATAAAATATCATCATGAATTATTTTAACATTAGAAGTTACGCCATGATAAACTTTTTTTAAATTTATTAATGATCCACCAAAAACCTCGCCAATAGCTTGAAGACCAAGACATACCCCTAATATTTTTTTTGTTGGGGCATAAAGTCTAATTGCTTCTTTTAGTAAACCTGATTCTTCAGGTAATCCAGGACCTGGAGATAAAACTATATAGTTAAATGCTTCTAATTCTTTTAAGTTAAATTGATCATTCCTTTTAACAGAAACCTCACAATTTAATTCTTCAAAATAGTGTACTAAGTTATATGTAAAAGAATCGTAATTGTCAATAATAAATATTTTTTTCATAACTAAATTTTTTCAGCAAGTTTTATTGCTTTATCTAAGGCAGCTAGTTTATTGTATACTTCTTGTAATTCATTTTCAGGATGAGATTCAGCTACTATACCTGCTCCAGCTTGAAAATATAAACAATGGTCTTTACTTAAAAATGATCTAATGATAATTGCGTGATTAAAATTCCCATTGAATTCCATATATCCAATTGCTCCACCATAAAAATCACGTTTTGATTTTTCATACTTGTTTATAAGCTTTAAGGCCATGTGTTTGGGTGCTCCACTGAGAGTTCCAGCTGGAAATGTATCTGCAACTACCTGAAAAGTTTTAGCGTTTTTTTTCATTTTACAGATAACTTTAGAAACAAGGTGGATGACATGTGAAAAATATTGAATTTCTCTATTTTTAGTCACTTTAACTTCTGATCCATTTCTACTTAAATCATTCCTTGCAAGATCAACTAACATTACATGCTCACTATTCTCTTTTTCGTCTTTTGATAATTTGATTGCCGCTGCAGAATCTATTTTATCATCTCCTGTTCTTTTAAAAGTCCCTGCAATTGGATGAATTTCAGCAAAACCAGAATCGATAATTAACTGAGCTTCAGGGGAGCTGCCAAAAATCTTGAAATCCCCGTAATCAAAGAAAAAAAGATAGGGGGAGGGATTTATTGAACGTAATTTTCTATACACATTAAATTCATCGCCTTTAAATTTTTGAGAAAATCTTCGAGACAATACTAATTGAAATACATCTCCCCTATGGCAATGTTTAATTCCTTTTTTAACATTTTTAACAAATTCTTTATCAGTTAAATTTGATTTTTTTGAATCAATTTTTTTGAACTTAAAACTTGATGTGTTTTCTTTAGATAATATTAATTGAATTTTATCTAGATTATGATTTTTGTTGTAAACATGTGAAAATAAATAGGTTTCGTGGTTAAATAGACTAATGGCTATTATATTTTGATAAACAGCATAGTGTAACTCAGGTATATCATTACTTTCTTTTTTTTGATCTAAAGAAATATTTTCAAAGTATTCAATTGCTTCATGCCCTATGAACCCAAATAATCCATTAGATAAAAATTTGAATTTGAAATCTTTACTTTTAAATTGCTTGGAAAATGAGTTGACTTTGTCTGGTAGTTTGGAGAAATTATTTAAATTTTCAGTAGTTGTATTTCCATCAGGGTACTCATAAGTTAAAATATTTTTTTTTAACGAGATTGATGCTATGGAATTACAACATATATAGGAAAAACCTTTTTGGTTTTGATTGTAATCACTACTCTCTAATAAAAGGCTGTTGGGAAAAACATCCCTGAGTTTTAAATAAATACTAACTGGTGTTAAAGTATCTGATAAAATTTTTTTGTGTTTTGATTTTAAAGAATAAACTTTCATTATATATAAATTAAAAAAGGCTTGTCGTGATGACAAGCCTTAAATATTTTTACAGCTAATTAATCACGAACTTTTCATGTCAATTAGACCACCAAATCGTATATTTTAAATTAAAAATCATTTTTGCAAATATAATCTATATTTTTAAATTTAATAATTAAATAAAATCAATTAATTTAATACTAGTGAAACTTCAAGATCTATATCATCATAAATTAACTTATCGCCTAAGTTTTGGAAAAAATTTCCAGATCTATACTTAACATCAAATTTAGTTCTATCAAAAGTGAGCTTCGAGTCAATTGACTCTTTTGTGCTAATTGTGAATTTTACATTATTTGATATTCCTTTTATGGATAATATTCCTAGGACCTCAAATGTTGAATCTTTTATTAAAGAGGAACTGGTAATTTTTAAACTAGATTCTTTGAATTTTTCAACTGAAAAAAAATCATCAGACCTTAAATGATCCTCAAGATACTTTTTACCTCTGCCCGTTAGATCATCTACAGTTAAAGATTCCATATCAACTGTAAATTCACCTGAGACTAATATTTCATCTTCAAATTTTAATATTCCTTTTTTGAATTTTAAAGTCCCATAGTGTACTTTCGTTGTTATTTCTTTACCATACCATTTAATTTTACTTTTTTCAATGTTAATTTCTTTATCTTGGGACAAACATAAGTTTGAAAAAATTAGAAGTAAAATAGGAGTTAATATTTTTATCATAATTTCAAGTTGCTATTTTATTTACCAAATAAACAAGATTTTTTTTATCTTCTTCAGATAGGTTTTTTGTTAATAATTCTTCATTTTCATCAATAACAGGATCAATTTTGCTTAAAATTAGTAATCCTTTTTCAGTTATAAATATATTAATTTTTCTTCTATTTATTTCACAAAGGTTTCTGGTGACATAACCTTTAATTATTAGTTTATCAATAAGTCTTGAGGTATTACTCATTTTATGAACCATTCTGGCTTGAATTGTTTTTAGATTAGAAGGTCTATTTTTTTGACCTCTAAGCACTCTGAGTACGTTGAATTGTTGTTCTGAAATTTCATATGTTTTTAATATTTCATATAGTTTTTTATTTATTCTCAGACTTGCTTTTAATATTGAAAGTATTGAATCTCGAGTTGACTTTTTTATCATATTTGTTATTACAATTAATGTATAAACAAATATAAATTATTTATTATTAATTCCTAGATATTTGCAGAAATATTTTTATCAACTTATTTTTGAATTATATTTTATGATTGAACTTAAACAGAAAGATTGGTATTTTAAATTTTTATCATCGAAAAATTCACTAATAATTGATGTTCGTACTGAGCATGAATTTATGGAAAAACACATAAATGGCTCTTTATTAATTGACATTAATCAACCATCTGAATTTATCAATGAAATAAATAACTTAGATAAAAATAAAAATTACTTTGTATACTGTAAATCTGGTGCTCGTAGCTCTAATGCCTGTAAAATAATGAATGAATTAGGTATAATTAATACATATAATTTGATTGGAGGCATTGATAGTTGGGAGGGCGAAACAAAATAATTATTTAATTTAATAATGATTTCAAATTTTAGATATTGGTTAACAAAATATGGGTTTTATGTTTGTTCCAGACTCGCCGATTGGCTTGGTATTAAGGTTAAAAATGTAAGACTTTTTTTTATTTATCTATCTTTCACAACTTTAGTAGGTGGTTTTGTAATTTATTTAATTCTTGCCTTTTGGATGAGAATGAAAGATATGATTTATAAGGAAAGGTCGTCTGTTTTTGATTTATGAGTATAAAAAATTATTTAAAAATTTGTTTTTGTTTCTATTTGTCAGATATTGCTTTTACAAAAGAAATTAATGAAAATTAATAAATTTTTTTTCACTTTAGTATTTACTATGTTTTCATCTCTTGTTTTTTCTCAAGACAAAGGTTTAGACGAAAGAATTAATGAGGCTTTTACTCCATTTGCTGATTGGTGGGGAGCTCTAATTCTTCATTCTTTTCCAGGCAGTAAAATGATTACTGGTAGCGATATTCCCACTATCATTATATTGTTGGTTGGGGGAGCATTATTTTTCACAATTTATTTTGGATTTATTAATATTAGATATTTCCCAATTTCAATTAATACTGTAAGGGGTAAATACGATTTTATAGAAAATTCAAAAAAAAAAGACAGCGATAAAGGTGAAGTTTCTCATTTTCAAGCTTTAGCAACTGCAGTTTCTGGGACTGTCGGAAATGGAAACATTGCTGGTGTTGCACTTGCTATTGCAATTGGAGGTCCAGGTGCAACATTCTGGATGATTCTTTGTGGTTTATTAGGCATGTCAACAAAATTTGTTGAATGCACACTTGGAGTAAAATATAGAGACATTGGAAAAGACGGAACTGTATATGGAGGTCCAATGTACTATTTAAGCAGAGGTTTAGAACAAAAGGGTTTTATTAAATTAGGTAAATTTTTAGCTGTTGTTTTCGCATTGTTATGTGTTGGAGCTTCTTTTGGTGGGGGAAATGCAGCACAATCAAATCAAGCTGCAATGCAATTGGTCAGTTCTTTTGGAATGACAGGAGGTAACGCTCGAACAATAATTGGATTGATTATGATGCTCATTGTTGGTGTAATCATAATTGGAGGAATAAAAAGAATAGCTTCTGTAACTGAAAAGATTGTACCTTTTATGGCCATTATGTACGTATTTGCTTGCCTATTTATAATATTATCTAATATCACTTATGTTGATGATGCATTTGGAATGATATTTAAACAAGCTTTTAATCCCTCTGCAGGAGTTGGTGGAATTGTTGGGGTTTTAATCACTGGTTTTAGAAGAGCTGCTTTTTCAAACGAGGCTGGAGCGGGATCTGCTTCAATAGCTCATTCAGCAGTAAAAACAAATTTTTCAGCTTCCGAAGGTTTAGTTGCATTATTAGAACCATTCATTGATACTGTAGTAATTTGTACAATGACAGCATTAGTTATAATCATTTTTAATGGAGATAATACTGTTTTCAATTATGGAGGGGAAGGAGGAATAGTCGTAATAAACGGCCTTAAAGTTGAAGGAGCTGCAATAACTGCAGCTGCTTTTTCTAAATATATATCTTTTTCTGGCCCTTTTTTGACCCTTGCAGTTGTACTTTTTGCTATTTCAACAATGATTTCTTGGTCATATTACGGTCTTCAATCCTGGATGTATTTATTTGGTAAAAGTAAAATTTCAGACTTAATATATAAATTAATATTTTTAATATTTATTGTTATTGGAGCTGCTGCAGATATGTCTTCTGTTTGGGGATTTTCAGATGCAATGATTTTAGCATTAGTTTTTCCTAATATGTTAGGATTATTAATTTTATATCCAAAAGTTAAACAAGAATTATCAAAATATTTGAATGTTATAAATTCATCAAATTCTAATTAATAAATTGAAAGAATAACACTATATTTGAAAAAAAAAGTTATGATAGATTATACAGCTACTTCTGTATTTAAAAGAGACGAAACAATCCAACTGATTGCAGATTCTGCTTCAAAATTTTCCAGAAAATATCTCAAACCTAATGTAATGAAATGGGATGAAAGCCAGTTTTTCCCTAAAGACGTTTTTAGAATTGCTGGAAAACATGGCTTTATGGGTGTTTTAATACCTCAAGAGTATGGAGGTTCTGGTTTAGGCTATCACGAATATATTTCTATAATCGAAGAAATTTCTAAAATTGATCCATCAATTGGTTTGTCTGTTGCTGCTCACAATTCCTTGTGTACAAATCACATTTATTTATTCGGGAATGAACAACAAAGATGTAAATGGTTACCTAAATTGTGCTCAGGAGAGCATATTGGTGCATGGGCATTAACAGAATATGAAACTGGGTCAGATGCAAAGGCAATGAATACTGTTGCTAAAAAAGTTGGAGATAATTGGATCATCAATGGTTCAAAAAACTTTATAACTCACGGTAGAAGTGGAGATATTGCTGTTATTATTGCAAGGACTGGTGAAAAAAATGAATCTCGTGGAATGACTGCTTTTGTAGTTGAAAGAGGAACTAAAGGACTCAATTATGGTAAGACTGAAAATAAGTTAGGGATGAGGTGTTCAGAAACTGCGGAGATTATTTTTGATGATTGTATTGTTTCTGATGAAAACAGATTAGGGCCTATTGGTGAGGGGTTTATTCAATCTATGAAGATTTTGGATGGAGGGAGAATTTCAATCGGTGCTATCGCTCTCGGAATTTCGAAGGGTGCATACGAAGCATCTTTAAAATATTCCAAGGAAAGAAAGCAATTTGGTAAAGCGATAAGTTCTTTTCAAGCAATTTCATTTAAGTTGGCAGATATGGTTACTGAAATTGAAGCTTCAGAGCTTCTATTACATAAAGCCGCTTATTCAATCTCAAAAGGTCAGTCCATAACAAAAATTGGTGCTATGGCAAAAATGTATGCATCAGAAGTTTGTGTTAAAATATCAAACGAGGCTGTTCAAATTCATGGAGGCTATGGTTATATTAAAGATTTTCCTGTTGAAAAATTTTATAGAGACTCAAAACTTTGTACTATTGGAGAAGGGACTACTGAAATTCAAAAAATCGTTATTTCTAGAGATATTTTAGGAAAAAAATAGTATTTATTTATTATCTATTAAATCTTTGTATATATTTGCCTAAATTTTTAAGTAATAGGATTCAATTATGCTAATAATACCTATAAAGGAAGGTGAAAATATAGATAGAGCTCTCAAGAGATTCAAGCGAAAGTTTGACAAAGTTGGAGCAATGAAAGAGCTAAGGACAAGAAAACATTTTATTAAACCTTCAATTACTAATAGAAATAGAATTCAAAAAGCTCAGTACATTCAAAAGTTAAGAGATATAGAATCTCAGTAAAACGATTCTTTATTCTATATACTTCCTCTTTTTAGTTTAATTTCCAATATTTTCATAATTTAATTTAGATATTTTATTATTTAATGAAAAATTCAACATTAAAGTCATTTACTTTAGTTGTTCTTTTTGCTTTATTTAAGCTTAATTCACAACTTATTAGTAAAGATGCAATTGTTGTTTCAGACTGTAAGATTGCATCCCAGGTTGGATTAGATATTTTAAAACAGGGAGGAAACGCCATTGATGCATCAATAGCAACTGCATTTACTTTAGCTGTTACTTTTCCTTCAGCTGGAAATATAGGGGGTGGAGGTTTTATCGTTTTTTTAAATTCAGATAATGAATCTACAACTATTGATTTTAGGGAAAAAGCTCCTATTAAATCTTCAAAAGAAATGTTTTTGGATAAAAATCAAAACTTGATAAGTGGAAAAAATCATAATAGTATACTTTCAATAGGAGTTCCTGGGACTGTTGCTGGTTTGTTTTTTGCTCATAAAAAATATGGAAAAATTCAGTGGAAAAGGTTAATTCAACCAGCAATTAATATAGCAAATACTGGTTTTATTATGACTGAGGGTCTACATAATTCTGCAAAGATTGGAATTAGTAGAAAACAAAATTTCTTTTTAAAAAATTACTTTAAAAATGATAAAGATGAATTTTTAAAACCAGGTGAAGTATGGCGTCAAAAAAAGTTAGCAAAGACACTTGAGGCAATAAGAGATAATGGCAAGAATGGTTTTTATAGTGGTTGGGTAGCAAAAAAAATTATTTCTTTTATGAAAGATAATGATGGTTTAATTAGTTATGAAGATTTAAAAAAGTATAAAGTTATTGAAAGAGTTCCAATTATTGGAAATTATAGAGGTAATAAAGTTTATTCTATGGGCCCTCCAAGTTCTGGTGGTATTACATTAATTACAATGCTTAATGTTTTAGAGAATTTTGATTTAAATAAAATTGAATTTAATTCCTCTAAACATATTCACATTTTAGCTGAAATAATGAAAAAATCTTATATGAATAGAGCTAAATTTCTTGGAGATCCTGATTTTAATAAAAATATGCCAATTGACACTCTTTTATCAAAAAAATATGCAAAAAATTATTTTTTAAACATTAATCCCAAAAAAGCTTCAAAAAGTATTTTAGATAATTATTTTCAGATTTATGAAGGAAATAATACTACCCATATATCAGTAATAGATGAAAATAAAAACGCCGTTTCTCTAACTACAACTCTAGAGGATTCTTATGGAGTTGGAATGGGGTCTGAAGAATTAGGTTTTATATTTAATAATGAAATGGGTGATTTTAATCCTGTTGCTAATTTGACGAATGAAAATGGTTTAATTGGGACACGACCTAATCTTATAGAACCAGAAAAAAGAATGCTTTCAAGTATGACTCCAACTATTATTACAAAAAATAATATACCTTATATAATAATTGGAAGTCCTGGGGGAAGAACAATAATAAATACTGTTTTTCAAACAATTTCTAATATAATTGATTATAAAATGAGTCTGAAAGATGCAATTGAATCAAGTAAGATTCATCATCAATGGTTCCCTGATGAAATAAAATATGAAAAATCAAAAATTCCAATTAATGTGTTAAATGAATTAGAGTTTTTGGGTCATAATTTGATTAAAGTTGAAAATCTAGGCAATTTAATGGGAATTAAATTTGATGAAAAAAGTTTAAAATATAATGGTTACTC
>CAJPUR010000028.1 GCA_905381055.1 uncultured Flavobacteriaceae bacterium
GGTTGAAGCTACTCCAGAGGTTGAAGCTACTCCAGAGGTTGAAGCTACTCCAGAGGTTGAAGCTACTCCAGAGGTTGAAGCTACTCCAGAGGTTGAAGCTACTCCAGAGGTTGAAGCTACCCCTGAGGTTGAAGCTACTCCAGAGACTAAAGCTACTCCTGATACTGAAGCTACCCCTGAGGTTGAAGCTACTCCTGAGACCGAAGCTACCCCAGAGGCTGAAGCTATTACTGATTCAAATGATGAAAATGATTCAAAGCAATAAATCTTTAATTAATTTATAATTTTTTAAATAAAGTTTTTTATTTAATATTATTATGCAAAAAGAAAATTGTTTCTACCTCGGTACAATTGTTTCAAAGTATAGTTTTAAGGGAGAAGTACTTTTAAAAATTGATACTGATACTCCAAAAAGTTATGAAAATTTAAAATCAATTTTAGTTGACAAACCTGAAGGATTAATACCTTTTTTTATTTCCAAAAGTAATTTGCATAAATCACATTTGTTAAGAGTTAAATTTGAGGGTGTTGATTCAGAATTAGAAGTTAAAAAAATATTGAACTTAAAATTGTATTTACCTCTAAACCAACTCCCAAAATTGAAAGGGAATAAATTTTACTTTCATGAAATCAAAGGGTTTACCTTATTTAATCAGTTTGAAAAAGAAATTGGTAAAGTTTTAAGAATTAATGAATTTAATCCTCAACCTCTTATTGAAGTTTTATCGGTAGGAAAAAAAATTTTAATTCCTTTACATAAGAAGTTAGTTATTAAATTAGATAGGAGAAATAAAAAAATTGTTCTAGATATACCTGAAGGATTAATTGAATTATTCAATTAAAAATAAACCACAAAACCAATTGTAGGTATAGGTATATTATTATTTTCATCAATATTAATTTCAAAAAGACTAATCGGTAAAATTAATTCCCCTGAATCTGACCTATTTAAACCGTATTCTTTAGGCCTGGGTATAGTTTGAGCAAGTATATTTTGAATCTCAACATAAAAATTTAGTGAATAACGTTTAAAATTCCATTTTTTATCAAATCTTACATCTAAAAGATTGAAAGTGCTTAACTTTTTATTTCCTAATTCAGTATAATCTAAAATTAGTTCTGGGTAAGATTCTAGACTCGCGTTTAAATTTACAGGTGCGTATGGAGTTTTTCCAGAAAATCTCCATCTACTACTTATTTCCCAGTTCTTTTTTAGCTTATATCCTCCAGAAAAAGATATCAAATGTCTACTATCCCAAACTGATGGGAGGTAATTTCCTGATAAATCATTGAATTGACTATTAAAATAGGTGTATGCAAAAATTCCATAAAAATTCTTTGAAAGTTTTTGTTGGAATAATATTTCAATTCCAAAGCTTTCACCTTCTCCGTTAGATGTTATTTCTTCATTACCAAGTATTTCAAAACCCCCACCTTTATTTGCTAATGAAACTTTATCAATTATTGAAATGGGGTATTGTGAATATTTTTTATAAAACCCTTCTAAGGTTAATCTAGATGCCTTACTAAGTAAATGTTCTAAACCCAATACTAAATGATTACTTCTTATATATTTACTTTTTTTATTAACTAAAGTCCCTTCTAGATTTCTATACCCTAAGATTGTATAGGGAGGTATTTTGTAATAAGTTCCAAATGATGAATTTAGTTTCCAATTTTCATTTTTTGTTAGGTTGTATGTAATTGACATTCTCGGAGAAAAATTATCTAAAATATTAGAGCCTTCTGAAAAAGAATCAGCATCAAACCTAAAACCAAAAGAAACCCCCAGAGTTTGATTAAAAAATTTCCTTTCACTTTTGGCAAAAAACCCATATTTCATGAAATTAATTTTACTTAGATAATCAATTTTCTTACTTAAACTTACAGTACTATTTAAATAATCTGAATTTTGAATATTAAACCCTGAAGTTATTTTAAAGTTATTAAAGTAAATTAAATTTTTAAATCTAAGTTTAGTTTCGTTTTCATAAGAATCATTCTTAAAAAGTAATCCCGATTTATTTGAGTTATTCTCATAACGCGAAAAAATATTTTTAAGTCTATTAGTGCTTAAAGATGTGCTCATTAATCCTTTACCATTTTTATATTTTTTTTCCCAAGATAATCCAACAGTAATAGTCTTTTGCTGAATTATTGGTACCTGCTCAATTGTAGCTTGTTGTTGGGCATTGAAATTTTTTGGAGCTTTAACTGTAAAATCATCAATTGTTCCAACACCTATAAAATTTAATGAATTATATTTATCAATTTCATGATTAATCTTCCATTGGAAATCCCAATAATCTGGACGTATTGGTAATCCAATTATTTCGAATAGATACTGAAGATAACTTCTTCTTAAAGAAAATAAAAAAGTAGTTGGACTTGGTTTTTTTTTATCTTTTCTCAAAAATGGTCCTTCAAAAGTCAAAGCAGCTTCACTTGCGCCTAACCTAAAATTACCTCCAAATTTGATAGGATTACCTTCTCTTTGTTCGAAAGACAATACACCTGAAAGGGGATTATCGTACTCTGCACCAAATGCTGAGCTAGCTAGTGTAACTTCTCTAACAAAAGAGACATTTAACATACCAACAGGACCTCCTGCACTTCCTTGAGTGCTAAAATGATTAATATTTGGTATTTCAATTCCATCTAGATAGTATACCGATTCATTTGGAGCACCTCCTCTAATAATCACATCATTTCTAAAACCCCCAATTGAAGGAGAAATTCCTGGCATACTTTGAATAACTTTAGTTATATCATTATTACCTCCAGGATAAGTCTCTATTTCAACAGCTGAAAAACTTCTTATTGATAGGGGGGTTTCAATCGAGGTTTTAAAAGGGCTTTGGATTAATACTATCTCATCCAATTCGCTAGGAGAATTTTCAAGTAGAACTTTAATATTTGGGGTCCCAAATTTTTTTATAATTATGTTAAATAAAGTTTTAGATTGGTAACCGATATGACTTATTATGATATTGTAGGTTTTTGGGTCAATATTTTCAATATTAAAGTATCCATCACTTTTGGTAACAACCCCTATTTGAGTTCCTTCTAGTAAAATATTGGCTCCTTCAATGGGCAACTGAGTTTTTGAATCAAGAATTTTTCCACTTAGCTGACCGAAATTTTGTGAAAAAGTTAGGAATGAATTTAGTATAAGGAAAAAAAAATATTTCCGCATTTTAGAATTAAAAATTATTCAAAATTAGCAAATCTTTTTTTGTTTAACTATTTATGTGTTAAGTTAAACTAAATTAATTATATTTGTTAATGTATCGTGGGAAAAAATAAAAGAAGAGAGTTTTTGAAAAATGCTTGTGCACCAGTTCTTATTGGTGTTTTAGGTATCCCTTTAATTCAAGCCTGCTCCAAAGATGATAATTCAGCTATAGCAGATACTTCAAGTTCGAATGTAAAGACTTCAATTACTATTGACTTAAATGAAAGTGAATTTTCTAATTTACGTGAAGTTGGAGGTTGGTTTAATTATACTGCTAAAAATTTATTGCTTGTTAGAGTCAGTGAATCAATTATAAGAGCTTTTGATAATTCTTGTCCACATCAAGGATCTAGAAATTCTTGGTCTTATTCAAACAATACTTTCAGATGTTCTACACATGGTAATGAATTTTCCGATTCATGTAATAGTGCTTTAAGATGTTATAATTCAAGTTTAAGTGGTAATATTTTAACTGTTTCTAATTGAAATTTAATTTATTCAATTTCTCTACTTTTTAAATATTCTTCTCTCAACAGTTTAATATCCTGTTCACTTATTTTTTCTTGATCATTTGCTTGTATAGAAATATCGTCTATACCAAAAGATTTTTTATCTGTTTGTTCCCTTTTTATTTCGCTAGCGGCATTCAAATTATAATATATTCCTGGATCAATTAATTTGTTATCCACATAATTTTCCTTTTTATTCTTATCCCATCTCACAAATATAAATCCACTGCCACTTTCATCTAGTTCAACCTGGAAAACTCTTGCGTTATTGGGCAATGTTTGGTATACTATAATAGAATTTATTACATATCCTGAAATGTCTAATAGCTCACTTATGTATTGAATTTGACCTTCTAAAGAAAAATCATTTACGGGTTCTAAAATTTCATATTCATCATAGTTATCATATTCTATTTCATTTTGCGCACTTATTGAGACCATAGTTAAAATTGAAATCATCATAAAGCATGAATATTTCATTTTTATTACATTTTTTTGATCACATAAGTAACAATTCCCCATATGATTAATTGGTTATCGGAAGTCACTTTAATTGGTTTGTATTTTGGGTTTTCAGCCATTAACAATATATAATCTTTTTTAACTTTTAGCCTTTTTACTGTAAATTCTCCATCAATAAAACATACTGCAATTTTTTTATCCTCTGGAGGAATACTTTTGTCAATTACTAAAAGGTCCCCATTATTTATTCCGGCTCCTTGCATAGATTCTCCCTCGACTCTAGCATAAAATGTTGCCTCCTTATTTTTTATTATTTCTTTATCTATACTAATTCTACTTTGTTTGAAATCGTCTGCAGGAGAGGGGAATCCTGCAGAAATTTCCCCTGCAATTAAGCTTATTTTTCTTGTACTTTTTTTATAAGGTTTAAAAAAAAGTAATTTGGAGGCGTTTATTTTTTTCAATAGAGTTATTTTTTGTTTTGTACAGTAATAATTTCATCTAATTTTGTTGTATACCTTTTTGAAAGGTTTTCCTGTTTCATCTTCCAAGTTTCATTTAAATCCTGAGTAGCTAATTTTATTTTATTATTGAATTTCATATTCATTTTATCAATGGCATCCATTAGATTTTCATCTCGATTAATTTTATTATTAAAAAGGTTCAGTTGTTTACTTCTGTTAGGTTTAAGGTTAAGTAATATTATTCCTGCTTTTTTATAACCGATATCTTTTTGATAAATTTCATGAAGAGCCTTTAAAGCAAATTTATTCAAAATTATACTTGAATCTGTAGTGAAGGGAAGATTAATTATAGTACTATTTTTGCAGTATTTACTTTTTAATTTGAAGGGATCACTGGCAATAAAAATTAATAATGAGTTGCAGCAACTTTTTTGAGACCTTAATTTTTCGGCACAATTGCCTGTATATGAGGATATGCGCTCTTCTAAATCATTTAGAGAGAATAAAATATTTTTAAAACTTCTTGTTGTGGAAATAGATTTTTTTGATGGTATTGTTTCATCCAGTTTTATACAGCTTAACCCTTCTAAATCTTTTTTTAGTCTTAATTCAAGAATACTCATGTTTTTTTTTATCCAAAAATCAGAAATATTGACAAAGTCATATGCAGTAAATACACCAAATTTTTTTAGTTTTTCGGTATGTTTTCTACCTATACCCCATACATCTTTTATCGCAGTCCATTTTAAGGCTTTAATTCTTTTTTCTTCATTATCTATTATGTAAACACCCTTTGTTTTAATTGAGTATTTTTTAGCAATTTTGTTAGCTATTTTGGCTAGTCCTTTAGTTGGTGCTACGCCAACTGATATAGGTATTCCTGTCCATTCACGAACTTTTTTAACCATATCTAAAGATTTTTCTTTAAGGGCGAAGTGTTTAAAACCATTAAATTTTATGAAAGCTTCGTCAATACTATAAATTTCAAAATCAGGGCTATATGTATCTAAAATTTTCATCACACGGTCACTCATGTCACCATATAAAGGAAAATTTGAAGAAAAGATTTTTACATTATATTTTTTAAAAATATTTTTATATTTAAAAGCTGGAGCACCCATAGGGATACCTATTTTTTTCGCTTCATTACTTCTTGAAATTACACACCCATCATTATTTGAAAGAATTACGATGGGATCTTTTTCCAATTGAGGTTGAAAAACTCTTTCACAAGAAGCATAAAAATTATTACAATCAATTAAGGCAAACATTGAATTAATTATTCAAGAAAAATATATCAAAAAAAAGCTATTTGTAAATATATTTATTAACTAAATTATTTCCCTTATTGTATTTAAATAATTTTCAACAAAAAATAATTTTTAAAAAGTAATCACTTTAGTTATTTAACAAACATTTCATAATTCGTTAATTTATAACTAAAACGACTTTGGCTTAAAGTAAAAATTGTAATTTTGATATAGAAGATAAATATATTTTCAAAAAAGATGGATAAGTATTCTTTTTTAAATACTGCTCATATTGGTCAATTTGCAAATATGTACGATGAGTACCTACAAAGGCCCGACACTTTAGAACCTAGTTGGCGAGCATTTTTTCAAGGGTTTGATTTTGGAATAGAGAATTCAAATGGTTCTAAATTAGGCAAAAATGAAAATCTAGAGATCCCTGAAAAGCTACAAAAAGAGTTCAAAGTTGTCCAATTAATTGATGGCTACAGAAAACGAGGGCATTTATTTACTAAGACAAACCCTGTAAGAGAAAGAAGAAAATATCAACCAACTCTTGATATTGAAAATTTTGGATTAGAAAAGTCTGATTTAGATTGTGTATTTAGTGCCGGAGAAGTAATGGGAATAGGACCAAGTACTTTATCGGAAATAATTTCTAATCTAGAAAATATTTATTGTGATGCTATCGGAGTTGAATTCATGTATATAAGGAAACCTGAAAAAGTAGAATGGATTAAAAATAGATTACATATCAATCAAAATCACCCAAATTTTTCAAAAATAGAGAAAAGACATATTTTATCTAAGTTAAGTGAAGCAGTGACTTTTGAAAATTTTCTACATACAAAATATGTTGGACAAAAAAGATTTTCTTTGGAGGGCGGAGAATCATTAATCCCCGCTTTGGATAAATTAGTGGAATCTGCAGCTAATCAAGGAGTAAAGGAATTTGTCATGGGAATGGCCCACAGAGGTAGGTTAAATACCTTAATTAATATTTTTGGAAAGTCAGCAAAGGATGTTTTTAGTGAATTCGATGGGAAAGATTATGAAGAAGAAATGGTTTTTGATGGGGATGTAAAATATCATCATGGATGGACTGTAAATAAAATTTCTAATTCAGGTAATAAGATTAACTTAAATTTGGCCCCAAATCCATCACATTTAGAAACTGTAGGTGCAATTGTAGAGGGAATATCTAGAGCAAAGTTAGACAATCATTATAATGGTAATACAAATAAAGTTTTGCCAATAATTGTTCATGGTGATGCTGCAATTGCTGGACAAGGATTACCTTATGAAATTGTCCAAATGTCTATTCTTAAAGGTTACTCAACCGGAGGAACTATACATATAGTTATAAATAATCAAATTGGTTTTACCACGAATTATCTTGATGCCAGATCAAGTACTTATTGTACTGATGTAGCTAAAGTGACATTGAGCCCAGTTTTACATGTAAACTCTGATGATGCTGAAGCAGTGGTTCATGCTGCTAAATTTGCATTAGATTATAGAATGAGGTTTTCTAGAGATGTTTTCATTGATCTTCTTGGATATAGAAAATATGGTCATAATGAGGGTGATGAACCAAGATTTACTCAACCCAAGTTATATAAGGATATTGCAAAACATGAAAATCCCAAACAGATATATGCAAATCAATTAATTAAAGAGGGTGTAATAGATTTAAATTTTGTTAAAGAAATTGAAGCCAATTATAAAAATAGTTTAGAAAACGACCTTGAAGAATCAAGGAAGTATAATAAAACTTTTGTAGTTCCGTTTATGAACCAATATTGGGGAAATTTTACTAATTCAGATAAAATTGACTTAAATAAAATAATCAAAACTAAAGTTTCATTTGAGGAATTAAGTAAAGTTGCTAAATCAATAACTTCCCTTCCAAAAAATAAAAATTTTTTAAAAAAAATTCAAAGATTAATTGACGAAAGAAATGAAATGTTTTTTAAAAAAGGTGAGTTAGATTGGGCAATGGGAGAGATGCTTGCATATGGGACACTCTTAAACGAAGGATATAACGTGAGACTTTCAGGGCAAGATGTTCAAAGAGGAACTTTTTCTCATAGACATGCAATAACTAAATCTGAGGATTCAGAGGAAGAAATCAATTTGTTAAACAATTTAGATAATACGAATCAAGGATTTTTGTCAATCTATAATTCACTTTTGTCTGAATACGCAGTTTTAGGTTTTGATTATGGATATGCAATGGCTAGTCCTAATACTTTAACTATTTGGGAAGCACAATTTGGAGATTTTAGTAATGGAGCTCAAATCATAATTGACCAATATATTTCATCTGCAGAAGACAAATGGAAATTGCAAAATGGAATTGTTATGCTCTTACCTCACGGATATGAAGGTCAGGGTCCTGAGCACTCATCTGCAAGAATTGAAAGGTTTTTACAATTATGTGGTGATAATAATATGATTTTGGCTAATTGCACTTTACCCTCTAACTTTTTCCATTTGTTAAGAAGACAAATTCATGGAGATTATAGAAAACCTTTAATAGTTTTCACTCCCAAAAGTCTTTTAAGAAATCCAGATGCAGTGTCAAAAATCACAGATTTTACTGAAGGTAATTTTGAATCATTAATTCCAGATAAATTGGTTTTACCAAAAGATGCAAAAGTATTAGTTTTTTGTTCTGGTAAATTTTATTATGACCTTTTAAAAGCCAGAGATTTAAAAGAAAGAATGGACGTAGCAATAGTTAGAATTGAACAAATTTTTCCATTACCTACTGAAAAAATATTAAATCAATTAAAAACTTATAAAGATACTAAAAACATAATTTGGGCTCAAGAGGAACCAATTAACATGGGTGTTTGGAGTTATTTATTGTTGAATTTTAAACCGTCTAGAGATTTTACAGTTGTAGCTAGACCTGTTTCATCATCCCCTGCATCAGGAAGTTCAGCAAGATCTGCTAAGAGACACAAAAAAGTTATTGATAAAGTATTCAATAAAATTAAAAAACCTTAACTTATTTTAATTATTTAAGATATTATGATTTTAGAAATGAAAGTTCCATCTCCGGGAGAATCTATAACAGAAGTGGAAATAGCTCAGTGGCTTGTTTCAGATGGTGATTTTGTTGAGAAAGACCAAGCTATTGCTGAAGTAGACTCTGATAAAGCTACATTAGAATTACCGGCTGAAAATTCTGGGATAATAACTTTAAAAGCCGAAGAAGGTGATTCTGTAGCTGTTGGTCAAGTAGTTTGTTTAATCAATACTGATGGAGAACAAAAAATAGATACTGATAAAAAGAATAATGTTGAGTTATCCTCTGAATCAGTAAAAGAGGTCATTAATGAAACTAAAGAAAATTATGCTTCTGGTTCACCTTCCCCTGCAGCTAAAAAAATATTAGATGAAAAAGGTATTTTACCAGAAAGTATAATTGGTACTGGTAGAAACGCAAGAATTACCAAAGAAGATGCAATACTAGCTAAGCCTTCAATGGGTTCTCCTTCAGAAAATCAAGATAGAGAAAATTCAAGAAAAAAACTTTCATTGCTAAGAAGAAAACTTGCTCAAAGACTAGTTTCTGTTAAAAACGAAACGGCAATGTTGACTACTTTTAATGAAGTGGATATGAACTCTATTTTTTTAATAAGAAGTGAATTTAAAGATCAATTCAAAAAAAAGCACGAAATTGGACTTGGTTTCATGAGTTTTTTCACTAAAGCTGTTGTAAGGGCTTTAAAGCTTTTTCCTGATGTTAATTCTATGATTGATGGAGATTATCAAATTATTAATGATTTTTTTGACATAAGTGTTGCAGTTTCTGGTCCTAAAGGTTTGATGGTTCCCGTTTTAAGAAATGTGGAAAAAATGACTTTTAAAGATATTGAAAGTGAAATTAAAAGATTAGCAATTAGAGCTAGGGACGGAGAAATTACTGTTGATGAAATGACCGGTGGAACCTTTACAATTTCTAATGGTGGAGTTTTTGGATCAATGCTATCTACTCCAATTTTAAATCCTCCTCAATCTGCCATTTTGGGGATGCATAACATCATTGAAAGGCCAATGGCAATTGAAGGTAAGGTTTTAATTAGGCCAGTCATGTATTTAGCATTGTCATATGATCACAGGATAATAGATGGTAAAGAATCGGTTGGATTTTTGGTTGCTATAAAAGAAGCGCTTGAAGATCCCTTGAATTTATTAATGGATAATAATATTAAAAAGGCTTTAGAACTTTAAATATATATTTTTTGATTTATAATCTATTATTGCATTAGTTTTTTTCATAAAGTCTGCTCCTAAAATTCCATCAATTATTTCACTATTTTGTTCTTTAAGTGAATTATTTATTGAATCCATATCAAGTAGCATAAGAGATAATTTAATCGATTTATTATTTTCGAAAATAAAACTACTTTTTTTTGTTGGAGTAACTTTAAGTTTTTCCAATCCAGCTCCAGCGACTTCAATTTCAGAATCATTTTTTATCAAATTAAAATAAATACTTTTGTTTTTATCAATACAACTATTTGAAGCACCAGTATCAATTAAAAAAAAACTTTTTTTGTTGTTTAAGATTAGATTACATGAAATATGTTGACTATTCATGATTTTAAAGGGAATTTTAATATACCCGTTTTTCAAAAAAAATGATTTCATTTGTTTTTAGTTTTTAATGTACAAAATCATTTTATAATATATTAAATACATCAGTGGATTAATTTTAATATAATATTTTTGTGATATGGAAATAGTCGATACACACTCACATTTATATCTTGAGTCATTTGATGATGATAGAGACGAAGTTATTAGAAATGCTATTAATTTGGGTGTGAACCATTTTTTTATCCCTGCTATAGATTCAAGATATTATTGTAGAATGATAGAACTCAAAAAATCATTTCCAAAAAATATTTATTTAATGGCTGGTTTGCACCCATGTTATGTGAATGAAAAATATAAACAAGAATTAAAACATGTAGAAGATTTTTTGAAGAGTGATAATAATTTTTATGCGATTGGAGAGATTGGTATTGACCTTTATAGAGACAATAAAAATTTAGACATCCAAGAAAAAGTATTTGATTATCAAATTAACATAGCCAAAGAAAACAATTTACCAATTGTGATTCATTGTAGAGATGCTTTTGATGAAGTTTATAGGGTATTAAAGTCTAATTTTAATAATGATTTAAATGGAATATTTCATTGTTTTACTGGAACATTAGATCAAGCCCAGAAAATAATTGATTTAAATTTTAAAATTGGTATTGGTGGTGTTGTAACTTTTAAAAATGGTAAGATTGACAAATTCCTAAAAGAAATTCCAATTAAAAATATAGTTTTAGAAACCGATTCACCTTATCTTTCTCCAACTCCATTGAGAGGTAAAAGAAATGAAAGTTATAATTTAATTTATATAATTAATAAATTATCAGAAATTTACGGTCTATCAACTAAAGAAATTTGTAAACAAACCACATTTAATGCAAAACAAGTTTTTAAAATTTTATAATTATAATAGAGAGGTGGCCGAGTGGTTTAAGGCGCACGCTTGGAAAGCGTGTATGCGTTAATAGCGTATCGAGGGTTCGAATCCCTTCCTCTCTGCTAACCCTAATTCAAACTTATAACCTACAGGATTGTTGTATTGATTGGGAATAATTTTTAACTAAATTTATATGGATCCACTATCTCAAGGAACAGTTGGTGCTGCTTTTGCGCAGTCTGTTTCCAACAAAAATAATATTTTCAAGATCGGTTTCATTGGTTTCCTTGCAGGATTGATACCTGATTTAGATGTTCTAATTCAGTCATCAACTGATCCAATTTTATCTCTTGAATATCACAGGCAATTTTCACACTCACTTTTTTTTATTCCCTTCGGTTCTTTAATTTTTGCAATTATAATCTTTCCTTTAGTCAAAAGCTCCTTGAGTTTAAAGACTGTCTATTTTGCAAGTTTATTGGGATATGCAACTCATGGATTGCTTGATGCATGCACTTCCTACGGGACTCAACTTTTTTGGCCTTTTTCTAACGAACGGGTTAGTTGGAATAATATATCTATTGTTGATCCACTATTTACAATTCCTATATTAATATTTCTTGGAATTGCAATAAAAACTAAAAAAAAGATATTTAGTTTTTTTGGAATTGGATGGATTATTTTTTATCTATCTATAGGGTTTATTCAATATGAAAGAGCTTTATCAGCTGCAATCGAACTAGCGACTATGAGGGGGCATAATGCTGAGCGTCTGACTCTTAAGCCATCATTTGGAAATTTGATTTTATGGAAGTCCATTTATAAACATAAAGAAACTTTTTATGTTGATGCAATTCGAACAGCACAATCATCTACTTGGTGTTTAGGAGAAACTATAAGAGTTTTTGATTATAAATATCATTTGCCGAATCTTGACAAAGAGAGTCAGCAAAAAAAGGATATCGAGAGATTTCGTTGGTTTTCTCAAGATTATTTGGGCTATGATAAAGAAAAAAATATTGTTACAGATGTACGTTACTCAATGATCCCAAATCAGATTGCACCAATGTGGGGATTGA
>CAJPUR010000029.1 GCA_905381055.1 uncultured Flavobacteriaceae bacterium
ACAATATTTTTCAAAATTGATTCCTCAGGAGTCATAGATATCATTTCCCCAAAACATCCACAATTTTCATTGTCTCCAATTATCGTCAAATAAATTAAATGAATGGTAAACCCTGAAAGTAAAAAAAAAGTAAAAACCATCAGTTTTTTTATAAAAAAAGGAAACAACATAACTATACCAATAGCAAATTCAAGGCCTATAAAAAACCTTGTCATATGAGCAGCAAAATTTCTGTCCTGAGCTAATCCTTGATCCATCAATGTGATTTCAAAATAGCCTGGAGCAACTGCTTTAGTATATGCAGAAAATAAAAAAGTTATTGCTAAAAGAATTCTTAATATCAATATTAAGTATTTCATTTTTGAATTTTTTTCTAAAAATAAGTTTTTATTAGCTAAAGAAAAAAGGGTGACAACAAATAAGTATATTTGAAAATCTAAATTACTTAAAATTGATGAAGTTTATAAGGAACTTTTGCATTATTGCACATATTGATCACGGAAAAAGTACCCTTGCAGATCGCCTTCTAGATTTTACCGGATCCGTCTCAGAAAGAGAAAAAAAAGATCAACTTCTGGATAATATGGATTTAGAAAGAGAGAGAGGAATCACAATAAAGTCGCATGCAATTCAAATGGAATATAAACATAATGGAAATTTATATATTTTAAACTTAATTGATACGCCTGGCCATGTAGATTTTTCATATGAAGTTTCTAGATCTATTGCTGCTTGCGAAGGTGCTCTTTTAGTTGTAGATGCTGCACAAAGTATTCAAGCTCAAACCATTTCTAACCTTTATCTTGCTTTAGAAAACGATTTAGAGATTATACCTGTTTTGAACAAAGTAGACCTCCCTTCTGCAAATCCTGAGGAAGTCACAGATGACATAATTGACCTATTGGGATGTAAAAAAGAAGAAGTTATTCCGGCTTCAGCTAAAACTGGATTAGGAATTGATATGATACTAAAAGCAATAATTGACAAAGTCCCTTTCCCTAAAGGTGAATTAAATGCTCCTTTACAAGCACTAATTTTTGATTCAGTATTTAATCCATTTAGAGGCATTGAAACTTATTTTAAAATATTAAATGGGCAAATAAAAAAAGGACAAAAAATTCAATTTATGGCTACCAAAAAATCATATTCTGTAGACGAAATTGGATGTTTAAAACTTGTTCAAGAACCCAAAAATATATTAAAGGCAGGAGATGTTGGCTATTTAATTACAGGAATTAAAGACGCTAAAGAAGTAAAAGTTGGAGATACAATTACTTGTCCTCATAGCCCCACAAGCAAACAAATAGAAGGTTTTGAAGAGGTAAAACCGATGGTCTTTGCTGGAATTTATCCAATTGATACTGATGACTACGAGGAGCTTAGGTCCTCAATGGAAAAACTTCAATTAAATGACGCCTCCCTAGTTTTTTTCCCTGAAAGTTCAGCAGCTCTTGGATTTGGGTTTAGATGTGGATTTTTAGGAATGCTGCATTTGGAAATAATTCAAGAACGATTGGAAAGAGAATTCAATATGTCAGTAATTACTACTGTTCCCAATGTCTCGTATCATGCTTTTACAAAAAAAGATCCAAATACTTTTACATTAGTTAATAATCCTTCTGATCTACCTGACCCATCATTTCTAGATAGAGTTGAAGAGCCTTATATTAAAGCCTCGATTATCACAAAATCTGAATTCATTGGTAACATAATGACCCTTTGTATAGAAAAAAGAGGCGTGATAACTAATCAGACTTATTTAACCCCAGAAAGGGTAGAGTTAAATTTTGACCTCCCGCTTTCTGAAATTGTATTTGATTTTTATGATAGGTTAAAAACTGTCTCTAAAGGATATGCGTCATTTGATTATTCTCCCTCTGGAATGAAAAACTCAAAATTAGTGAAAGTTGATATCTTGCTCAATGGTAATTCAGTTGATGCGCTATCCGCATTAATTCATTCTGATAATGCCTACAAAATAGGTAAAAAAATTTGTGAAAAGCTACAAAAACTTATCCCAAGACAACAATTCGATATTCCTGTTCAAGCAGCAATTGGAGCAAAGATTATTTCAAGAGAAACTATTAAGGCTGTAAGAAAAGATGTTACCGCTAAATGTTATGGTGGTGATATTACAAGAAAAAGAAAATTACTTGAAAGACAAAAAAAAGGTAAAAAGAAAATGAGACAAATAGGTAGTGTTGAAATCCCCCAAGAGGCTTTTATGGCGGTTTTAAAGTTAAATGATTAAATGAAAAATTTTATATTACTAGTTGTATTTTCATCATTTTTTAAGGTTTTAGGCCAAGGGTATGAAAAAAAACTTTTTATAAATGAAAATGATACTTTACCATACAGAATTCTTTTGCCTCAAAAAATTATTAAAGTGAAAAAATATCCATTGGTGATATTTCTTCATGGAATTGGAGAAAGAGGTAATGACAATGAGCTCCAATTGATTCATGGAAGCACATTGTTTTTAAAAGAAAAAAATCTAAAAAAGTTTCCATCTTATGTTGTTTTTCCTCAATGCCCAATAGACTCTACTTGGCCTAAACTACTTGAAAACACAAAAGGGATCGAATACCATTTAAAACAATACAGTAATAATCCAAAAGAAAATAAAACGCTTGAACTTCTTGAAAAATTAATTAAATTTTTAACTGATAATAATCAAATAAATACATCTAAAATTTATGTCGGGGGACTATCAATGGGCGGAATGGGCACCTATGAATTAGTGTACAGGAATCCTTTCCTTTTTGCTGCAGCCTTTTCTATTTGCGGAGCTGCAAACCCTTCAATTGCCAGAAAACTTTCTTATACTAATTGGAAAATTTTCCATGGTGATTCAGATGTAGTTGTACCTGTTACTCACTCTATAAATATGTTTGATTCGATTAAAACCTATACCTCCAATGTTTCACTGAAAATTTATCCCGGTGTAAATCATAATAGTTGGGAAAATGTATTTGAAGAGCCTGATTTTCTGAATTGGTTGTATAGTAATGAGAAAAAATAAGTCTAAAAATAACTTTTCTTATTATAATTATTAAAAAACTAAAATTTAGCACCATAATTTTAAATAAAACAAATATTTAAAAATTTAAATGTAGTTTATTTAAAAAAAATTAAATTGATAAAAATAAATTTTACTTAATTTCAAGTTTAAACTATATTTAATTATGCTTCGATTTAAACAGCTACTATTCACTCTCTATTTTTTACTGAACTTAGCTTCATGTTCGAAGGACAACTCAAATCCGGTTGCCGCTGTATCAAATGAAAATTCAGATACTACAGCATTGTCTTCTAGTAATTCATCTAATTCTAATGATGAAACAACAGAATCTTCTTCAACTATCATTGGAGATGGAGTACCTTCCGTTTTTACAAAGATCTATGGGGCATCAGATATATACATTGAAGATTCCAATGTAATTATCAAAGTCACTGGAATACCTGATCATAAAAGCCCTTACTTTAATACTTCTGATAATATGTATGAAGATTACAATGGGTCTAACCTGAATTTTAATTTAAATCCAAATAAAATAACTGGTTTTGATTTTACTTATAAAATTCCTTTAAATCCTAAAAAATCAGATAAAAGCAACCCAACAGCCTTAGGATCTATTGGTGTTTCAATAAATGGTGTCTCTTTTTTTAATCAATATGCTGGCCCTAACAACCAACCTTTAACCAATGAAATTAATTCGTTTGACCAATATAATGGTCATCCTCAACCCCAAGGGGTTTATCATTACCATATTGAACCAATTTATCTAACTAGTAAAGTTGGATCAAATTCATTACTTGGTTTTCTTCTTGACGGATTTCCAGTCTATGGCCCAGAAGAAAATGATACCAAAATAACTAATGATGATCTTGATGAATTTCATGGTCACTCCCATTCCACGGAGGAATATCCAGATGGAATATATCATTACCATATAACTGACCAAGACCCTTACATAAATGGAAGTGGATATTATGGCTCTCCGGGAACAGTCACTAACTAAAACCTTTTTAGTTTTTATGGTATTTTTTCTTTCTTGCAAAAGAACACCTACAAATCTAGCTAAATACGATATTGATAAAATAACCTTAGTGAGTAAATCCGGAGAATCATTTTTCAACCAATTAAAATTCAGCGGTATTGTTTATAAAGTTTATTCCAATAATGACACCCTAATAATAGGAAAATATCTCCTGGGGAAAAAAGATGGAATATGGAAAAAATTTTATAAAAATGGTAAATTAAAAGAATTTAGAAATTATGAAAATGGAATTAAAAATGGTAAACACTTTGGATTTTATCAAAACGGCAATAAACAATTTGAGTATGATTTGAAAGACAATGAATATAACGGACAAAAAAAAGTATGGAACAAAAGTGGCCTTTTAATTCAAGAATCGACTTTTTTAATGGGTTATGAAAATGGTTCTCAAAAAATATGGTATGATAACGGGTCAATTAAATCAAACTATTTTGTTAAAAATGGTAGAAGATTTGGGCTATTAGGAACAAAAAACTGCGTAAATGTTAAAGATAGTATCATGTAGTTTATTCTTTATAATATTGGCAGGATGCAAAAACGAAATTATCCTTCCATATTATAATACGCCTGATTTCACGCCAATCTTTATTGATAAAGAGTCTCAAGCAAATAAAATAATTTCTCATTCCATATCTGATTTTGAATTTGAAAGTGATAAGGATGTAAAAGTTTCAAAAAGTACTTTAAAAAACAAAGTCCATATAGCAAGTTTTATTTTTACACAATGTGGAAGTATCTGCCCAATAATGATAGAAAACCTTAAAGTCCTTGAAAAAAAATATAAGAACTCAAATGATTTTGCAATTTTATCATTCTCCGTTACACCATGGATTGATTCTGTTCAAAAACTAAAATCATTCATAAAAGACAAGGATATTAAAATGAAAAATTGGTATTTCCTGACAGGTGAAAAATCAAAAATATACGAACTAGCAAGAAAGTCTTATTTTGCTGAGGAAAATTTAGGTTTTACTAAAGATAGCTCTGATTTTCTCCATACAGAGCACGTAATACTCGTGGACAAAACCTTTAAAATCAGAGGCATATACAATTCTACTCTCCCACTGGAAATAAAAAATCTATCTTCTGACATTGATTTATTGCTCAAAAATTAATACATTCTTTAATTAATTGTAGCTGGTAAATGAAAAAACTTTTAATCATCGTAACGCTAATATTATTCTCTTGCCAGAAGCCTTTAAATGAAATTCTAATTGATGGAGAGCTAAAAAAATGGCATAAAATTGTTTTTAAATTAAAAACCGAAGATACTTCTGAATTTGAAAAAGATAACCCCTTTTTAAACTACAGGCTTTTTATCTCGTTTTCTAACGGTAATTCAACAATTAAAGTGCCAGGTTTTTACGCCGCTGACGGAAATGCTGCTGAAAGCTCATCTGACTCGGGTGGAATATGGAAAGTTATTTTTCGTCCCGACCAAATTGGTGTTTGGAATTATGAAGTCTCTTTTCAAAAAGGAAAAGACATTGCTGTTAAAAGTTATGATTTTTCTGGATCACCCTTGCCTCATGATGGCCTAAAAGGGTCTTTCAAAATTTACAGCTCAGATAAAAAAGGAAAAGACTTTAGATCCAAAGGAAGAATAATTAATGGCAATAAAGGTTACTTTAAGTTTAGTGAAAATAATTCCTTTTTTATTAAAAACGGGACAGATAGCCCTGAAAATTTTTTAGCATATTCCGATTTCGATCAAACATATAGGTATCAAATCCAAAATAGAGATGGAGAATCAAATCCTGAAATGAAAATTCATGATTATAAAAGTCATATCGGTGACTGGAAAATTGATGATCCTCTTTGGAAAAAAAACAAAGGAAAGGCAATTTTAGGAGCAGTAAATTATTTGGCTAATAAAGGAATAAATTCCATTTATATGATTACCCTTAATATTCAGGCTGATGGTAAAGATGTTTGGCCTTACAGTAATCATAATGAACGCTACCGCTTTGATTGCAGCAAATTGGATCAATGGGAAATTCTTTTCGATCACATGCAAAAAAAAGGAATTTTAATTCATTTATTAACTCAAGAAACTGAAAATGAGACTTTACTGGATAATGGAAACACTGAAGTTCAAAGAAAACTATACTTACGCGAACTTTCGGCTAGATTTGGTCATCACCTGGGGATGATATGGAATATGGGTGAAGAAAATGGGCCTGCAGATTGGACTCCAATTGGTCAAACTGACGAACAAAGAATTGAAATGGGTGATTATCTAAAATCCATAAATCCTTATAATCCGATTATTTTTTTACATTCCCATTCAAATGATCATCACCAGGATTTATACTTAACCCCCCTTTTAGGGGAAAACTCATATGATGGCGCATCAATGCAAATAGCTGACCCCAAAAAAGTTAATTCTAGAATTAAGTTTTGGATAAATAAATCAATTAATTCAGATAAGAAGTGGATAGTTAATATGGATGAAATAGGGCCTCACTGGAAAGGAGTTTTACCTGATGCCTTCGATATAAAACACGACACAATTAGACATCATGGCTTATGGGGCTCGCTGCTTGCAGGAGCAGGTGGCGTAGAATGGTATTTTGGATGGAAATTTCCTAATGCTGATTTGACATGTGAAGACTTTAGATCACGAGATTTATGGTGGGATCAATCATCAATAGCAACTAAATTCATAAGTCAATTCCCTCTGGAAAAAATGGAAAGTACTAACGAATTAGTTAAAACCCCATATTCCTTTTGTTTATCTAAAAAAGATGATCTTTATTTAATATATTTCCCCTCCAAATCAAATAACTTTGAGGTTAAACTATTAAATAATAAATTTAATTATTCAATAACTTGGTTTAATCCAAGGATTGGTGGAGAAATGGAAAACGGATCAATTAAATCAATATCTGGAGGAGGGTTTAAAAGAATTGGGAAGCCTCCTTATGAGATTCATAAAGATTGGGTGGCTGTAATTAAAAAAAAATAAAAAGGGTTTGTATAAAAAATTAATTTTTATGTTATTATTCTCTTTATCCACTGAAGGATTTGGTCAAGACATTTCAAAAGCAATGTCTTTTAATATAAGATATGCAACGAAAAATGACGGAGTAAACCAATGGGAAAATAGGAAAAAAGAATTGGTAGGGGTAATTAAAAAATACGATCCTGATGTTATTGGATTTCAGGAAGTACTTCTTTCACAATTAACCTTTTTAATTAAAAATAATAGTGAATTCCATAAGATTGGCGTAGCAAGAGGGGATGGAAAAGAAAAAGGTGAGTTTTCTCCGATCCTGTTTAATTCAAAAAAGTTTGATATAATTGAAAGTAATACTTTCTGGTTATCTGAAACGCCAAATAATCCATCTATAGGATGGGATGCAGCACATAAAAGAATATGCTCATATGTAAAACTCAGATATAAATCTTCACAAAACACACTTTGGGTTTTCAACACGCATTTTGACCATATTGGCGAAAAATCTAAAAAAAACTCTGCCTTTTTAATTATTAAAAAAATAAAAGCTCTAGTTTCAAATAAGGACAATGTGATTTTAATGGGTGACTTTAATAGTTATCCTGAAACTTTACCTATAATTAAAATAAAAACCTATTTTGAAGATGGGCTGACTGTTTCAAAAAAAAAGCTAAAAGGCCCATTTGGGACTTTTAATGGTTTTAGTTCAAAACAAAAGTTAGACAAAAACAGAATTGACTATATTTTTACAAAAAACATTAAAGTTTTATCATATGTTCATATTGACGACAAAATGAAAAACTCGAACTATATTTCCGATCATTTTCCTGTTTTGGTTACCTTTGAAAGTAAATGAATAAAGTACCTCTTTCTTTATTATTCTTGATGTTAAGTTTTAATGTTTTTACACAAAACAAAAGTTTTTATTTTGATGGAGAACTTAGCGCTCAAACTAAATTTAACCTTGAGAAAGACAACAATATTTATTTAGGAGGAAGGTATGTCCCTGAATTAAATTATAAAAATAGCATGGATAGCATTTCATCTATTTCTTTTTTAGCCTCTGCTAACCTCAGTTTTTCTAAAACTTATAGCTCTCCCCAATCAAGTTTTTCAGAAAACTTAATAAAATCTTACCGGGCTTGGGTCAGATATATTTATAAAACTTTTGAAGTAAGGTTGGGCCTTCAAAAGATAGATTTTGGGTCAGCCGTTTTATTGAGACCTCTTCAATGGTTTAATGAAATTGATCCCCGAGACCCTCAAGGCTTAACTTATGGAGTCAATGGCGTTTTAATGCGTTATTATTTTAATAATAATTCGAACTTTTGGCTTTGGGGCCTTTACGGTAATTCAAGAATAAGAGGACTGGATATCATCAGGAGCTATGACAAAAGCCCAGAGTTTGGAGGAAGATTTCAAAGTGTAATTGATAAAGGAGAGGTAAGTATTTCTTTTCATCAAAGAGTTACTACCTTCGATGAATTCAAAATATTAAATCCTTTTGAAAAAAACCTAGAAAATAGGATTGGTATTGATGCTAAAGTAGATGTTGGATTTGGGCTTTGGTTTGAGGGTTCTTATATTAAAAGAGCCAAAAAAATAGGACCATACTCAAAGCAACTCTTAATTACCTTGGGCGCAGATTATACTTTTAATATAGGAAATGGATTAAATATGATTGCGGAACATTTTTACACAAGCTATGGTGAAAATAAAATTGATAACGAAAATACTAATTATATAAGTGCATTTAGTTTTTCATACCCCATAAGCTATTTTGGAAATATTAATACATTTTTTTATCATCAATGGGAATCAAATAAAAATACATTTGCAATAAATTACAAACATTCATTTAATAAGCTGACTGGATTCCTGATTGGAACCTATAACCCTGATAGCACTCAAAGCTTTCAGGATAATGAAATTTTAAATACCTTTACAGGCCCATCGTTAGGAATAATGCTTATTTATAATCACTAGATGAACAGGGAAATTATAAATCTTAAAAATTTATCCAAAAGCTATAACATAGCGGGAAAGCCATTTTATGCCCTGAAAGAAGTAAATCTATCTTTTGTTGAAGGTGAATTTACAGGAATTGTTGGCCCCAGCGGATCTGGTAAAACAACGCTTTTAAACATTATTGGCTCTTTAGACTCTCCCTCAGGAGGAGAAGCAATTGTTTTAGAAAAAAACATTTCCTCATTAAATCATTCTGAATCTGCCCGATTAAGGAATTATAATATTGGTTTTATTTTTCAAGTATTCAACCTTCTTCCTGTTTATACTGTATATGAAAATGTTGAATTTGCTTTGCTGCTTCAAAACTTTTCTCAAGATGAAAGAAAAAAGTTAGTCCTTCAAGCTCTTGAGTGGGTTGGTCTTGAAAATCACAAAGATAAAAAGCCCGACAAGTTATCAGGTGGTGAAAGCCAAAGAGTGGCAATAGCTAGAGCGATTGTGAAAAAACCTAAAATTTTACTTGCAGATGAGCCTACCGCTAATTTAGATGCTGAGAATGCTCATAGTATTTTAAAAACAATGAAAAAAATAAATAAAGAACTCGGCACTACTTTTATTTTTTCTACTCACGATGAAAAGGTAATGAAATATCTTAATAGAACTATTATTTTAAAAGATGGCAATATTGAAAAAGAAACTAAAAAATAATCAACAATGTTAGAATTCAAGCTTTCCATAAAAAACCTGCTAGGGGCTAAGCTCAGGACTTTCTTAAACTTATTCGTCCTCTCCATTTCTTTTGTTGTAATAATTCTTCTTAACAGCCTTATGGACGGATGGGATGCTCAGGCAAAAAAAGACTCTGTTGAGTGGGAATATGGTAACGGTCACTTATTAAACGAAAATTATGACCCCTTAGATTCTTTTTCAATTCTTGATGGACATGGTCAGATTCCTAATAATATAAATAATTTAACCCCTATTCTAGTTCATCAAGCAACCATTTACCCGGACGGAAGAATGATGTCAATAAAGATTAATGGTATACCCAAGGATCAAAAGGCCATTAAAATCCCTACTACAAAAATTTCTGCTAACCCCTCAAAATTTCCTGCTCTTATAGGAAAAAGAATGGCAGAATCGGCCAACATTTCCATAGGCGATGAAGTTTTAATTAGATGGAGAGATAAAAATGGGACTTTTGATGCAAACAGAATTACGGTTATCGATATTTTTGATTCTAATGTACCAACTATTGACGCTGGACAAATATGGATGTCCCTTGATAATTTGTGGGAAATGACTGGCTTTAATAATGAAGCTACATTCTTTATCGCCAATGATTTATACCAACATTCAAAAATTTCTGGATGGAAATTTAAATCTAAAGAAACATTATTGAAAGTAATTACTGATTTAGTTGATGCCAAAAAATCTCAACAAGCTATAGTTTACATTCTACTTCTTGGCATTGCCCTCCTCGCTATCTTTGATACACAAGTTTTGTCTATTTTTAGAAGACAAAAAGAAATTGGAACATTAATAGCACTAGGGATGACAAGGAAAAGAGTTGTGAAATTATTTACTATAGAAGGGAGCTTATATAGTTTTTTTGCCTTGCTTTTTGGTAGTATTTATGGGCTTCCCCTCTTTTATTTTTTAGCAGTAGAAGGATTTCCGGTCCCTCCTGCTGATCAAAAGGTAGGTATTGCAATGTCTGATTTTATTTATCCTCTGTATGGATTAAAATTAATTTTTGGGACTGTTCTTTTAGTAATCATTAGCTCTACAATTGTCAGTTTTCTCCCAGCCAGAAAAATTTCAAAAATGAATCCTGTTCTTGCATTAAAAGGCAAACTTCAATGATAAAATTTATAATTAAGGGCATTCTTCGAGATCGATCTAAAAGCATTATCCCTATTTGTGTTATATCTCTTGGTGTTTTTATAACAGTCTTTATGACTGGTTTTGTAAAAGGAGTGCTTTCTGAAATGCTTACCACAAATGCAAATTTAGATACTGGACATGTTAAAGTCATGACAAAGCCTTATTATGAAAATAAAGATCAAATTCCCATTGACCTGGCCTTGCTGGAACTCTCATCAATAACTCAGGATTTAGTTTCTAAATTTCCCGATATTTCTTGGGTTCCAAGGATCAAATTTGGCGGTATTCTTGATGTCCCTGATGCGAGTGGAGAGACTATTATTCAAGGTCCAGGACTTGGATTAGGCATTAATTTATTTGATACTTCAAAAGGCGAAATTGAACGTCTTTCATTAAAAAAATCTCTAATATCCGGGTCAATTCCAAAGGAGCCAAATGAAATTCTTTTGAGCCATGATTTTTCAAAAAAGCTAAATATTAAACCTGGAAGGGAAGTTACTTTTTTTGGTTCAACAATGGAAGGCAGCATGGTTTTTGAAACTTTTATTATGTCTGGTACAATTCGATTTGGAAACCCTGTGCTAGACAGGTCAACTTTTATTATAGATTTTACTATGGCTCAAAAGATTTTAGATATGGGAGACGGAACAGGTGAGCTACTTGGTTATTTTAAAACTAATTTTTATGAAGACAGTAAAGCTTTAAAAGCCGAATATGCTTTTAATGAAACATATAAAAAATCTGAGGACGAATTTGCTCCTTTAATGGTATCTCTAAGAAATCAAAATGATCTTGGAACTACAATAGATTTAGTGGGTTCATTTGGTTCAATTTTTGTTTCAATATTTGTGATTGCAATGTCAATGGTGCTATGGAATACTGGCCTAATTGGCGGGTTAAGAAGATATCAAGAGTTTGGAATTAGACTAGCTATTGGTGAGTCAAAAAATCATGTTTATTTTTTACTTCTTCTTGAGTCATTTATAATCGGATTAATTGGATCATTTATTGGCACATTTTTTGGCATATTATCATGTTATTACATGCAAGAAACTGGAATTGATATTCAGGATGCATTAAGTAATTCAGCTGTTATTTTTCCAACTGTTCTAAAGGCAAAAGTAACTAATGATCTTTTTTTAATCGGATTTATTCCTGGTCTATTGGCTATGTTTTTTGGATCTTCCCTTGCGGGAAGAGGTATTTTTAAAAGAAGCACTGCTAGACTTTTTAAAGAACTGGAAGTCTAAATAATTATGAAATACACATTTATGAAAAATTTATTGTTTTTTTTATTTACTATCACTAGCACATCTTTATTTTCTCAAAATTCATCATCTAATGAAGCTCTTGAGGTTCTAAAGAAAGTTGATAAAAATATGTTTTCTGAAACCCAAATAGTAACCTCTGAAATGATTGTATATGGTAAAAGAAAAAGTAGAACTATACGTTCTAAAGGGTATTCAGAAGGTGAATTTAAAAACTTTACAGAATATATTTACCCGGATAGAGAAAAAGGAACTAAGATGTTAAAGCTTGATGACCGTCTATGGATATACTCCCCGTCAACTGATAGAATAATTCAACTTTCTGGACACCTTTTAAGACAATCAGTAATGGGTTCCGATTTGTCTTATGAAGACATGATGGAAGAAAGAAAACTATCTGAAATCTATTTTTGTAATATTCTTTCTGAAGAGGTTTATAAGGATAGACCTGTTTGGAAAATGGAGCTAATAGCTAAAAACGATAATGTCTCATACTTCAGAAGAATTGTTTTGATTGATAAACTTCAATTTGTCCCTTTGAAATCTGAGCTTTATGCTAAAAGCGGAGAGCTTTTAAAAAAAACTGTTTTCAGCGAAATCAAAAAAATAGAAGGCAAATGGTATCCAACTAAAATGAACTATAAAGATGTCCTAAAAGATGGCAAGGGAACTGATTTTCTGATATTAGATGTTGTTTTTAATAAAAAAATTCCTGATGCCTACTTTCTTAAATCCAGCTTGAAAAAATGAATAAAATTTTATTTTTATTTTTTTTAATACTCATTAGTTGTAATAATGAAAAAAGTATTTATGATAAGACCCCTCTAGAAAATATAAACTCAATAAAATTATTGCATGATGGTTTATTAAGAGAATATATTCTTCATGTTCCTCAGTCCTATGACCCCGAGACTCCTTTGCCGCTAATACTTAACTTTCATGGCTTTAGTGATTCAGCAACAAGCCATTCCCTTTCGACTGGAATGATACCCGTCGCCAATGAGAATAATTTTATAATTGCTTTCCCTCAAGGTGCACTTTTAAATGGCTCCCCTCATTGGAATTCAAATTTAGAATCTTCTGAAAATAAAAGTAATGTTGATGATTTTGGATTTATTGAGTCCCTAGTTTCAGATGTTTCTTCTAATTACAACATTGACCAAACTAAAATTTACGCAACAGGGTTCTCTAATGGGGGATTCTTAGTTTACTCTCTTGCCTGCTATAAAAGTGATCTTTTTGCTGCATTTGCTGGAGTTTCAACAACAATGATGGAAGAGGCTATTGTTAATTGTTCTCCCTCGCATAAAACTCCTATAATTCATTTTCATGGCTTATTAGATCAGGATGTTCCAATAAATGGTAGCCCAGGCTTATCTTCAATAAGCTCAATGGTGGATTTTTGGAAAGAGTTTAATGAAATAAAATTAGCGCCTGAATCAAAAATAATTAATTCGAATAATTATATAAAAATTGAAAATTTATCTTATAAAAATAATCAAAACTCAACTTTAATTGAAACCTATACTTTAGATGGAGGAGGTCATGAATGGTTCAATTTAGATATTGAAAATAAAAATACTTCAGAGATAATATGGCAGTTTTTTTCAAAACATAATTTAAATAATTTAAATTAACTCCATTAGTTTATTAATCTTAATAATTGTTAATTATAGGGAGTATTAATTCTAGCCTCTTAATTAATAATTTATTATATTTCAGTATAAACTTTTTGATTTGAAGAAAAGAAATTTTAAAACTCTATTAATAGGTTTTGCTTTTTCACCAAACCTAAAGGCTAATGTTTTTGAGGCAACTCGCCTTGCATATTATTTTAATGCAAAACTTTTTTTCTTACATGTTGGAGAAAAAACTAACGCTAAAGAAAACACCTTCTTAGATATCCTAAAATTACCTAAAGAGTCTCCAGAAAAAATTGAAATACTTTGGGAAAAAGGAGATCCCGTTAATGTAATTCTGTCCGCTTGCTTAAAATATAAAATTGATTTATTACTATTGGGGGCATTAAAAAGAGAAAATGTTTTAAAATTTTATATGGGTTCGATCGCAAGAAAAATCACTAGGAAAGCTTCCTGTTCTGTTCTTCTTCTAATAGACCCTTCCATTGAGAGAAAACCCTCACAACACGCTGTTGTAAATGCCTTTGAAAGCACTCAAACAGAACCGACAATTAATGCTGCTTTTCACTTTGCATCAGACCTTAGCATAAATAAAATCACTTTAGTTGAAGAAATTAATCGATCAGAACATAACCTTGATGTTTATGATGATAAAAGCTTAAGACTAGCAACTCTCAAAAAAGAAAAAATTAAAAGAAGAGAATATTCACGAGTTAATCAAATTTTAAAAAAGATCCCAAAATCTTATAAAGACAATATAAAAATTATATCTCAAAGTATTTTTGGTACTAGAGGTTATTCTATAGGACACTATGCAAAATTAGTTAGAGCAGATGTTTTGATAATGAATGCTTCAGAAACTAAAAAGACTTTTCTGTCTAAATTTTTTCCAAAGGATTTAGACTATATATTAAGAGAGCTTCCAACCAACGTTTTAATAATTCAAAATACAAATTAATGAAAAAAGAATCTGCTGCTAAATCATTTATTTACCAGATTCCCCAGAATTTATTTTCTGGTTTTGTAGTGTCATTAGTTGCTTTACCCCTGGGGTTAGGCCTGGCTCTTGCTTCAAATGCCCCTCCAATTTCAGGAATAATATCTGCAATTATAGGCGGGACAGTAGTTGCTCTTCTTGGGGGTTCTCAACTTACAATAACTGGACCAGGTAATGGTCTTGTTGTGGTTTTACTGTCGTCCATTACTATATTGGGAGGAGGAGACTTATATCAAGGGTATTTATATACTCTTGCCGCTATAGTCTTATCTGGGGTTTTAATGTTCCTTTTTGGTTTATTTAAATTAGGGGCCCTTGGTGAATTTTTTCCCTCATCTGCCCTTCAAGGTATGCTATCTGCAATTGGATTAGGTATTTTGGCAAAACAATTTCATGTTATGCTTGGCTTCACTGACATTAATGGAAGTACTTTAGAGCTTTTAATCCTTATTCCAGGTTCTTTTATAGCGCTTTTCAATTCATTTACTCTTGAAACTATTCTCGCCGCTTCAATAGGAATCGTGAGTCTATTTATTTTGTTTGGGTATGGGAAAATCAGGTCCAGAGCTTTACGTTTGATTCCTGCTCCGATGTGGGTTGTTCTTCTGGCAATTGGATTAAGTTATTATTTTGAGCTATTTTCAAATTTAGATTATCCAATAGCCTCAACCTTATTAATTTCATTGCCTGAAAATCTACTTAGTTCTTTCCCCTTTCCAGATTTTAATAAAATTTTAGATTTTCAATTTTTAGGAATTGTGTTATCTCTGACATTAATTTCAAGCATAGAATCTCTTCTAAGTATAAAAGCAGTTGACAAGCTTGATCCTCAAAAAAGAAGATCAAATTTAAATAAAGACCTAAGAGCTTTAGGATTAGCTTCTGCAATAAGTGGTTTTTTTGGAGGTTTAAATGTTGTAACTGTAATAGCCAGAAGTTCTGTAAATGTTAATAATAGTGCTTCAAATCGATCATCTAATTTTTTTCATGCCTTTTTTCTTTTATTATTTGTTATACTTTTCCAAAATCAAATTCAAAAAATTGCTCTCCCAGCTCTTGCAGCAATTTTAGTTTATACTGGATATAAATTATCCTCACCCTCTAACATCCTAGGGATTGCGAGAATTGGAAAAGAGCAATTGGCAATATTTATGGCAACCCTAATTACTACGCTTTTAGGGGGTATAATTCTTGGAATAACAATTGGTATAATCAGTGCTTTTTTAATTCATGTTTTAATTAATAATTCTTTATTACTTTTTACAAGAAATATTTTAAAACCAAATGTCTTAATGTATAGAGAAGAAGAGAGTGGAAATTATTATGTTAGTGTCAAAAACTTTTGTAGTTTTTTAAACTTTTATAAACTAAAAAAAATGCTTGACGAAATACCTGAAAATGCCCATGCTATTCTCGATTTTTCTTTATGTGAGTTTGTCGATCATACCGTAATGGAAGGAGTAAACGACTACAGAAGAGTGTTTTCAAGAAAAGGGGGGCTATTCGAAATTATTGGTCTTGATATTCACCTTGCTGATACAGAGCACCCTTTTGCAATAAGGAAAGTGCTTCCAATTAAGGAGTTTTTTGCTCTTAATAAAAATCTAACAAAAAGACAATTGTCGCTTGAAAAACTATCTAAAGTTTTAAACTTAAGTTATAACCCAGAAATGAGTTCAGAATCTAAAAGCCTTGATCACTTTATTTTTTTCAAAACTAAGCTAATTAATTACCAAAATAATCAATTGATAAGTTTAGAAAACAACTTTTCTTTTTTTGATTTATCATACAGCGAAGGAGCTTTTATAGCTAAAGAAGATTTAAAGGCTTCCTTTTTATTAATTAATTTAAAAGAGAAAATACCATCTTTTATGTTAGACAAAGAAATGTTCTTAGGGACGATTGTTGAAAGATTTAAATATAAAGATCTTGACTTTAAAAAGCATCCTGTTTTTTCAAAAAGGTTTTATTTATCTGGAAGTAATGAATCAGAGGTTAGAGCTTTATTTGATGAAAAGCTTATAAATTTTTTAATTAAAAATGCAGACTATTATATAGAATCAAAAAAATCATATTTATTAATTAAAAGGAAGGACAGGCTTTTGAGCATTGAGGAAATAAAAAAACTTTTAAGTTTTGCAACTGAACTTGTTTTAATTTTAAAAAATAAAAAAAATGAATAAAACTCTTTATATATTTTTATTAATGGTTTTTAATTTTTACTCCGTTTATGGGCAATCAACCATTGGAAGTGTTGAAAGGTTAGACCCTGAAATAAATTCTTTAATCCCAAAAAATGCCAAAATTGAAATTTTAGGTTCAGGCTATACTTGGTCTGAAGGGCCCATATGGGTAGAGAATTTAAATGGGCTTCTTTTTAATGACCCTCCAGAAAACAAGATGTATCTTTGGACTGAAGGCTCTGGGGTCAAACTTTATCTTGATCCAAGTGGATATACTGGTTATGCTCCGTCTTCACTAAAAAAGGGAAGTAATGGTATGACTTTTAATACAAATGGGGACATTATAATGGCTCATCCTGGAGATCGAAGAATAGCAAGATTCAATTCCTCTTTTGAAAAGCCTGAACCCAAATTTGAAACAATAACTGACAGATATAAGGGTAAGAGATTTAATAGTCCAAATGATTTGGTTGTAAATGAAAATAATGATGTTTTCTTTACTGACCCCCCGTACGGATTAAAAAATCAAGACAATGATTCATTAAAGGAATTAAGCTTTAATGGTGTTTATAAATATTCCAACAACCAAACCATTCTTCTATACAAAAACATGACTAGGCCAAATGGATTGGCATTTTCAAAAGACAACTCTAAGCTTTATGTTGCTAATTCCGACCCCAAAAAAGCTTTATGGTATATTTTTGATTTAAATAAAACCCCTCCCTTAATACCCAATCTTTTTTTTGACGCAACAAGTTTGGTTAGTAAAGAAAAAAAGGGGTTGCCTGATGGGCTAAAAGTACATTCGAAAGGCTATATTTTTGCTTCAGGCCCTGGAGGAATTCTTATTTTTAACAATAATAAAAAACATATAGGGACAATATTAACTGAAGTTGCTTCGTCTAATTGCGCCTTTAACTCAGATGAATCATATCTATATATGACTTCTGACAATTATCTGACCAGAATAAAAATTATTAAATGACTTTATACTCTATTGAAACTGGAAATTTTAAACTTGATGGAGGAGCAATGTTTGGAGTTGTCCCAAAAGGGCTTTGGGAAAAGACTAACCCTCCTGATGTAGCTAACAGAATTGAAATGTCGGCAAGATCTCTTTTAATAGAGGATGAAAATAAATTGATTCTAATTGATACTGGTTTAGGAAATAAACAAAGTGAAAAGTTTTTCAGCCATTTCTCCTTGTGGGGTGATTTCTCTTTGGAAAAATCACTTGCCAATTATGGATTTTCTAAAAATGACATAACAGATGTTTTTTTAACGCATTTACATTTTGATCACTGTGGGGGTGCAATAGAAAAAGATTTAAACGGCAAACTTTCACTAGCCTTTAAAAACGCAAATTATTGGTCAAATCATGACCATTGGGATTGGGCAAAACACCCTAATGAACGAGAAAAGGCTTCCTTTCTAAATGAAAATATTTTACCTATTGAAAAAAGCGGAAAGCTTCAACTTTTAGATTCTCCTAAAGAATCTCTCTTTAAAAATTCACCTTTAAAATTTGATATTTTATTTGTAGATGGGCATACTGAAAAACAGATGCTTCCCATAATCAAATATAAGAATGAGACTATTGTTTTCGCTGGAGACTTAATTCCTACAGTAGGTCATTTACCTATTCCCTATATAATGAGCTATGACACAAGACCCCTAATCTCTTTAAAAGAAAAAGCTTCTTTCCTCTCTTTAGCTGAAAAAAATAATTATTTGCTTTTTATGGAGCATGATCCTAATAATGAGCTTGTTTCGTTAAAAAAAACTGATAAAGGTATCCGATTAAAAAAATCTTTCACTCTTAAATCCTATTTTTAAATAATGTTTAATAAATTAATTATTTGTTTTCTTTCTTTTTTAATATTTCCTAATATTTTATTCTCTCAATATTGGCAGCAAAAAGTAGATTATAAAATGGAAATTGAATTAGACGTTTCATCTGCTCAATTTAAGGGTAAACAAAAAATATTGTATACTAATAACTCGCCTGAAGTATTAAATAAAGTTTTTTATCATTTATATTTTAATGCATTTAACCCAGGGAGTGAAATGGCTGAAAGACAAAAAAGTTCTTTAGATGTAAATAGAAGATTTAATGTTATTATTGATTCGATTAAACCCAATAGTTACGGAAGAATTACTGTAAAAGATTTAAAACAAAATGGTGTAAGTTTAAACCCTTTGTTTTCTGAAACAATACTTGAAGTCCCTCTTGTTAAGCCAATTCTCCCAGGCGAAAGCACTGTCCTTGATTTAGAATTTAGTGGACAAGTTCCCGATTTAATAAGAAGAGCTGGTAAAAATTCTTCTGAAGGAGTAGCTTTTTCTATGGCTCAGTGGTACCCTAAACTTGCTGAATATGATGTTGACGGTTGGAATGCTAGCCCCTATTTAGGTCGAGAATTCCACGGTGTTTGGGGAAATTTCGATGTAAAAATAACATTAGACAAAAGCTTTACAGTAGCAGCAAGCGGTTATCTCCAGAATCCAGAAGATATTGGAAAAGGATATAAAGAAATTAAAAGGAGTAAATCAAAGAAAGGTAAATTAACTTGGCATTTTATTGCTCCAAATGTTCATGATTTCACTTGGGCTGCAGACAAAAATTATATTCATGATATTTATCCTGGCCCAAATAATGTTGATTTGCATTTTTTCTATAAAAATAATCCTTCAATAATTGATAACTGGAAAAAATTACAACCTTTAACAGCTGAATTAATGAATTATTTTAATTCTACTATAGGTGATTATCCTTACAAACAATATTCTGTTGTTCAAGGGGGAGATGGTGGAATGGAATATGCAATGTTAACTCTTATTACAGGCGAAAGGAAATTTGGATCTTTGGTTGGAGTAACTGCGCATGAACTAGCCCATTCTTGGTTTCAGAATATATTAGCAACGAACGAAATGAAGCATGAATGGATGGATGAAGGGTTCACCACATATGTTTCTACAATTGCTACTGATAAAGTTTTAAAAGAAAATAAAATATTTCCTCTAAGAAATGCTTATTTAGGTTATTATAATTTAGCACTATCTGGCGTTGAACAACCTCAACAAACTAATGCTAATCGCTACACTTACAATTATGCTTATGAAAGTTCTGCATATAACAAAGGTGCCGTTTTTTTATCACAATTAGGATATATTATTGGAAAAGAAAATTTAGATAAAAGTTTAAAAATTTATTTCCAAGAATTCAAATTTAAACATCCCACACCAAGAGATTTTATACGAATTGCCGAGAGAGTTTCTGGTATATTATTAAATTGGTATTTAACTGATTGGACTCAAACAACAAATACTATTGATTACAAAATATCTAGAGTTTCAGAATTAAAAAATCAAACAATTATAGATCTTGAAAGAATTGGGATGATGCCTATGCCCCTAGAAATTTTAATTTCTTATAAAAATGGTAAAAAACAAATTCACTACATCCCTATTGGAATCATGAGGGGCGAAAAAAACCCAAGCCCTGACATAGAATGGATTTTACACAAAGATTGGACATGGTCTAATCCTAATTATAAATTAATTATTAATTCTACTCTTTTCTCTGTTGAAAAGATAACTATTGATCCCAGTAATTTAATGGCAGACATTGATAAATCAAATAATTATTATTTAAACAATAATGACCCATAAACCTTTAATTAAAATATTAAAAAATAAGCATGAAATTGATCACCTTTTTAAAGAAGGTTTAGTTTCTTCCTCTTCTATTATAAAATTGCTATATTCTAAAAAAACTCCTGACAATTATTTTTATTATTCTGTAAGTGTCCCAAAAAAAAATTTCAAAAAGGCTGTTGATCGAAATAAATTAAAAAGACTTATGAGAGAAAGTATAAGAAGTTTTTATAAAATTAATTCCCCTATTTTATCTCCTTTTAACAGGTCAATTTTTATTTTCATAGGCGATTCCATGAAGTCATATAAAGAAATACAAGCCTCAATTTTTCTCATCATTAACAGAGTTGTTTAATTCTTCATAATACATTGCTTGGTGTAATATTCCATCCTCCATATAATTCTTTCCTTTTCTTATAAATCCAAGTTTACTATAAAATTCTTTTAATCTCTCTTGTGCCGAAATTTTTATTTTATTTTTTTTACTAATATTTAAAATGTATCGTATGGATTTATTTACAATTATTTCTCCTATCTTTTTTCTTCTATATTTTTTTTCAACTATTATTCTCCCTATCACATAAATATTTTCTTCAAATAATATCCTTGAGCATGCAATTATTTGATTATCTAATATTCCAATAATATGTTTAGCTCTTTGATCTTTATCGTCTAAATCCTGATAAATACAATTTTGTTCTACAACAAATACTTTTGAGCGCAACTTTAGTAATTGATATAAATGGAAATTATTAATTTCTTCAAAATCTAAAACCCTCCAATTTATTTGCACATTATCTTATTTATTCTATTTAAATGTCTACCTTTTTCGAATTGGGTTTTTATAAAGACGTCAACACTTTCAATGGCATCATCTAAACTTATAAAACGGGAAGGAATACTGATAACATTTGCGTCATTATGCATTCGCGCTAATTTGACTATTTCAATATTCCAGCAAAGGGCAGCTCTAACTTTTTGATGTTTATTAGCTGTCATTGCCGCCCCGTTTCCTGACCCACAAATTATTATTCCGAAATCGCTTTTATTAGATGATACATCTTTCGCAACTGGATGAATAAAATCAGGATAATCGACGCTTTTTTCATCATCAGTTCCATGATTTACTAATTTTATTCCTTTATTTTTAAGAAATTTTATTATTTTTTTTTTGTAAATAACTCCGGCATGATCATTACCAATAGATATAACCATTTGTCTAAATTTATTTTTATTACTGTGTTGAAAACTAATTATTTTTTTTAATATTTTCTTTTATTAAATTATTATTTAAAAAATTAACTACATAAACCAAAAAAAATTATTTGATATTATTAAAAATATTTCATAAAAATATTCACAACTTATTTACAATTATTTTACTTTCTTGTGTTTTACTTTTCAACATTTACAATTATAAACATTTGTTTAAAACTAAATTAATTAATTGTAATTCAATATTATAATAAAATAATATTTTTTTAAATCTTTTTAAAAATTCATGTTTTTTTAATAACCAATTTTCCTTTACAAAAGTTAATGTAACTATTAACAAACATATATATATATTATTTTTTTAATTCATAACTAATAAAAAATATGAATAATTATAATAACGGTTTAAAAAGATTTAAAATATTTAATACGTAGTTTTATACTTGAAAATGAAAGAATTAAAAAATAAAATATTAAGTATTTTAAAACAAAATAAAAATAGGAAATATAATCATATTCAAATATCCTCTGCTTTAGGTATATACGATAAAAAAAGACGGAAAAGAATCATTGAAATAATTCAAAAATTAATTAAAAAAAATATTATTAAAGCAATTGATAAAGGTAAATTTCAATATTTTTTGAATAAAAAAAATACATTTATTGGAACACTGCAAATAATATCTTCAGGCAGGGGTTTTGTTATTACAGATGATTTAGAAGATGATGTAATGATAAATAAATTTTTTTTAAATAAAGCATTTGATGGAGATCTTGTAAAGATTAACATTTTTGATAATAGAAAAAAAAAAGAAGGAGAAATTATTGAAATTTTAAAAAGAAATAAAAAAGAATTTATTGGTGAATTTAAAAAATATAAAAATAGTGGTTTTGTATTAACTCAAAGCAAAAAAATGTACACAGATTTTTTCATTTCTGATAAAGATATTCTTTTAGATGTCAAAGATGGAGATAAAGTTTTAGTGAAACTAAAAGAGTGGCCAAAAGATATTAAAAATCCATTTGGTAGAATAATTAAAAATTTAGGAAAAAAAGGGGAAATAGAAACAGAAATAAAATCACTTTTAAATGATTTTAAAATCGATAATTTTTTTAAAGAAAAAATTTTAAATGAAACAAAAAAAATCAATATTAAAATTGATAAAAAAGAAATTAGTAATAGAAGAGATCTTAGGGATACATTAACGCTAACAATAGATCCAAATACGGCAAAGGATTTTGATGATGCATTATCAATTAAAAAAAAAGATAATAATAATTATGAGATAGGAATTCATATTGCTGATGTATCCCATTATATAAAGTTTGATTCTGAGATAGATAAGGAAGCTTTAAAAAGGGGTAATTCTATTTATCTAGTAGATAGAGTTGTACCAATGTTGCCAGAAAAATTATCTAATCAAGTATGTTCTTTAAGACCAAAGGAAGATAAATTGACATTTTCTGCAATATTTGAATTAAATGAAAAAGGAAAAATATTAAATGAATGGTTTGGTAAAACTGTTATTAATTCTAATTATAGATTCACTTATGAGGAAATTCAAAGTGTAATAGATAATAATTCGCCAGTAATAGAAAAGGAAGTATCATTGACAAATAAAAAAATAATTTTACATGATAAAATATTTAATTATATTATTTTTTTAAATAAAATAGCAAAAAAATATAGAGAAAAAAGATTAGAAAAAGGAGCTATTTTTTTTGATAAAAAAGAAGTTGGATTTATACTTGATAAATCAAAAAATCCTCAAAAAATTATATTAAAAAAGCAAAAGGAAGCAAATAAATTAGTTGAAGAATTTATGTTGTTAGCAAATAGAAAAGTAGCAGAATTTTGTTTATCAAAAAAAACTAAAAATGTTTATAGAGTTCACGATAAACCTGATATAGATAAAATAAAAAATTTAAAAAAAATAGCTAAAGCAGTTGGCTTTGATTTAAAAATTGAAGAAAATAAAATATCAAAATCTATAAACGAATTATTGTTTTTTATTAAAGGTAAAAATGAAGAGAATTTAATAAACAATCTTGCTTTAAGGGCAATGAGTAAGGCAGAATATAACACAAATAACATAGGACATTATGGTTTGGGATTTGACAACTATGTTCACTTCACTTCACCTATTCGAAGGTATTCAGACGTTTTAGTTCATCGTATTTTGTATAATAAAATCTTAAATAATAAGGAGGATTATTTAAAAAATCTAAATATTATATGTATTCATATATCAAATAAAGAAAAGGAAGCTGTGAAGATTGAAAGGGAATCAATTAAGTTGATGCAAATTAAATACTTAGAAAATAAGGAGGGGTCAACACACGAAGGAGTAATTTCAGGTTTGACAGAAAGGGCAATCTATATAGAATTATATGATAGTAAAGCTGAGGGTTTAATTAGGATAAAAGAACTCAAAGATGACTTTTATATATATAATAAAAAAAAACATAATTTACTTGGAAGAAGAACTAAAAAAATATTACAACTAGGTGATTTAGTAGAAGTAATTATTAAAAAAGTTGACATAAATAAAAGGCAAATTGATTTAGAAATGATATCATTTTAATATATAATTAAAAGTTTTTTAACTTTTAATTATATATTAAAAAAAATAATGAGGCATCGAGCGGATTCGAACCGCTGTACAAGCTTTTGCAGAGCTCTGCCTAGCCACTCGGCCACGATGCCAAAATCAATGTAAAAATAAACAAATTTAGTTAGTGTGCACGTCGTTCCTTTTAACTTTATTCTTTACTGAAACACTAAAAACATTTCCATTAATTGGAGGATTTAATTTACTGACTTCTATTGAGACTTTATTGATTTTAGGGTAAAGTTTAAATATTCTATCAATTATCCTTTTAACCACATTTTCTAATAGTTTTGAAGGGGAAAACATTTCTTTTTTAATAATATCAAGAAGGGACACATAATCTACCGTATCTTTTAACTCGTCAGAAATTGATGATATTTTTAAATTAGAAGAAACACTTAGATTAACTAAATACTCCCCCCCAATTAAACTTTCCTCTTTTAAACAACCATGGTAAGCATAAATCTTGATGTCTTTTAATTTTATTTTACCCATTTATAATTTTTGTATAAATATATAATTATAATAAGAATAATTATTGATTGATCTGTTTTTCAATATATTTGTTTAAATTTTTTTAATGGATAAAAAAAAAACATTTGAAAATTTTATTGACTTAATCATATTAGAAGATTTAAAAAAAGGATTTGATAAAAAAGATTTAAAATTTCGCTTTCCTCCTGAACCAAATGGGTTTCTTCATATTGGTCATCTTAAAGCATTAGATTTAAACTTTTCATTAGGAAAAAAATATTCTGCACCAGTTAATCTGAGGTTTGATGACACAAATCCTTCAAAAGAAAGTTTAGAATATGTTAATGCAATTAAACGTGATATTAAATGGCTTGGATATAATTGGGATAATGAATGTTATGCATCAGATTATTTTGAAATTTTATATAATTGGGCTTTGATCTTAATTGAAAATAAATTAGCCTATATAGATTCACAGGATTCAGAAACTATTGCTTCTCAAAAAGGGACTTTAAATAAACCAGGAGTAAATAGTCCTTATAGAAATAGAAGTGTAAAAGAAAATATTAAGATATTCGAAGAAATGAAAAAAGGACTTTACAAGGAAGGAGAACATGTATTGAGAGCAAAAATAGATATGTCTTCTTCGAACTTATTAATGAGAGACCCAATTATGTACAGAGTTATTTTTAAAAATCATCACAGACTTAAAAATAAATGGTGTTTATTTCCAATGTATGATTGGACACACGGACAATCTGATTATATTGAAAAAATTTCACACTCTTTATGTTCGCTTGAGTTTGAGCCCCATCGTGATCTTTACGAATGGTTTTTAAATAAATTAGATGGTCAACCAAAAAAATATCCTAAGCAAAGGGAATTTGCGAGACTTAATCTTTCTTTTACAATTATGAGTAAAAGGAAACTAGCTGAATTGGTTGATAATGGTTATGTGAAAGGTTGGGATGATCCAAGAATGCCTACAATTTCTGGATTACGAAGAAGAGGCTATACTCCTGAGGCTCTAAAAAAATTTATAAAAACTGCTGGAATTTCAAAAAGAGAAAATTTAATTGACGTTTCACTTCTTGAATATTGCATTAGAGAAAATTTAAATAAAGTTGCTAATAGAGTTATGGTTGTTTTAGATCCTATTAAATTGATCATCACAAATTACCCTAAGAATAAAAAAGAGAAAGTACAAATAGTTAATAATCCAGAGGATTTAAACAAAGGCGCCAGGGAAGTTTCTTTCTCAAGGGAAATATATATTGAAAGAGAAGATTTTATGGAAATAGCTAACAGAAAATACTTTAGACTAACAATAGGAAAAGAAGTTAGATTAAAAAGCGCTTATATAATTAAAGCAATTTCTTGTAATAAGGATAATAATGGTAATATAAAGGAGATATTATGCGAATATGATCCTAAAAGTAAAAGTGGAAGTGGAACAAGCGAAAGTGAAAGAAAAGTTAAAGGTACAATTCATTGGGTCTCTAAAACAAATTCACTAGATGCAGAAGTTAATCTATACGACAGATTATTTAAAAATGAATTCCCTGAGAAAACAGAAGGAAAAAGCTTTATAGAATCATTTAATGAAAATTCATTAAAGAAAATTAAAGTTAAAGCAGAAATAAGTCTTCAGAATTCCAAGGCTGGTCAAATTTTCCAGTTTCAGAGAAAAGGGTATTTTGTTGTAGATGATGAAAGTAAAAAAGGGAATTTAATTTTTAATAGAACAGTAGAGCTCAGGGATAATTGGTCTAAAAAAAATTAAGAAGATTTTTTGGTATCCGTTTTTTTGTTATCCTTCAAATTTTGAGCTTTCATAGCCTCTCCAATTTGATTACTTGCAGTAAAAGACGCAACCATATTGTTTAACATTTCACTACCTGCTTGGGGTGAATTCGGAAGAAGAATTAAGTTGCTACCCGTCTCCTCTCCAATAGATTGTAAAGTGTCGTAATGTTGAGTTACAACAATTAATGCAGAGGCTTCTTGAGAATTTATTCCAACATTATTTAAGACATCAACTGACTCCTCTAATCCTCTTGCAATTTCTCTTCTTTGATCAGCAATTCCTTGTCCTTGCAATCTTTTACTTTCAGCTTCAGCTTTAGCTTTTTCTACAATTAATATTCTTGCAGCATCTCCTTCATATTGAGCCGCAACTTTTTCTCTTTCTGCAGCATTTATTCTATTCATTGCTTCTTTTACCTGGGCATCAGGTTCAATATCAGTAACTAACGCTTTAATAATGTCATAGCCATAATTAGTCATTGCCTCATTTAATTCACCTTTAACAGCATTAGCTATATCATTTTTCTTTTCAAAAACATCATCAAGTCTCATTTTAGGAACCTCGGCCCTAATTACATCAAAGACATATGAAGTAATTTGGTCTTGAGGGAATTCTAACTTATAAAAAGCATCATAAACGCGGTCAGGCACGGCTTTATATTGTACAGAAACTTTAAGCTTTACAAACACATCATCTTTAGTTTTAGTCTCAACACTTACATCAAGTTGTAATATTTTTAAGCTTATTTTTCCTGCAATTTTATCAACAAATGGTATTTTTATGTGAAGCCCGGGTTTTCTTGTCACAAGGTACTTCCCGAATCTTTCTAAAACAACAGAGGTTTGTTGTTTTACAATAAAAAGCCCTGAAAAAATTAACGCCAAAAAAACAGAAAACAAAAAGAAAAGTAGGGTATAGCTCATAATTTAAATTTTAAAGTTAGAGATGGTATTATTTAAAAAGTCTATTCTCTCAATTGTACGTTTTAATCCAATAATTTTAATAACTTCTATTATATCTGGCCCTGAAAGCTCACCAATAATGGAAATTCTTAATAACTGCATAATATCACCAAATTTTATTTTATTCTCATTACAATAAGTTATTAAAAAATCTTTTGAAATCATATTTTTTTCATCTGAAAAAATAGTCGATAAACTTTTTAAAAGTGGGACTGAGTTTTTATTTATTACTTTTTTTAAATCTCTTTCATTAAATCCAATTGGAGAATCGATAATTAAATTAATTTTTTTTTCTATATCAGGGATAACTTCAATCCTATTCTTTACTAATTCAAGTATTGAATATATAGTTTTTTGGTCATATTTTTTAATTTTCATTTTAAATTCATCTGAGGTGTGATTAAGAAGAGTTTTATTCTCAGTGTTTTGAATGTGTTTAGAATTAATCCAGAGTGCTTTAATGTAGTCGAATCTGGCTCCTCCTTTTTGAAGGTTTTCAACATTAAAAATCTTTATCAATTTGGTAAGTTTGCACATTTCGTTAGATTCAAAAAAACTCCACCCTAGTTGCGCAATATAGTTTAAAAGCGAATCACCTGTAAATCCTTTTTCCTTGAAACCAGGAATTAATATTTCATTTTCAATCCATCCAATAGGATAGACGGGATAACCATTTCTTATTCCATCTCTTTTACTTAATTTGCCCTTTCCCGAGGGATTTAGAATTAATGGAAGATGAATAAATTTTGGAGGCACCCAATTAAAGTACTTATATAAGGTAAGATGAATTGGAAAAGATGATAACCATTCTTCTCCTCGAATTACTGTGGTTATTTTCATTAAGTAATCATCGACAACATTTGCAAAGTGGTATGTTGGAGAGCCATCAGACTTTATTAATATCTTGTCCTCTAATTCTTCATAATTAAATTTCACTTCGCCTCTTAATATATCTTTACATAATATATCTGACTTCTGATTTATTTTTAATCTAATAACGTAGGGGACATTCTTTTTTATAAGTTCTGTTGTTTTTTCTAGACTTAGAGTTAGTGAGTTTTTAAAGTTTTTTCTAGAATTCATTCCATAAACAAAACGGCTACCTTCTTTTTCTTTTTTCTTTCTAGCATCTTCTAAATCTTCATTTAAATCAAACGCATAATAAGCTTTGTTTTGCACTAAAAGGATTTTAACATATTTTGAATATATTGAAGCCCTTTCACTTTGTCTGTATGGGCCAAAAGGCCCATTAATTAATGGACCCTCATCGAAATTAATTTCAGCCCACTTTAGGCTATCAATTATATGTTTTTCACTACCATTAACTTTTCTTTTTTTGTCAGTGTCTTCAATTCTTAAAATGAATTTACCATTATTTTGTTTTGCATATAAATAATTAAATAGAGCTGTTCTTAATCCTCCAATATGCAAAGGGCCTGTAGGGCTAGGAGCAAAACGCAATCTTTCCATAGTTCTTTTATTCTTTTACAAATATACTATCATTTCTTTGTTGTTCTACACGACCTATTTCTATTATCTTTGCAAAAGAGTATGATAGTTATTGAAAGCAAAATGGATCTTATTTTTCCCGTCAGCTCCTTAAAAGAGTGGATTAAGTCTTGTTTAAATAAGAAAGGATTTACTTTAGGAAAAATTTTTATTAACATAATTGATAAAGGTAAAATGTTAAAAATTAACAAAGACTTCTTGAATCATGAGTCACACACTGACGTAATAACTTTTAATTATTCTTTAGACAACATCATTGAGGGAGAGATATTTATTTCTGAATTTATGTTACTTGAAAACTCAAAAAATTTTTCTCAAACCATTGAAAATGAGCTTCTTAGGCTTATTTCTCATGGGTTGTTGCATTTATTAGGATATAAAGACAATGATGAAATTAAAAAAAAGGAAATGTCTAAAGAAGAAGATCATTTTATTAAATTGTTCCACGTGAAACCTTTTTAAATGTTCAATTCAAAATATGATGTTATCGTTGTTGGTGGTGGCCATGCTGGGGCTGAAGCTGCAGCCGCCGCAGCAAATACTGGATCTAAAACCCTTTTGATTACAATGAATTTGCAAACTATTGGACAAATGTCATGTAATCCGGCAATGGGTGGTATTGCTAAAGGGCAAATAATTAGAGAGATTGATGCCTTAGGAGGTTACAGCGGTATGGTGTCTGATAAAAGTTCTATTCAATTTAAGATGTTAAATAAGTCAAAAGGCCCTGCAATGTGGAGTCCAAGGGTACAGTCTGATAGAATGCTTTTTTCTCAATATTGGAGAGAGATGCTTGAGAAAACTCCTAATATTGATTTTTATCAAGAAATTGTTTCAAGTATAATCTTTGAAAGAGGTTCAGCTTGCGGTGTTATTACAAGTCTAGGAGTTAAAGTATACTCTAAAGCTGTTATATTGACTAATGGTACTTTTTTAAATGGATTAATTCATATCGGCGAAAAAAATTTTGGTGGTGGGAGGGCTGGTGACCCATCAGTTAAGGGAATAACTGAGGTTTTGAGGGAATTAGGATTTACAAGCGGAAGAATGAAAACAGGAACACCTCCAAGGGTGGATTCTAGGTCATTAGATTTTGCTAAAATGATAGAACAGCCTGGCGATAAGTCACCTGGAAAGTTTAGTTTTTCAGATGAAACTAAACCGCTAACTGCGCAAAAAAGTTGTTTCATGACTTATACCAATAAAGAAGTTCATGAAACACTTAAGGGAGGATTTGATAAATCCCCTATGTTTAACGGTTCTATTAAGAGTTTAGGTCCTAGGTATTGTCCTTCAATTGAGGACAAAATTAATAGGTTTTCGGGAAAAAATAGACATCAAATTTTCGTTGAGCCTGAAGGATGGAATACAATTGAATGTTATGTTAATGGTTTTTCTACCTCTCTTCCAGAAGAAATCCAATTTTCAGCTCTTTCTAAAGTAAAGGGGTTTGAAAAAGTAAAATTTTTCAGACCTGGCTATGCAGTTGAGTACGATTTTTTTCATCCCACTCAATTAAAATTATCTCTTGAAACAAAAATAGTTAATGGTCTCTTTTTTGCTGGCCAAATTAATGGAACAACAGGGTATGAAGAAGCAGCAGCTCAAGGATTAATTGCGGGAATTAATGCAAGCCAACTCATTAAAAATAAAGATCCCTTAATTCTTGGTAGGGCAGATGCGTATATTGGAGTTTTAATTGACGATTTAATTACTAAAGGAACAGATGAGCCTTATAGGATGTTTACATCTAGGGCTGAATATAGAACCCTTTTAAGACAAGATAATGCCGATCTTCGTTTAACTCCTTTAGGACATCAAATTGGTTTAGCAACTAATTATAGAATGGTTTCAGTTAACAAAAAGGCAAGGCAAACAAAAAAATTAATTAGTTTCTACAAAGAAACGAGCGTCAAACCAATTGAGGTTAATGAAATTTTGATAAAAAAAAGCACTCCCCCTATAAAGCACTCTGAAAAATTATTTAAGATTTATTCGAGGCCAAATATTTTGTTTAAAGAGATAAGTTCAATAAAAAAAGTTAAATTTTTTATAGAAAAAAATAATTTCTGTGATGATTCCATTGAGCAAGCAGAAGTATCAATAAAATATTCCGGGTACATAAAAAAGGAAATAAATAATGCAAAAAAATTAAAAAAGCTTGAGAGCTTGAAAATACCTAGCTCTTTTAATTATGACAAACTTTCGTCCCTATCCACAGAAGCCAAAGAGAAACTCAATAAAATAAAGCCAAATTCGATTTCACAAGCTTCACGGATTAGCGGCATTAAGCCAAGTGACATAAGTGTTATACTTGTTAGTCTAGGAAGATAAGAGTTCCACGTGGAACACAATAGAATATGAAAAATAGAATCTGTAAAGCAAAAGATCATTTAATTTCTAATGAAAATTTTGAGGTTGTTTGGAGTGAATATAAAAAAATAGCTAAAACTCATCCAAGGCCAAAAGAAAATAAATTAAAGACGTATTACGATTCAAAAAGATATGTTTCTCATAATCCAAAATCAATTGGAGTTGTTTCATGGCTTTATTTAGCTGTAAGAACCATAATGACTAAATTTAAATTAAAAATGATAGGTGGCTTAATATCTGGTAATGATAAAATTTTAGACTTTGGATCAGGGACAGGTTCTTTTTTAAAGAAATTAAGTGTAAAATATGACTCTTATGGGTTAGAGCCAAACGATTATGCAAGAAGAATTGCAATTAAAAAAGGTTTGAAGGTTCAAAAAATATTAGACGCATATAAAATAACTTTTAACATGATTTTTTTATGGCATTCTTTAGAGCATGTATATGACATAAATAAAACTATTGATGGTTTAAGAAAAAAAATAAAAAGTAATGGGTTTATGGTGATTGCTCTTCCAAATCTCAGGTCTTATGACGCAAAAAAGTATAATTCTTTTTGGGCAGGATACGATGTCCCAAGGCACGTTTGGCACTTTACTGAAGAAGGGCTTATTGATTTTTTGAAAGTTAAAAATTTTGAATTTATAAAAAAAAGACCTCTTTTTTGGGATGCTATTTATGTGTCTTATTTATCTGAAAAATATAAAAAGAATAAATTCCCTTTGATCAAAGGAGTTTTTTGGGGTATTATCTCAAATATTTTCGCTTTAAAAACTGGAGAATATTCATCAAAAGTATACTTTTTTAAAAAAACTAATTAATTTCTTTAGTATTTAAAAATTTCACCATTTTTAATGAAAAATCAGTAAATAGTATTTTCCCATTGGCATTCCTTTCAATCAATGAATAAGAATTATCGATTAAATTAAAAATTTCTTCAATATTTTTGGAATGAATAAAAGGAGCGAATTTTTTAATATTAAAATTTAATAAAGAATAGAAGGTGGTTATTTTTTCTGATCCATAAGAAATTAACATGGCTTCTCTAATAAAACTTGAAGCATATTGTAAAAAAGAAAGTTGAAGTGTCCTATTCCATGAACCAATATCATCAGCCCAAATCATTAAATTAACAAATGCTTCATTTGATTTACTTGCTGAAAAAGAGAGCCTTAAACATTTTATTACCATTTCTTCTAATTTAAGAGTATTTTTTTCATTTTTTGATAGTTTAATGGCTTTACTTGTACTGCCCATACTTGCATTTATTAAAAATTCTTGTTTGTCGTTTTCAATTCCAATTTTATTGTAAAAGCCCTTTATCTCCTCATTTTTAATAGGAGGAATTCTAATTATTTGACATCTTGATTTTAATGTTTGAAGTATTTTCTTTTCATCATTTGAAATTATAAGAAAGTAAGTAAGTGAAGGGGGCTCTTCAATTAATTTGAGTAATTTATTTGAGGCCAATTCACTTAATTTTTCAGCACCCCAAATAATACAAATCTTCTTGCCTCCACTGTAGGATTTAAGACGAAGAGATTCATTTAACTGTTTAATTACTTCCACACTTATATTTCCTTGTTTGTTTCCACTATCTATGTGACTTAGCCAATCCTCAACAGGATGATATTTTTTAGTAGATAAAAATTCAAACCAGAAATTAAGGTATTGAGATATCTTACTCTTAGAGTCAGGTAAAGGGAAAACAAAATTAAGGTCAGGGTGTTCATAAAGAGTCCTTTTAATTTCACTTTTTTCATTTAAATTTGTATTATTTTGATCTTTTAAGAGCAACAAGGAGAAATCTAAAGCTATTGGAAGGCCTCCTGAACTAAATTCGTCTATAAATATTTGAGAATGAGGGACTTGGTTTTTTTCAAAAAGCAGATTTATACGTTTTATTGTATCTTTTTGACCAATAATATTTTTAAAAACCATCTTATAAATATAAAAGAATTATACTTTGTTAATCAAAAAGATTTTACTTAATTGAAATAAAATTTTTTAAAAACATGAATACTTTAGAAAAAATAAATTTTAATCATAAAAAAGTTGTAGTAAGGGTTGATTTTAATGTCCCTTTAGATGATAAATTTAAAGTCACTGATAATACTAGGATAAGGGCAGCTGTGCCTACAATTAAATATATTTTATCCCAAGGAGGAAGCTGTGTTCTATTGTCACATTTGGGAAGGCCAAAAGGGATAGACCATAAATATTCATTAAAGCATATTGTTAAAGAAGTTGAAAAAGCTTTAGATAAAAAAATTATTTTTTTTAACGATTGTGTTGGTGATAAAGCAGAAAATATATCATCAAATTTAAAACCTGGGCAGGTTTTGCTATTGGAAAATTTAAGATTTTATCCTGAGGAGACTTTAGGGGATGATAAATTTTCTAGAAAACTATCACGTCATGGATCCGTATATGTCAACGATGCCTTTGGGACAGCTCACAGAGCTCATGCTTCAACAGCTATTATGGCAAAATATTTTTTAGAAAAAAGTTCTGGAAAATTATTAGAAAAAGAAGTTTCTGCAGTTAGAAATGTTACTAATTCTACTAAAAAGCCAGTTCTTGCAATAATTGGAGGTGCAAAAGTCTCATCAAAGATCACTATTATTGAAAATATTTTAAAAAAAATTGATCATTTAATAATTGGTGGTGGAATGGCATACACTTTTATCAAGTCTAATGGAGGAGAAATTGGAGAATCTCTATGTGAAAATGATTACATGGAATATACAAAAAAACTAATCGCAAGCGCAAAAAAAAATAATGTTAAATTATACTTGCCAGTTGATGTATATGGCGCAGATTCTTTTTCAAATGATGCAAAAAAGAAAGTTTTCGATATTAATAAGATTCCATCTGGGTGGATGGGTTTAGACTGTGGTCCTAAATCGATTGAGTTTTTTAAAAAAATAGTTTTATCATCTAAAACAATTTTATGGAACGGTCCTCTTGGAGTATTTGAGTTTCCTAATTTTGCTGGCGGAACAATTAAGATTGGAGAATATGTTTCCGTTGCGACTAGCAATGGCTCTTTTTCTTTGGTAGGAGGAGGAGATTCTGTTTCAGCAGTCAAAAAATTTGGATTTGAAAATAAAGTTAGCTATGTATCAACAGGCGGTGGGGCTATGTTAGAAAGTTTAGAGGGTAAAGTATTACCAGGAATTAAGGCCTTATTCAAATAATGTTTAGAAATCTGATTGTTTTTATTCTAATTACTTCTTGTCAAGAGGCCAAAAAAGACAGGTATGTCCCAAGATCTAATGGGAAAATTAATCACATAACAGTTGTATCCTCCAAAGATGTATGGAATGGTGAAATAGGCGCATTTTTGAGAGATAAGTTGAGTTTACCTTATGAGGGACTTCCAATTGATGAACCAATTTTTTCACTAAATTATTTACCCATAAATTCATTTTCTGGATTTACTAAAAGCAGTAGAAACATTATATTGGTAAGTAAAGATTCAGTAACAAAGACTAGATTCATAAAAGACAAGTATGCAAAACCCCAAATAGTTGCATTTTTTGCAGACACAAATGAAAAAAATTTAATGCTTAAAATTAATAGTCATTGTGATTCAATGATAAAATTATTTAATAATAATGAAATCAAAGAGAAAAAGTCAAGAATTTTAAAATCATTATCTAAAGATAAAGCTTTAATTAAAAAATTCAATTTAGAGCTTAATTATCCTTCAGCTTACAAGACTGTTAAAGATACAATTAATTTTATTTGGCTTGAGAAAAAAATTTCAAAGGGGACTATGAATATAATTAGTTATAGTTTACCTAATGAGAGTTTTAATAAAATTAATCTTGGAAAAATAATTAACATTAGAGATTCAATTGGAAGGATATATATACCTGGAAGATTACCAAAAACACATATGTCTACAGATAGGAGTTATATTCCTTTCTTTTATAAAACATCATTTTCAAAATTTAATGTTTTTTCAACTAAAGGTATATGGGAAGTAAAAAACGATTACATGGGGGGTCCTTTTATTAACTATCTTATCGAGGATTTTAAAAATAGCAGAATAATTGTTATTGAAGGTTTTGTTTTTGCACCTTCAAAATCAAAAAGGGAATATATGTTCGAGTTAAAAACTATTTTAAGAACACTTAAGATTTACTGAAACAATTACTTATCTTTTTTCTTTTCAATATCCGAAGCTTCCTTCTCTTCCTTAGTCGCTTTTTTAAATTCTTTAATTCCACTACCAAGTCCTTTCATCAGCTCAGGAATTTTTCTACCTCCGAACAATAATAAAACAACTATCACAACTAAAATTACTTGCGGAGCACCAATAGCACCAATAAAGTTTATAAACATGATTAATAGTATATATATTTGTAAAAATATAAAAATATTATTTAAATCAAATATAAATTGTTAGCGATAACTCATAATTTTTAAAAATTCAATTATATATCTTTGTTTCAAATGGCCAAAAAAAAAGAAAAAACATCTCAAATAATTAAAAGAAAACTTTTAAGTAAGTATAGGCTGGTAATTCTTAATGAAGATACATTTGAGGAACAGTTTTTTTTTAAACTCTCTAGGTTCAACGTAATAATTATATCAACTTTAATTTTAACATTTTTTACAATTGGGACTTTTTTCCTTATTTCTTATACTTCTTTGAGAGAATATATCCCTGGCTACCCATCTACTGAGTTAAGGTTAAATGCCGTAAAAAATTCTTTTAGATTAGATTCTATTGCTATTGCAATGCAAGAGTCAGGTTTAAGATTTCAATATTTACAAAAGGCTCTTTCTGGAGAAGTAGAAAGTGATATAAATTTAGAAAAAAATAGAAATACTAAGATAGATAGAGAGTCAATTAGTGTAAAAAAAAACTTAAATGATTCTCTTTTACGTAATGAGGTTTATCAAGAGGACAAGTACAATACTAAAGGTGACGGCGAAGCAAGAGTAAATTTTGTTCTATTTCCTCCTGCAATTGGAGAGATTTCTCAAAACTATAATTTTGAAGAAAAGCATTATGGGATAGATATTGTTTTATCCAAAAATGATCCTATAAAATCTGTTAATGAAGGGACTGTTATTTTTTCAGAGTGGTCTGCTGAAACCGGATACGTACTTATTATTGAACACCCTTATAATTTAATTTCAGTTTATAAACATAACTCTTCGATAAGCAAGACTCAAGGGGATAATGTTAAAACTGGTGAAGTTATTGCTACAGCAGGAAATACAGGAGAATATTCAACAGGGTGGCACTTACATTTTGAATTATGGAGCGAAGGATATCCTCTGGATCCATTAAATTTTATCGATTTTAAAATTGATTAAAAATGAGAAGGTTTTTTGCGAAATTATTCGCAACATATATTTTTTTAAAAAACAAAAGATGGATTTATAATCCTATTGAATCTCAAAAAAGGACCTTTAGAAAATTAATAAAAAAAGCTTGTAAAACAAAATTTGGAATTGACCATGGGTTTAACAAAATTCTTTCATATCAAGACTATATAGATAATGTCCCAATAAGGGATTACGAAGAAATTAAACCTTATATTGACATTATAATAGCAGGAGAAAAAAATGTTTTATGGCCTGGAAAACCTTTATATTTTTCGAAGACAAGTGGGACTACATCAGGAACAAAGTATATCCCCATTTCAAAAGAATCTATGCCTACTCAAATTAAATCAGCAAGGGATGCAATACTTAATTACATTTATTATTCTGGTAATACAAGCTTTATAAATGGTAAACAAATCTTTTTACAGGGCAGCCCAGTTTTGGAAAAAATAAATAATATTTCTGTTGGCCGTCTTTCGGGGATAGTCGCTCATTATGTTCCAAGTTATCTTCAGAAGAATAGGCTGCCTTCTTGGGAGACAAATTGTATAAAAGATTGGGACAAGAAAGTAGATTTGATAGTAGAAGAGACAATCAATGAAAAAATGACACTAATTGGTGGGATCCCCCCTTGGGTTCAAATGTATTTTGAAAAAATTCTTCAAAAGAAAGGAGAAAATATAGGAGAAGTTTTTAAACATTTTTCATTATTTATTTATGGGGGAGTCAATTTTGAGCCATATAAAAATGTATTTAATAAATTAATAGGAAAAAAAATTGATACAATTGAACTTTTCCCTGCTTCTGAGGGCTTTTTTGCATATCAAGACAAATACAACAAAAAAGACTTGTTACTTCTATTAAATAACGGTATTTTTTATGAATTCGTTGATGCTTCAAAATTTTTTAACGATGATAAGAAAAGATTATCTTTAGAACAAGTTGAACTAGGTGTAGTTTATGTAATGATAATCTCTTCAAATGCCGGGCTATGGTCATATAATGTTGGCGATACTGTTAAATTCACCTCTCTTTACCCATTTAGAATTTTGGTAACTGGTAGATTAAAACATTTTATATCTGCATTTGGAGAGCATGTAATTGGAATTGAAGTGGAAAGAGCTGTAAAAAATGTTCTAAAAAACACGTTAGTTGAAATCGTTGAATTTTCAGTTGCCCCCCAAGTATCTCCTTCAAAAGGGCTGCCATATCACGAGTGGATGATTGAATTTAGAAATCATCCAAAAGATATTGAAGAATTTTCAAAAAAACTGGATTTTCAAATTCAAGCTCAAAATTCTTATTATAAGGATTTAATTGAAGGTAAGATATTGAGAACACTTAAAATTACAAAAATCAAGAAGAAGGGATTTCAGCAATATATGAATTCTATAGGCAAATTAGGAGGCCAAAATAAGGTCCCAAGATTATCTAATGATAGGGAACTTGCTAATAAACTTATTAAATTTTCAATTTAATGCTTTATAGCGTAATTATACCGGTTCATAATGAAAAAGAATTTATTCAAAAAATGATTAAGAGTCTTTTATTGCAAACAATTAAACCTTTAGAGATAATAATTATAGATGATAATTCTACTGATGGAACCAATTTAATAATCAAAAAGTTAGTTAAAGACAATGAATTAATAAAATCGTATAAACTTTATTCAAGCGACATCCATAAACCTGGAGAGAAAGTTGTTAATGCTTTTTTATTTGGACTAGAAAAAATAAAACATAAATATGATGTTATTGTTAAACTGGATTCAGATATTGTATTACCAAAAAATTATTTTCAAGTTTTATCTAAAATATTTAAAAAAAGTGATGTTGGAATTGCAGGAGGGTTTTTGTATAAGAAAAATAATAATAGTGAATTAGTTATTGACCACCCAATGGATAAAAGTCATGTAAGGGGAGCAATAAAGGCATATTCTAAAATTTGTTATGAAAAAATAAAAGGGTTAAGGCCTTCAATGGGATGGGACACTGTAGACGAAATTTTAGCTGATTATTATGGATTTAAAACGATTACTGTAAAAGAACTTAAAGTTATTCACCTTCGCCCAACAGCTTCATTATATTCAAATAGTTTATATAGACTACAAGGCGAAGCTTTTTATAAAATGAGATACGGATTATTCATAAGTTTATTAGCCTCTTTAAAAATCTTATTGATAAAAAAAAATCTATTTTTCTTTTTAAGTACTTTTTCCGGAGTAATTATTTCCTATATTAAAAAACCTAAATATATTGTTTCAAAAAAGGAAGGAAGGTTTATTAGAAAAATAAGAATAAAAAATTTTTTAAATAATTTTAGTTTTTAGTAAAATATATAAAAGTAGTTGATGAAAATATTAATTATAGGGTCTGGGGGAAGAGAAAATGTTTTAGCTTGGAAAATTAAACAGAGTTTAAAATGTTCAAAATTATTTGTTGCTCCCGGTAATGCTGGTACTGCTGCAATTTGCCAAAATATTGATTTAGATATTTATGATTTTAAAAAGGTTAAAGAGATTCTTATTCAACTTTCAATTGGAATGATAATTATTGGCCCTGAGGCTCCTTTAGTGGGGGGTTTACATGACTATTTGATTTCTATTGAGGAATTATCTGATATTATAATTGTTGGTCCAAAAAAGGAAGCTGCAAAGCTTGAAGGTAGTAAAGAATTTGCAAAGAAGTTTATGTTAAAAAATAATATTCCTACAGCTAAATATAGGTCCTTTACAAAAGAAAATATCGAAGAAGGATATGATTATATTGAAAATAATCCATCTCCATATGTATTAAAAGCAGACGGATTAGCTTCAGGAAAGGGAGTTTTAATTGTAAATGATAAAAATGAAGCTAAGAGGGAGTTAAAAGAAATGTTATTAAATTCAAAATTTGGAGAGGCCTCAAAAATGGTTGTAATTGAAGAATTCTTAAGTGGAGCTGAACTATCTTGTTTCATTTTCACTGATGGGAAAAACTATGTTACTCTCCCTTTTGCTAAAGATTATAAAAAAATTGGAGAAAATGATAAGGGGTTAAACACCGGCGGGATGGGTGCAGTTTCTCCAGTTTCCTTTGTTACTAAAAAATTTGAAAGAAAGATTCATGATAGAATTATTAAACCTTCAATGAAAGGAATTTTAGAGGGCAAATTGGAATATAAAGGATTTATTTTTATTGGCTTAATAAAAGTTGGAGAAAACCCTTATGTTATTGAATATAATGTGCGAATGGGAGATCCCGAGGCTGAAGTAGTTATTCCAAGAATAAAAACTGACTTGGTCGATTTATTTTTGACTATTAAAAACAATTCGCTTAGCAATTTTGAGTTAGAAATTGACAAACGAGCTGTTGCTACTGTAATGGCTGTTTCAGGAGGTTATCCCGAAAAATATAAAAAGGGATATAGGATCAGCGGATTAAATGATAAAAGTGACAGTATTTATTTCCACGCTGGAACCAAAATTGATTCTGACGGAGAAGTAATAACCTCAGGGGGTAGAGTTATAGCAGTCACTTCATATGGCAATAATCATTACGAAGCAATAAGTAAATCTTATGTAGAAATTAATAAAATTAAATTTAAAGATATAAACTACAGAAAGGATATAGGGTTTGATTTATAAAAAAGAATGCGCAGATTGATCTTTATCTTCCTCTCCTTTATCATCAAAGTTTTTCAATTGTTTTAACCAATATAGAAATGCAATAAACCCAATAATTGCAAAAGTAAAGTTTATACCATTGGCAATCCACCAATTCCATAATTGAGTTTGTCTAAATAACTCAAAAGGGATAAATAGAAGTTCTTCAAAAATAAATTGAATACCTTCAAATAAATTTTTCCACATAAAATTAATATTTAATTAAAATTATAAAGATAGTAAAAGCTCAGTTTTATATAATACTGTTCAATTAATTATTTGGTCATTTATACATACTCATCTAGTTTAAGACTATATTTGTATAAATGAATAGTAAAATAGTATCATCAATTTTTGTTAAAACAATCATTCATTATCACGAATTTGATGATATAAATCATATTTTTGAAAATCCTTATAATCCTAAGACAATTGATTATATTTTGTCAAGAAAATGTTGGATTGATTCTGTTCAATGGCATTTTGAAGATTTGATAAGAGACCCTCAAATAAACAAAGCAGATGCTCTTAATTTAAAGAGAAGGATTGATAACTCAAATCAAGATAGGACTGATACAGTTGAAACTATTGATGAATATTTTTTAAATTATTTCAAAAATGTAAATATAAAGAAAAGTGCCAAAATAAATACCGAAAGTCCTGCCTGGGCTATTGACAGGCTGTCGATATTAGAGTTAAAAATATATCACATGAAAGAAGAAACACTTAGAGAAAATTCTTCTTATGTTCTTAAGAATCAATGTGAGACTAAGCTTGCAATTTTATTGGAACAAAAAAAAGATTTATGTCTTGCAATAGATCAGCTTTTAGAGGATATATCAAATGGTGATAAATATATGAAGGTTTATAAGCAGATGAAAATGTATAATGATGAGGAATTAAACCCTATTTTATATAAAGCAAAAAAAAAATAAATTGAAAGAAGCAGAGCATCTTTTAATACTTCGCTTTTCTGCTTTAGGAGACGTGGCTATTATGATTCCCATTATAAGATGTTTTTTAAGCCAGTATTCTGATGTAAAATTAACTATTGCTACCAACAGAAAATATATTGAACTTTTCAGCGAATTTGATAAAATTAATTTTATTTCAGTTGAAAAGTCAAATAAACATAATGGGTTTTTTGGTTTATTTGCTTTGTTTAAGGAATTAAGAACAATTAAGCCTACTGCAGTAATTGATTTACATTCTGTTCTAAGGACCAATTTTTTAGAAATACTTTTCAGGTTATTTTTATATAGATTTATAAGGATAAATAAGGGAAGAATAGAAAAGTTTTTTATAACAAAAAAACATAATAAAAAGTTTGCGCCTCTTACTCCAACAATATATAGATATCTTGACGTATTTCGAAGAACAGGATATGAAGTTAATATAGACAAGCATGAATTTCCTCCCCTACCAATTCTTCCGAAAAAAATAAGTAAATCCTTTAAATTAAAGTTAAAAAAATGGATTGGTATTGCTCCATTTGCCTCTTTTAATGGTAAAGTTTATCCTTTGGATCTTATGCAAAAAGTTATAGCATATCTTCAAAAAGAAAATCAAGTTTTTCTTTTTGGATCAGGAGAAAGAGAAATAAAACAGTTAGTAATATGGGAAAATGCATATCAAAATACTTATATTGCTTCAAAGGAATTAAGTTTATCTGAAGAATTGACTTTAATGGCTTATTTAGATTTAATGATTTCTATGGATTCTGCTAACGGACATTTAGCGTCAAATATGGGAGCTAAAGTTTTAACAATTTGGGGTCTAACGCATCCTTTTCTAGGATTTGCGCCATGGAGTCAACCTCCCACACATAATTTGACAGTTGACAGGAATGAATTTCCATATATACCTACATCAGTATATGGCAATAAAGTGCCATTTGGATATGAAAATGTATTAAGAAGTATTTCTCCTAAGAAAATAATAGAAAAAAGTTTAGAAATTTTGTCGAATCAAACCTCATCATAATCAATTGTGATATTGTCAGAGGAAGGGATGGATTGACATGTTAAAACAAGACCATCTTTAATTTCCTCATCAGTAAGTATTTGGTTATCTAACATTTCAATTTTACCATTTTTTAATTTGGCTATGCAACTAGAACAAACACCACCTTGACATGAATATGGGACATCTAAATTGTTCTCAATTGAACAATCTAGAATTGTTTGAGATTTTTTGATTTTTATGTCATATTTGATTTCGTCATAGATTATTGTGAGATTAAAGGAGTGATTTTTTTTAATTTCTTGGGGGAGGGTTACTTTATCATTCAGTCCTGTAAACAATTCATACTTTATTTTTTTCTCATTTATTTTTTTTTCGATCAGAAGTTTTTGAATATTCATAATCATATCTCTTGGGCCGCACAAGTAAAACAAAGAATTAAAATTTTTAAATTTGGGGAATAAATAATTAAAATTGGATTTATCTATCCTTCCAAAAAGGCTTCCTTTATTTTTTTCTCTACTATAAAGCCAATAAATTGAAAGTTTGTTTGAATATTTTTTTTCAAATTCTTTTAATTCGGAATAAAACATAGTTTCTTCAACAGATTTATTACTATAAATCAAAATAATTTTATTTATTGATTTGTTTTTTAAACTTGACTTTAAAATTGAGAAAACTGGAGTTATACCGCTACCTGCAGCAAAAGCCACTAAACTTTGAACTTTTTTAATGGGTTCATATATAAATCTTCCTTCAGGGGGACTTACTTTAATTGAATCTCCTAATTTAATTTCATTATTCAAATAAGAAGAAAATAAACCATTTTTTAATTTTTTTACTGCAATTAAAAGTTTCCCCAATGAGGGTTCTTCACATATAGAGTAAGATCTTCTAACTAAATTTTCATTTATTTTCTTTTCTATTGAAATATATTGCCCAGCTTTAAATTTGAATTTATTTTTTAGTTCAGAAGGAATTTCAAATCCAACTATAATTGAGTTTGGAGTTGATTTTTCTAAATAATTTACTTTTAGTGAATAATAATTAGTCATTTTATTTTGTAAAATTAAAACAATAAATTGAATAAACATATTTATATAATTTTTTGTTCAATTTCACTTAAATAATTTAGAGCAGTAGAATAATAAAAGTTAATATTTATAGTTTATATTCAATAAAACATAATTTTTTGAAAAAATTTGCAATATCATTTTTGATATTTTTTCTTTATTCGTGTTCAACTAAAAAAGATACTTTTCTAAACAGAGAGTATCATAAATTAAACTCTAAATATAATGTTCTTTTTAATGGAAATGAGGCATTAAATATAGGTAGAGAAGTTCTTTTTCAAAATAAGGCAGATAATTTTTATGAAATTCTAGAAATTGAGCCAGTAGCAATTAAAAATGAAGATTATAATGAATCTTCATCAATTCCAAGTTTCAGAATTGCTGAGGAAAAAGCAGTTAAAGCTATTCAAAAACATTCTATGAGAATAAATGGTATTCAAAGGAATGCTCAAATTGCTAATGCATATTTATTATTAGGGAAGGCAAGATATTATGATCGAAGATTTTTTCCAGCAATAGAAGCATTTAATTTTCTATTAGAACAATATTCAAATGAAGAGGTGTTTTTAGAGGCTAAAATTTGGCGAGAAAAAACTAATCTAAGGCTTTATAATAATAATATAGTTTTAAAAAATTTGTTGCCTTTATCAAGAAATTTAAAATCAAATAGTAAGATTTATTCATTGTTAAATTCAACTATTTCTCAAGCATTCATTAATTTAAAAAAAATAGATTCAGCTCTTATTTACTTAAATAAAGCCATTAAATCAGAGAATAATATAAAGTCAAAATCAAGGTTAAATTTTATTCAAGCGCAGTTATATCAAAAGATACAATTAAAAGATTCTGCAAAATTTGTTTTGATTGATTTAGTGAATAAAAAAAGAAGAATTCCAAGAGAAATATGGATACAATCAAAAATTAAATTAATTAGTCAAGAAGACGAAGAAGGAACAGAAAAAGAAATAATAAAATTAAAAGATTTAGCCGATAATATTGAAAATGAAAATTTTAAGCATTTTATCTTTAGGGCATTGGCCTTATGGAATAAAAAAAATTTTAATGATAGTCTATATGTTAGTTTTTTAAATGAGTCTTTAAAATCTTTGAGTATTGATAATCAAACAAGAAAATTAAATTACAGAAACTTAGCAGATTATTTTTTTGTAAGTAATAATTTTATTAAAACAGGTGGCTTTTTAGATAGTCTAATAAAATATGAACCCAATAATCTTAAGAAAAATAAATTAATTAGAGAAAAAAAAGGGATTCAATTGGTAATTGATAATGAAAATTTAATTAAAAGAATTGATAGTATACTTTATGTTTCAAACTTAAGTAATGAGGATCAAAAATTATTTTTTAAATCATTATTAATAGAAAAAAATAGGAATGTTAAAGAAAACAATTTAGACATTAAATTAAACGAAGATTTTTATTTTTATAATTCAAGATTAGTCGATTTAGGTAAGAGTTATTTTCTTGACTTTTGGGGTAAAAGACCAAATATAGATAACTGGAATAGTTTTGAATTAATTAAAAATATAAAAAAAGACAATGTAATTAATGAGGACTATGCAAATGAAATTTCTTTTTCAAAAAAAATTGAAGAAATGATAAAAATAATTCCTAAAGATTCTTTTAAAATCAATGAGCTTCTTATCAAAAAAAATAAAAGTTATTTAGAGTTAGGAAAAATTTACAAAGAGAAATTTAATAATTATAAATTATCAGCTTATAATTTACAAAAGTTATTAATGAATGATCCTAGCCCAATTCAAAAAGCAGATGCTTTCTATCAACTTTTTATGATTGGTTTTCAAATAAGTGATATTGATCAAGAAAAATATAAAAAATTGATTTTAGATAAATTCCCTAACTCAATATATTCTACTATTATAAAAAACAAAAATTTTAAAAATCTTCAAATAAGTAACCAAAAGAAAATTTATAATGAGGTTTTAATGTTATTTAATCAACAAAAGTTTGAAGATGTTATAAAGTTGGGTCAAGAATCTAAACCTTTTTTAATAGGATCTGAATATTTATCAAAAACGGAATTGTTAATTGTAAATTCAATTGGAAGGATAGATGGAGTTTTGGCATGGAAAAAAAATTTAACAAATATAATAGAAAAATTTCCCAATTCTGAGGAGGCAGAACACGCAAAAAAGATAATTATAATGTTAAGCGATAAAGAAAAAGAAAAAATAATATATTTAAAATATAAGTGGGTTTTTAGCTTCTTAAAGTCTGATAAAAGAATTGAAAGCTTAAAAGCAAAATTTCAAGACTATATTAATAATCAAAATCTGAATTGGAGAGTCTCAAAGGATATATTTGATAGAGAAAATGTTTTCTTAACAATCCATTCAAATCAAGATATTACTTCAAAAACTATTAAAAATGTACTATCAAAGATAAACTTTGATAGTCTTCCGAATAATTTTGTACTTTTGAAATCCGATTATTTAAAAATGCAGCTTAATAAAACTATTAATAATCGTAATTAAATTATTTAAAAATGAAATATAACGAAGCTAATGGTCAACCCAACAGAATTGAAAAGGGAACTAAAATTATTGGAGAAATTCAGTCTAACTCAGATTTCAGAATAGATGGTACTTTAGAAGGATCTATTTCTACATCTGGTAAAGTTGTAATTGGAAAGGACGGAAATATAAATGGTAAGGTTGTTTGTTCCAATGCTGATTTTGAGGGGAACTTTTCTGGCAATCTAGAAGTAAAAGAGACATTAAATTTAAAGTCATCTAGTAAGACGGAGGGTGATGTAATAATTTCAAAATTGATTGTTGATGCAGGAGCATTTTTTAATGCAAGATGTTCAATGAAATCCTCCTCTGATGTTAAATCAATCTCTGATAATCGTGAAAAAATTGCCTAAAAAATGGCTGGTTTTTTCATCTCTTTTCATACAAATTGGCGTTATTATAAACTTGATGATTTGGCTAGGACAATATTTAGATTTTAAATTCAGCTTTGATAATATTTTTACTTTGATTTTTTCATCTATTGGAATTATATTAATAATTTTACTAATTATTTCTCAGACAAAAAGATTAGATGATAACTAAAAAGCCAAATTTTTTCTATTCACTTACAAGTTTTTTTTTGTTTTTTTATTAAGTTTTTTTATCCATTTGTATATTTTATCATTTAATCAAATTCAACTAAATGATTCTTTTATTTTTCATTCATATATATTTAATTTTGTTTTTTCCTTTTTTGTTTTAGTTATATTTTTAAGACTTGTAAAATCAAAAAGTTTTTATTTGGGTTTTGTATTCATGTTTTTAAGTGGATTCAAACTATTATTATTTTTAATTCTTTTTTATCCAATTTTTAATTTTGACAATGAAATAGATTATATTGAAAAAACATCTTTTTTAGTTCCATATTTTTTAGGATTAATTTTTGAAATTCTATTACTAATTCCTGGGTTAAAAAAAATGTAGAATTTATTTTGATAAATAAAAAAATTAGCGTGTTAAAATTTTTTATAAAATCAATAAAAAAAGACATTTAAAATAAAATTTTATAAATCAAAATAGTACATTTGCAACGAATAAATTATTAATGTCAAAAACAAAATACAGCCTTTTAAATATAAAGAGACTTTTTCTAATTATTTCTTTTTTCATCAGCTTTTCTATTCAAGCTAAAGATCCTAATAATGAAAAGGATATTTTGACTAGTAAAGAAATTCAAAAAAAGGAGATTAAAGATTATATCCTTCATCATTTAAAAGATTCTCATGATTTTAGTTTGTTGTCATACACTAAAGCAAACGGAGAAAAAAAATATATTGGTTTTCCTTTACCCGTTATAATTTGGGATAAAGGATTGAAAATTTTTTCTTCATCCAAGTTTAATCATGGGAAAACAGTTGCATCAGTTAATAACAACTTCTATTCTTTATATCATAATAAAATATATAAAACTGACGAAAAAGGGACAATCATTTACGGTGAAAACAAGGACCCAAAAAATATAAAACCATTAGATTTTTCTATAACTAAAGGTGTAATTTCAATATTTTTTACAGCTTTTTTAATGTTTTATATTTTTAAAAATCTTGCGGATTCTTATAAGAAAAACGGTAAAATTGCTTCGGGGGTTGGGCGTTTTTTTGAACCTTTAATTATTTACATTAGGGATGAAATTGCCATACCAAACATTGGGTTGAAACATTATAAAAAATATATGTCCTATCTTCTTACAATCTTTTTCTTTATTTGGTTTCTTAATTTATTGGGGCTAACTCCACTTGGTATAAATGTTACCGGTAATATTGCAGTTACTTTTTGTCTAGCTTTAATAACATTTATAATAACAAACATAACTGCAAATAAAAATTATTGGAAACATATTTTTTGGATGCCTGGAGTCCCTATTCCCATGAAAATTATTTTAGCACCAATTGAATTACTTGGTGTATTTATTAAGCCATTTTCTTTAATGATTAGGTTATATGCAAATATTTCTGCTGGTCATATTGTTTTAATGAGCTTAATAGCTCTTATGTTTATATTTAAAAATTGGTTAGGGTCAAGTTTATCTTTTCTTCTAGCTTTTTCAATATCAATAATTGAGATTTTAGTTGCTGTTTTACAGGCATATATATTTACTGTTTTATCAGCATTATACTTTGGATTTGCGTCTGAAGAGCATGATCATTAAAAAATGAATAATAAATAATAATGTTTAACTTAAATTTAAAAATATGGAAATCCCCGCAATCGTAGGTGCTGGTTTTGTTGTAATTGGAGTAGGAATTGGAATTGGTCAAATTGGTAAAGGAGCAATGGAGGCTATTGGTCGTCAGCCTGAGGCTTATGGAAAAATTCAAACTGCTATGTTAATTGCTGCAGCATTAGTTGAAGGTATAGGTTTTGCAGCACTATTTGCTGTATAATTTTAATTCAATAACCTTAAGTTATTATATTTTTATAGTAATATTTTAATTAAATAAATTGTATGGAAAAATTAATTAGTGAATTTTCATTTGGGCTATTTTTTTGGCATTCACTTGTATTTGTTGGTTTAGTCTTTTTGTTAAAGAAGTTTGCTTGGAAGCCAATTTTGGATACAATTAATGAAAGAGAAACCTCTATTAGGGACGCTTTAAAGTCTGCTGAAGAAGCACGTTCTGAGATTGAAATAGCTCAAGCTGATAATAAAAAAATTTT
>CAJPUR010000030.1 GCA_905381055.1 uncultured Flavobacteriaceae bacterium
ATTAGTATAACCAGAGTATCTAATTGCTGCAAAGTATCCACTTTCTTTTTCAAAAACATTTAATGATTTATCAATTGGCAATGGTGCATTATTTTTAGAAAATTTCTTAGGTAAAACAAATGCCATTGATGATATTTCCCCTCTTTCCATATGAACAGGAGTAGTCATAGCAATCTTAATATTCTGATCGTTATTACCTGAAATATATCTAAAAAGTTTTCCAAATCCTGACCCAGAATTTTTTGATGAATATTTAGCTAGCATTACTGGAGAATAAAGTCTAATTTCAACATCATTAAATGATTGAATTATTTTATAATCTTGACTTTCAATTTGAGCCATTAAAAATGATTTTGTAAAAAATAATAATAAAAAAAACTTAAAACTGATAAATAATCTATTTTTTCTTGGGTTCATAAGCATTAAAATCATATTTATCTGGTAAAACCATAGTGCCAGATGAAAAAATTAAAGGATTTTTAGAGTTTTTGTTAAAAGTGACTTCAATCAACGATGCAGTATAACCCGAACCAGAGGGAGCCTCAATTCGATAACTTCCAGTATCTGACTTTTTTATTTTAGTTTTAGTCCACGATCTTCCAATTTCCCATATACTAAAATCTCTTTTGGAACTATTAGCTTCCCAAAGATTTATCTCATAATCAAGATTTGGATTTAAATTTATTTCAAAAAATTTATCAGCAATTTCCCATTCTAATTTTGGGATGGGTAAGTCATTAATTAAATGATAGTAGAATGAAAAAATATTTCTTGTTGCGTAACTTCCTTTTAATCCATGATTTCCATTAGGAACATATTGTAAGTATTTTTCTTCTGGTAAGTCTTTCCAATAAAACTTCCAAGAATCAGGTAAAAAGAATTCATCTATTGTTCCATTAATAACTAATTTGGGTTGCTCATACAGTTTAATAAATTCATAGGGTTCAACTATATCTAGCAATTTTTCAAATTCTTTTGTTCCAAACCAATCCATAATACCAAAATCTACATAATCTTGAACTGCTGGAGACCAGGCTCCATATGATTTGTAATGATGTTGGAATGATGGGACAGTATTTAGAACATCAATTACAACAGGAGAAAACCCGATTACACGATTATCTACTGCAGCAGTAGTCCAAGCTGTCCATCCTCTTTTGGAAGCTCCAGCTATAAAAAATTTTTTTATTGGAATAGTTTTGTTAATAGTAATTTCTTCAATAAGATCCATGGCTCTAACTACTCCTCTTGTCATTGGGAATCTTGCTAAAAATAATTTATCAGAATCTTTAGCTCCATTAGATAAAAATTTATCCCAACCATAAGCTATTAAATTATCTTCATATCTATTAACAGTATCATTGTCTTTAAAAGCTATTGGCTGAAAGGGGATATTGCTCACATGAGCAATCACTGATTTAATCTCTTGGGCTTTTTTTATTGTCGTAGTGTCTAGAAATATTTTCTTGTCATTTTTAGAACCTCCTCCTATAAACAATAAGGCATTATCAGATGAAATTTCATTTGGAATTATAACATCAACCATATGCCACCAAATACTATCTGAAACAACTTTGTCAGATAACCATTTACCTGATGTCATTTTCAAACTGTAAAGTTTAGATTCAGAATAAAATAAAGAATCTACAATTTCAAATTCATATTCATTTTTTGTATCAGCTATGTAGTCTTTTATATATTTAACAGGATAATTTTCTATATTATTTTCAGAACTTTCTTTGCAGGAAATAATAAGAAAAAGTAAAGAAAATAAAAGTGGTAATGTTGAATTTAAAAAACTCTTTGGAGGAATCATTTATATTATATAATTTGGTTGGTTTTTCAAAAATATCTAATTAAATTTGCAAAATGCATTTAAAAAAGAAATTTTTACTGGCTTTTCTTATTTCAGTTATATCAATTCCAATTTTTGAGAGTGCATTTCATCATATTTTTCATCATTCTCATGTAGCCTGTACTGAGACAAAAATACACTTTCATGATTCAAAAGATTTTTGTCCTACATGTGAATATAACTTCTCTCCTTTTGGTTTTGAATTTTTAAGTTTGGTAATATTGATCCCTTTTTTGTTTTCAATATTAAATTTCTTTTACAAAAATTATTTGTATCAATCTTTTTTAATCTGCTATAAGCTTAGAGCTCCACCATCATTTTTTTAATTTTTAAAATAAAGACCTTAACGTAAGGCAGAAATTTCAATTTATAATTAATAAAAATTTAAAAAAATGAATAAAAATATAATATCAATAATAGCATTATTGTCCTTATTACTAATATTTAGTTACTGTAGTAAAAGTGATGATCCAGTTGAAGTTAATGAAGTTGAAACATTTACAAGAGTGGTATTAAAAGTTGGAGGTGACACTTATACTTACAATGTCGGTTCACCTGCCCCTGAGATCAAATTAGTTTTAGGTGAAGTTTACGGAGTCGGAATTGAATTTTATGATGCATCAGATCCAAATGATGTTGAAAATATGACTTTAGAGGTAATTGAAGAAGCTGATGAGCACTATGTTTTCTATGAGGTTTCTGGTGTTGGATTGAACATTACTTCAAATTCAAGCGATGTAATCGGTGCTGAATCTAAAGGAATTAATCTTAATACTGATTGGAGTACAACAGATAATGGATCTGGAACTCTAAGAGTATCATTGATCCACCAGCCAACCAACGTGGCAGGAACAACAAGAGCTGCTATTGGAGGAGAAACTGACATTGAGGTTGATTGGCCAATTGTTGTAGAATAATAAATAATTTTAAATGCTCATCATTTTTTTGATATACCAATATCTTGGTGAGCATTTTTAGTTTTGAATTCTTATTTTAGAATATGTTTAACATTTTTAATGTTAAACAGTATAGCCCTTTTTTCACAAAATTGCGATTTAAGGTATAGCGGTTATGTTTTAGATATACACGATAACCAACCTCAGGTTAAAGCTTTAGTAGAATTTATTGATACTGACTACCAAGTTTTATCTAACGAGGATGGTAATTTTGTTATAGGTGGTATCTGTCCAGGAGAATATAATCTTAAAATTACTCATCCTGGGTGTATAGATTTTTTTAAGAAAATCACAATAGAAAATAATTTATCTGAAAATATTTTTGTCAATCATAGAATTAATCAACTAGACGAGGTTTTTGTTGAAGATTTAAAGCAGAGAAAATTATCTCAAACTTCAATTGAGAAAAATTTTAGTCAAAATTTAATTCAAAAATTTAATTCAAAAAGTCTTGCTGATTTAGTCGGAACTATATCAGGGGTATCAATTTTAAAAACAGGGACTAACATTGTTAAGCCTATAATAAATGGTGTCTATGGGTCGAGAGTTTTAATTGTGCAAGACGGGAGTAAGTTACAGGATCATGAGTGGGGAGATGATCACGCGCCTAGTATTGATGTTAATAGTATAGATAGGTTACAATTGATAAAAGGGGCAATGGGTTTACAGTATGGAAATGCTATTGGGGGAATAATTAAGATCAGTCCAATTGAGTTTATCCCCAAAGACACATTATTTGGAGGAGTTTTTGCTTCTTATCATGACAATGGGAAATTGAACTCTTCTTCAGTAAGAATTAATAAAATTAAAAAAAATGGCTTTTTCTTTACATTAAGAATGGGTTTAAAAAGTTCTGGTGATTTAAAATCCCCTGATTATTTTTTAACCAACAGCGGGTATAATGAAAAAAGTGGATCCTTTACAATTGGAAACAAAAGCTTAAATAGAATGTGGAGACTTGGATATAGTATTTTCAGAAAAGAACTTGGCATTCTTAAAGCCTCCCATGTTGGAAACCCTGGTGATGTTTTTAGAGCTTTAGATAGTGATGTCCCAACTATAATTAATCCATATTCTAGAAAAATATCGCATCCTAGACAATTGACAACTCACAATAAAGTTTTTGGAAATTATAATTTGTATTTTAAAAATTTAAGTAAAATTAATTTTAACTATGTTTATCAAAAAAATCGAAGAGAAGAATTTGATTTTAGATTAGGTTTGTCAGATGAAATCCCATCAATTGACATAACTCTTCAAACTCACGATTTAAATATTGATTTTGAATCAAATAAAAGTGGATCACTTAGTTGGAAAACTGGTCTAAAAGTCAATTTTCAAGATAATTATTCTGATCCTGAGACGGGAGTAAAACGCCTTATTCCAGATTATCTTAGAAGTGAAATCGGAGGATATTTTTTAACAGCCTTTGTACCATCAAATCTTTTTAAATTGGAATTTGGTTTAAGGTATGATTACGACTACATAAGTGCTAAAAAGTATTATTATACAAAAACATGGGAAAATAGAGGCTATGATAATGAGTTTCAAAATACTATCATAAGAGAGACTAGCTCAGGTCAATATTTAACTCAACAGGATTTGTCATTTCAAAATTTATCTAGTTCGTTAGGATTAAACTTTTTAATCTCAGAATCAATTAATGGTATCCTTAATTTTGGAATAATTAGTAGGTCTCCATCTCCATCAGAATTATTTAGTGATGGATTACACCACTCTCTTGCAACAATAGAGAATGGAGATTTAAGAATTAAAAATGAGACTGCTTTTAAAACATCTGTTTCTTTCGAAAAAAATAATGGAATTTTCAAATGGAATATTAATGGTTACATAAGTAATATAAATGATTATATATTAATTGAACCATCTGGAATAGATCAAATTTCAAGAGGAGCATTTCAGGTTTGGAGTTATAGACAAACAGATGCAAGCTTTATTGGTTATGATTTTGATTACTCTTTGAATTTTAAAAAAAATATATATCTAAATGGTAATTTTTC
>CAJPUR010000031.1 GCA_905381055.1 uncultured Flavobacteriaceae bacterium
AATAATTAATCTTTTTTCTTTAATAAAATTTAAAAACTCATCAACAATTTGTTCAAATTTTTTCTGTTTAGATAAAAATTCATCTGTATATCCATGGACTTCAAAAGCTTTTTCTGAAACTTTTCGATCCGGATTTAAATAACAATGAAATCTATTTTGAGTTGGCACCAAATTATCTAATTCTATACAACCAATTTCTATAATTCTGTGACCCTCTTTTGTCGAAAGTCCAGTCGTTTCTGTGTCTAATACAACTTCTTTCATTATAAAATTTTATTTAAGATTTTATTTATATCCCTTTTAATACTTTTTTTGGTGAAATTATTTTTAATGATAAAATTAGATTTTTTCTTTTTGTACGCAAGTGGAAGTTGAATTTTTCTAAATTTGGAAAATAATTTGATATTAAAATTTTTTCTTTTTTTAAGTTTTTTTAAAATCTTTTTTTTATTTGCGTCTATGTATATTAGAATATCATTCTTTCTATTTATCTTATTTTCTAACAACAGAGGTATGTCTAGTATTATAATCTTTTCATTTTTATTTTTTTTCAAAAAAAGATTCATTTTTTTTCGCACCGCTGTATGAACTATCTTTATGATTTTTTTAAGATTACCTTTATTAATTAATATTGCATTGACAATTTCATTTTTGTTTATTGGATACGAATTAATGTATTTTGGTAAGATTTTTTTTAATTTAAGAAACACCTTTTCGTCATTCTTATAAATTTTTTCAACTTCCTCATCAGCATTGAAAACAGGATGACCAAAACTATTTGCAATGTAACTTTTTCCCGATCCTATATCACCTAAAATTCCAATCCTTCTCATTAATCCAAAAGAATATTTACCTCCTCATTAATTTCAGGTCGAACATCGTGCCAAATTTTAAAAGCTTCTGCCGCCTGAAAAATAAACATTTTTTTTCCATTCTCAGTTTTATTGCCTAAATCTTTACCTTTTTTTAAAAAATTTGTTTCTTTAGGATTGTAGATAACGTCATAAAAAAACTTGTTCTTACCAATTTTGGAGAAATCTAGATTTAAATTATCATTATTATTTAAACCTACACTAGTCGCGTTTATAATCATATCGAACTCTGGCATCTGTCCCCACTCAACCACTTTTATCTTACTCCACCCATTTTTTTTAACAGTAATACTATTATAAAAATTCTGTAAGTATTCAGCTTTTGTTTTAGTTCTGTTGGTTATTGTAATACTTGAAACTTCCATTTTATATAACGCAAAAATTATAGATGCTGTAACTCCTCCAGATCCTAAAATTAGGATTTTTTTACCAGAAAGATTATATCCAGTATCTTTGATAGCATTTTCAAAACCACCAATATCTGTATTATGACCAACAATTTTACTATCATTGGTTAATAGAATTGTGTTAACTGATTGAGTGGTTTCAGCATCCAACGTTAGCTTATCTAAATAAGGAATTACCTCTTTTTTAAAAGGAACAGTAACATTTACGCCACTAATATTTTTTTCCCTAATCTTTATTATTAAATCTTTTAAGTCGACGCTATTTAATTTTTTTTTATCGTATATTGCTCTAATATTATTTTTTTTAATCCAATAATTATGTATTAATGGAGACATAGAATGTTCAATCGGATTACCAACTACTAAATATTTATTCATAATTTTTTAGATATTCTTTAATTTTATTGATAGGAAGGCCCATAATTGTATCCTGATCTCCTTGTATTTTTGAAAATAAAGATCTGCCTATCCCCTCTATTTGATAAACATTATATGAATAAAGTGACTCATCTGAAATTTTGCTTAAATACTCCTCTAATTCTTTATTTGAAAAACTCTTCATAGTGAGTTTGGCTATATCAGTATAATTCCAAACCATCATACCATTTTTTGATATACAAACTGAGCTGATTAATTGGTGCATTTTCCCATTTAGTTTTTTTAAAATTGTTAAAGCTTTTTTACGATTATCAGGCTTTGATATTAATTCTCCATTCAAGTCTATCACACTATCCGCACCCAAAACCAGTATATCAAAATTTTTTTGACTAACTCTGTTGGCTTTAATTTCCGCAAGATTTTTTGAAATTATTTCTGGTGAAGCTTTTTCTTTTAATAAACTTTGTTTAATTGATTCTTCATCAACAGTTGATGGCTCAACTTTAACTACAATATTGTGTTTATTTAATATTTCTTTTCTTACTTTGCTTTTGGATGCAAGAACTAATTTAACCATTTTGTTTATAAATTTCGTATATTTTTATTACAGAAGCTGCAGTTTCTTCTACTGATTTTCTTGTAACATCTATTGTCGGCCATTTATACTTTCTAAAAGCGTTTTTAGCATTCTCAACTTCTTTTTTAATTTTATCTAAGTCTGTGTATGATTTGTTTTCTGTTTCTTTTAGGGAACTCATCCTATTCTTTCTTATATCTACAAGTCTCTCGGGTTCAGTACTTAAGCCAATTACGCAAGAAATTTTTGGGTTTTCTCTCAAAATTTGTGGTATGGAATTTTCATTAATTAAAGGAATATTTGATGTTTTGAAGCCTTTATTAGCTAGATAAATTGAAGTTGGCGTTTTACTAGTTCTGCTCACACCTAAAAGAATTATATCTGACTTTTTTATTTCTTTAATGGAATTACCATCATCATGATTCATAGTAAATTGAATAGCTTCAATTCTTTTATAATATTCATCGTTGAGAGCGTATTGACCACTGGGTTGATGCGACGCTCTTTGGTTAAGTAATTTTGAAAAACTTAATATTAAATCTCCTAAAATGCCGAAACATGGTATTTTTTTTTCACCACTAATATTAGCAAGATATTTAGCAAGATTGCTGTCTACTATTGAGTATAATATTATTACATTTTTCTCTTTTTCAGCTTCAAACAAAATCTTTGATATTTGATTATCAGTTCTAGTAAAAGAATAGGTGTGAATTTTATATTTTATATTTTTAAATTGAGCCTTGATTGCTGTGAAAATTCTATCTAAAGTTTCACCGGTTGAATCTGAAATAAGATAAATTTGATATGTATTATTCATGTAATAAATGTTAATAACTTTTTATTATTTAAATCATAATAATTAATTTTAATATTTTAAAATTTATGTTGTAAAACAATGTTTTTGTTAACATTATTAAGTTTATGTATAAAGTTAATTAAAAATATAATGTTTATTGAATAAGCTTCAATTATTACCATATATTTTAAAGAAATTTATGCTCTAATTGTTAATAAAATGTTTGTAAAATGTTTGTAAAAAATAATTACCGTTATTCACGTACCATACTAACAATACAGTTAAAAATAATTAATTATTTACATGTCTCCAATTGAAAAAGTAATAATAAATAAAGAATGCAATATCAATCCTATTTGGATAATGAGACAAGCTGGAAGGTACTTACCAGAATTTAGAGAAATAAGGAAACTAAATCCTGATTTTATTAAACTATGTCTTAATAAAGAATTATCAAGCGAGATTACCCTCCAGCCTTTAAAAAGATTTGATCTGGATGCAGCAATAATTTTTTCCGACATTTTAATGTTACCATATGGTTTAAATCAAAGCGTTGAGTTTAAAAAGAATATGGGTCCATTACTTGGTAATCTTGAATTAGAAAAAATTTCGAATATTGAAGAAGCTGATTTTATAAAAAAGCTTTCCCCTGTTTATGAATTAATTAAATCAGTTAGTAATTCTCAATATACTAAAAATAAAACTACTATAGGTTTTGTTGGAGCTCCGTGGACTTTATTAGTTTATATGGTAAACAAAAAGTCACCCAAACTAAGTCTAAATGAAAACTTTTTTGACGATAAATATTTAATTGATAGAGTTTTTAAAGTTTTAGATAAATATTTAAAAATACATATCAAAAACCAAATTGATAGTGGTGCCCAGATAATCCAGATTTTTGATAGCTGGGCTGGTCTCTTAAAAGAAAAAGATTTACCTCATTATATTTACAATCCTACACTAAGTTTAGCCAATTATATTAAATCATTAAATGTGCCCGTTATTTGTTTCCCACGAGGTATTAAAAACTATAAAGATTTTTGCGAAATTGTTAAACCAGATGTGATTTGTATTGATTACGAGGTCGATCCAGTAAAAATTAATAAGGAAATAAAGATACCTGTTCAAGGAGGAATGGACCCAAAGGTTTTGCTCTCTGACAAAGAAAACTTAAGAAAAGAAACAACAAAATATTTAGATATATTTAAAGACCACCCGTATATATTTAATTTAGGACACGGTATTTTACCAGAGACAGACCCCAATATGATGGACTACTTAGTAAAAACTGTGAAGGATTACTAATGGAAAATAAACTCGAACACCCTCCTGTTAATTTTGGAAAAACTGGAGTTTTAATAATTAATCTCGGAACACCTGATTCAACAAGCTGGTTTGATATAAGAAAATATCTAAAAGAATTTTTATCGGACAGGAGGGTAATTGAAGTTAACCCAATAATTTGGCAAGTTATTTTAAATGTTTTTATATTAACCTTTCGTCCGTCAAAAACAGCAAAAGCCTATAAAGAAATTTGGATGAAAGACAAAAACATTTCTCCTCTTTTGCATTATACCCAAAAGCAAGCTGAAAAGCTCTCAAACTTAATGTCTAAAAAAAATTTAATAATAGATTACGCTATGAGATATGGAAATCCTAGCATTAGAAGTAAAATTGCATCTCTTCACAAAATGGGCTGTGAGAATTTAATAATTCTGCCGCTCTATCCTCAATACGCTGCAGCAACTACCGCAACAGTTTGTGATGAAGTCTATAGAACTCTTATGAAAATGAGATGGCAACCATCATTAAAAATAGTACCACATTACGAGTCCGATCCTTTATATATAGATGCGCTTGTAAATTCTTTGAAAAAGAAAATTAAAGAAATAAATTGGAAACCAGATTTAATATTAGCTTCTTATCATGGAATACCACAAAAATATTTTGATAAAGGCGATCCCTATCATTGTTATTGCCATAAAACGACAAGATTGATATCGGAAAAATTTACTTCAGTTGAAATTAAGACAACATTCCAATCTAGATTTGGTCCAGAAAAATGGCTTCAACCCTACACAGATAAAACTTTAGAAAGCTTACCAAAAGAAGGTAAAAAGAATGTTTTGGCTATATGTCCGGGATTTTCTTCAGATTGTGTAGAAACTTTAGAAGAAATTCAAATTCAAGGAAAAGAGAGCTTCTTAGAATCTGGTGGAGAAAATTTTGATATGGTGCCATGTTTGAATGATAATGAAGACCATTTAGTTTTATTAAAATCTTTAATTCAAAATAACATTTAATTAATGAACACTTACTTACTTTTTAAATCATTACATTTGATATCAGTAATTTCTTGGATGGCTGGGTTGTTATATCTTCCAAGAATTTTTGTATATCATTCTCAAAATAACACCCGGCCAATTATATCAGATGTATTTAAAGTAATGGAAAGAAAACTTTTTTTTTACATTATGACCCCGGCAATGACATTGTCTTGGCTATTTGGCTTATTGCTCATCCATGAAATAGGATTTCAACAACTCGGACAAACTTGGATGATTTTGAAATTGATATTTGTTGTTATACTCACAATTTATCATTTTTACCTAGGGCGAATTTTAGGACAGTTTAAATTAGACGTTAATAAACATTCGCATAAATTTTTTAGATTTATAAATGAAATACCTACATTATTGCTTATTTTAATCGTATTTGTCGTAGTTTTTAAGCCTATCTAGGGTTGAATATTTATAAATAAGATATATATTTAAATGATTATTAAGTCCTTAATAATTTTTAATCATGAACATACAAGAATTAAAACTTAAATCATCAGAACAACTTATCACGCAAGCGGAGGAACTTGGCATTGAGAACGCGAGCACACTAAGAAAACAAGAAATTCTCTTTGCAATTCTTAAAAAGGTTGCTGAAAAAGAGGAAATTACAGGGGCTGGCGTCTTACAATTGCTTCAGGATGGATTTGGTTTTTTAAGAGCAATGGAGTCAAATTATCTTCCTGGTCCAGATGACATATATGTAAGCCCAAGTCAGATAAGAAAATTTGGTTTAAGAACTGGAGATACGGTTGAAGGACCTGTGAGGGCTCCAAAAGAGGGAGAAAGATATTTTGCTTTGCTACAAGTAAGTAAAATTAATTTTGAGGAACCAGAAAAATCGCGTCACAAAATTGCCTTTGATAATTTAACCCCTCTTTATCCAGATAAACAATTAGTAATGGAAGTTGAAATTTTGAAAACTGAAAAAAAACAAGATTTAACTCCGCGATTAATTGATTTAGTGAGTCCTATAGGAAAAGGTCAAAGATCAATAATTATTTCACCACCTAAAGCTGGTAAAACCATGATACTTCAAAGTATCGCGAATTCTATAGCTAAAAATTATCCAGAATGTTACTTGATAGTATTACTAATCGATGAAAGACCCGAAGAAGTAACAGATATGCAAAGAACAGTCAAAGGAGAGGTGATTAGCTCTACTTTTGATGAGCCAGCACAACGTCATGTTGCTGTGGCAGAAATGGTAATCGAAAAAGCAAAAAGGTTAACCGAGCATAAAAAAGATGTAGTTATACTTTTAGACTCTATCACAAGACTTGGAAGAGCTTATAACGCAGTCATCCCAAGCTCTGGTAAAGTGTTAACCGGAGGTGTTGACGCTAATGCGCTCCAAAGACCAAAAAGATTTTTCGGAGCTGCGAGAAACATTGAAGAGGGTGGCTCTTTGACAATTATATCAACAGCATTAATTGACACCGGAAGTAGAATGGATGAAGTTATTTTTGAGGAATTTAAGGGAACTGGAAATAGTGAAACTGTTTTAGATAGAAAAATTGCAGA
>CAJPUR010000032.1 GCA_905381055.1 uncultured Flavobacteriaceae bacterium
GATAATAATTTTCAAGGGAAGCTAATGTTTGCTTTTTTGGCATTTATATACATTATTACATTATTTTCTTTTTGGAAGTGGGGAGATGTTTTACTTCCTGAAGCCGCATCTGAGCATGGAAGTCAATACGATAGTTTAATGTGGATAACTTTTGCATTGATATTTTTTGTTCAAACTGTCACACAAGCTTTATTACATTATTTTACATACAAGTATAGAGGGGAAAAAGGTAAAAAAGCGCTATTTTATTCTGACAATGATAGGTTGGAAGCAATTTGGACCATAATTCCTATGATAACTCTTGCAATTTTAATATTTTTCGGATTATATACATGGACCGATATAATGACTGTTGAAGAAAATGAAGATGCGTTAGTTATTGAGTTGTATGCTCAACAATTTAATTGGAAGGCAAGATACTCTGGTGAGGATGGAGTTTTAGGTGATGCAAATGTCAGATTTTTACAAGATTTTGACGGTAGAAATATTGCAGGTATTGATTCTACTGATCCCAATGGATTTGATGATATAGTCACAACTGAATTGCATCTTCCCGTTGGGAGAGACATTATTTTTAAGATGAGATCTCAAGATGTACTTCATTCAGCATTTATGCCTCATTTTAGAGCTCAAATGAATTGTGTTCCAGGTATGATTACTGAATTTCAATTTACACCCATTACCACTACATATCAAATGAGGCAAAAACCTGAAGTTGTAGCTAAGGTGAAAAAAATAAATAAAATCAGAGTAGAAAAAAGTAAAAATTTAGTTGCTAATGGAGAAGAACCATTAGAGCCCTACGTTTTTGATTACCTTTTATTATGTAATAAAATATGTGGTGCTTCACATTATAATATGCAAATGAAAATAATTGTAGAAACACCAGAAGAATTTGAAAAATGGATTAATGAACAACCTAATTTTGCAGAAAGTATTCAATAAATTTAAAAAAAAAAAGATATGTCAATAGTAGTAGATGCACATCATGAAGAAGATCATCATCATCACAAAGAAACTTTTATAACTAAATATATTTTTAGTCAAGACCATAAAATGATTGCTAAACAATATTTAATTACTGGACTTTTTATGGGAATAGTTGGAATAGCTATGTCTCTCTTATTTAGATTACAGTTAGCTTGGCCTGAACAGCCATTTGGTATTTTTGAGGCCTTACTTGGTAAATGGGCTCCTGATGGAGTAATGGATCCCAATGTTTATCTTGCACTGGTTACTATACATGGAACCATAATGGTTTTCTTTGTTTTAACTGCTGGATTAAGTGGTACATTCAGTAACCTTTTAATTCCTCTTCAAATTGGGGCTAGAGATATGGCTTCAGGTCTTTTAAATATGATTTCATTTTGGTTATTTTTCTTGTCAAGCTTGGTGATGTTGATGTCTCTTTTTGTTGAAGCAGGGCCTGCAGCAGCAGGATGGACTATTTATCCTCCTCTTAGTGCTTTACCTCAAGCTCAACCAGGTTCTGGTTTAGGGATGACCCTATGGTTAGTCTCAATGACAATTTTTATTGCCTCATCTCTTTTGGGATCACTAAATTATATTGTCACAGTAATTAATTTAAGAACTAAAGGGATGACTATGTCAAGATTACCTCTAACTATTTGGGCATTTTTTGTAACTGCTATTATAGGGGTAGTTTCTTTTCCAGTTTTACTTTCTGCTGGTTTTTTATTGATAATGGACAGAAGTTTTGGCACCTCTTTTTTCCTTTCAGATATTTTTATTCAAGGTGAAGTTTTACATTATCAAGGAGGATCTCCGGTATTGTATGAACATCTATTTTGGTTTCTAGGGCATCCAGAAGTTTATATTGTCCTTTTACCCGCTTTAGGAATAACTTCTGAGGTAATTGCTACGAATGCTCGTAAACCAATTTTTGGATATAGAGCGATGGTTGCATCAATTTTAGCAATTGCATTTTTATCTACAATTGTTTGGGGACACCATATGTTTATTTCGGGGATGAATCCTTTTTTAGGTTCAGTTTTTACTTTTACAACTCTTTTAATTGCTATCCCTTCTGCTGTTAAAGCTTTTAATTATATTACTACATTATGGAAAGGTAATCTTCAATTGAATCCAGCAATGTTATTTTCAATTGGTTTAGTTTCAACTTTTATATCGGGAGGATTAACAGGTATAATACTTGGAGACAGTACTTTAGATATTAATGTTCATGATACTTACTTTGTAGTTGCTCATTTTCATTTAGTCATGGGGATTTCCGCATTATATGGTTTGTTTGCTGGTGTTTATCATTGGTTTCCTAAAATGTTTAAAAGGATGATGAATAAGAATTTGGGTTATATTCATTTTTGGGTTACTGCTGTTTGTGCTTATGGAGTATTTTTCCCGATGCATTTCATTGGAATGGCTGGTCTACCAAGAAGATATTATACCAATACAGCTTTCCCTTATTTTGACGACATTGCAGATATTAATATTGTTATTACAATTTTCGCATTAATTGCGGGACTTGCTCAACTGGTATTTCTCTATAATTTCATTCATAGTATTTTTTATGGTAAAAAGACCGTTCAAAATCCATGGAATTCTACAACTTTAGAATGGACTGCTGAGATTGAACATATTCATGGAAATTGGAATGGACCTATTCCGAGTGTACATAGGTGGCCTTATGATTATTCCAAACCTGGTTATAAAGAGGATTTTGTGCCTCAAACATTACCACTAAAAAAAGGGGAGGAAGAATTGCAACATTAATATTTAATTCAGTTGTATTTTAATCTAGTTCTAAACATAGATTTATTCTATTATATTTGTTTTGATGAACGAATACTTAGATCCAGACGATGAAAAGCTCAATAAAGAGGAAAAGGAATTTGATAATGCATTAAGACCACTAAGTTTTGATGATTTTGCAGGGCAAAGTTATATTTTAGAAAACCTAAAAGTTTTTGTTGAAGCAGCAAATCAGAGAAACGAAGCTCTTGATCATTCATTATTTCATGGTCCTCCTGGACTTGGTAAAACTACTTTAGCTCATATCCTTGCTAATGAATTAAATGCTGGTATAAAAATCACCTCAGGTCCAGTATTGGATAAACCTGGCGATTTAGCTGGCTTATTAACTAATTTAAGCCCAAGAGACATCTTATTTATTGATGAAATCCATAGATTAAGTCCAATTATTGAGGAATATCTTTATTCTGCAATGGAAGATTATAAAATTGACATAATGATTGAGACCGGACCAAATGCTAGGACTGTTCAAATAAATTTAAATCCGTTTACTTTGGTCGGAGCTACTACAAGATCAGGTTTATTGACTGCTCCTATGAGAGCAAGATTTGGGATTACTAATAGATTAGAATATTACTCTACTGAAATTTTATCTGATATTATTTTACGAAGTGCTTCAATCCTTAAAGTTAAGATTGATAATAAAGCTGCAATTGAAATTGCTGGACGAAGTAGGGGAACCCCAAGAATAGCAAACGGACTTCTGAGGAGAGTTAGAGATTTTGCCCAAATAAAGGGTGACGGTTCAATTAACCTTAAAATAACTCAATATTCTTTGAAAGCACTTCAAGTAGATCAATATGGACTAGATGAAATGGATAATAAAATTTTAAACACTTTAATTCAAAAATTTAAAGGAGGTCCAGTAGGAATTACTACATTATCAACAGCTTTATCTGAAAATCCTGAAACTATTGAAGAGGTTTATGAACCTTTTTTAATTCAAAAAGGCTTTATTATAAGGACTCCAAGAGGAAGAGAGGTAACTGAATTAGCATATAAGCATTTAGGATTGATAAAAGATAATCAAAAAGGATTATTCTAAATTAATGGATTTAAAAAATAAACAAACTTTAATTATTAAGTCTGAAGCAAAAAAAATTGGTTTTGATTCATGTGGTATAGCTAAAGCTGTTTTTTTAGAAAACCAGGCTAAAAACTATGAAGAATGGTTAAAAAACAATCGACATGGGAAAATGAATTACATGGAAAAAAATATTGATAAAAGGCTAGATCCAAGGAAATTAGTTGATGGGGCTAAAAGTATTATTTCATTGACGTATAATTATTACACTGATAAAGAACAAAAAGATAAAAGTGCACCTAAAATTTCTAAATATGCTTATGGAGAGGATTATCATTTAATAATTAAAAATAAATTGAAAAATCTAATTTTTTCACTAAAAGAAAAACTTGGAGATTTTAATGGAAGATACTTTGTCGATTCTGCTCCAATTATGGAAAAAGAGTGGGCTTTGAGAGGAGGTTTAGGATGGATTGGGAAAAATACTAATATTATTTCTAAAAGTAAGGGGTCTTATTTTTTTATTGCTGAAATTATTGTTGATCTTGATCTTGAATATGATCAAACTGTAACTGATCATTGTGGAAACTGTACTGCATGTATAGACGCTTGTCCAACTGATGCAATTATCGAGCCTTATAAACTTGATGGAAGTAAATGTATTTCTTATTTCACAATTGAATTAAAGGATTCTATACCTAATGAATTCAAAAATAAAATGGAAAACTGGATGTTTGGATGTGATATTTGTCAAGATGTTTGTCCATGGAATAGGTTTTCTAAACAACATAATGAGCCATTATTTAATCCAAAACCTGAATTATTAAATATGAGTTCAAATGATTGGGTTGAATTAACTGAAGAAACTTTTAAAAAAGTTTTTAAAAATTCTCCAGTTAAAAGAACTAAATTTTCAGGTTTAAAAAGAAATATTTCTTTTTTAAAAGAATAAATTTTTGTTAAATTCTAACTGTTTAAAAGTTTTTTTTTGAATAGAATTAATTTAAATCTTAACTTTATAGTAGAAAAAGAAATAAGCTCATCAAAAAAAAATTTTTAATAAAGTTAAATTTTCTGATACTCTTTTGCCTTGTATCATGTACAAGTTTAGAATATGATGTTTCTAAATTTGATAATCCTCAGTTTATTCATACCTCTATTAAAAACTTGACTGATGTAATTGTTTATGATATTTTTTCTCCTCCAGTTGCTTCCAGAGTTTACGCCTATCCGATTATTGCAGCTTATGAAATTTTAAGACAAAAGGATACTTTAAATTATAATTCTTTAGCTTATAACTTAAATGGATTAAAAGAAATCCCTAAACCTCCTGAATTAGTTAACTTAAATATTGCTGCTATTGAGGCAATAAGAATTATTGGTAAAAGTTTAATTTTTTCTGAGGCGCGATATGAAAATTTTTATAAAGAATTTTACAATAATAAAATTTTTAAAAATTTACCTAAAAAAATCTTGAATAATTCTAAACAATATGGTTTTAAAGTTTCTGAACACATATTAAATTGGGCATCTAAAGATAATTATAATCAAACCAGAACTTTTCCAAAATATACTATAAAAGAAGAAGATGAATTTTGGAAACCAACTCCTCCTGATTATATGGATGGTATTGAACCACACTGGACTAAAATTAGAACAATGGTAATTGATTCATCATCTCAATTCCCTGCTCCAAAACCTTTTAAAGTGAATTTGAAAAAAAGTAGCCCATTTTATAATCAATTAATGGAAGTTTATGATGTAACTACTAACCTTACTCAAGAGCAAATTGAAATGGCTAAATTTTGGGATTGTAATCCCTATGTTTCTCATCACAAGGGACACGCAATGTTTGCTACGAAAAAAATTACTCCCGGTGGACACTGGATAAATATTTGTAAAATTGTTTCTGAAAAATCAAATTCAAATGATTTAGAATCAATTAGAACATATGCTATGGTTTCAATTGCATTATTTGATGCATTTATAAGTTGTTGGGATGAAAAATGGAAAACAATAGTTGTAAGACCAGAAACTTTAATTAATGAATATATTGATGAGGATTGGCTCCCATTACTTCAAACACCGCCCTTCCCTGAATATACTAGTGGTCATTCAGTAATTTCAAGGGCATCAGCAGTAATTTTGACGAGGATTTTTGGTGAAGAATTTAGTTTTGATGATACCTCTGAAATAGAGTTTGGTCTTCCAATGAGATCATTTAATTCATTTATTCATGCTTCTGATGAAGCTGCAATTTCAAGATTATATGGAGGTATTCATTATGAAATGGCTATATCTAATGGAGTTACTCAAGGACAAAAAATCGGAGATTTTATTTTTAATAAATTAATGGTTAATAAAAATTAAGGTAATTTTTAATAATCTTCAACTATTTAATGATGTTCTTCATTTTGTTTTTTAAATTTACCATATAAGGGTTAAATTATTTCTACTTAAAATAATATTATTAATTTCTAATTATTATAAATATTGTTTTTGATTAAATCTTTTTAATATGAATAAGCAAACAATAAGAAGAGAGGCTTTAGTTTATCATGCAAAACCAATACCTGGAAAAATAAAAATTGTTCCAACCAAAAATTATCGAACTCAAAGAGATTTATCATTAGCATATTCTCCGGGAGTAGCGTCACCTTGTTTAGAAATTGAAAAAGATATTAATAATGTTTATAAATATTCAAATAAGGGGAATTTAGTTGCTGTAATTACAAATGGTACTGCTGTATTGGGACTTGGGAATATTGGTCCCCATGCATCAAAACCTGTAATGGAGGGGAAGGCTTTACTTTTTAAAATTTTTGCTGATATTGATGTATATGATATAGAAATTGATAGTAAGGATCCAGACGAGTTTATAAGAACTGTTAAGGCAATTGCCCCAACATTTGGAGGAATAAATCTTGAAGATATTAAAGCTCCTGAAGCATTTTATATAGAGAAAAAGTTAAAGGATGAATTAAATATTCCTGTAATGCATGATGATCAACATGGAACTGCAATAATTTCTGCAGCTGCACTTATAAATGCTGTTGAATTAGTAAATAAAAAGATTGAAAAAATTAAAATTGTAATTTCTGGTGCTGGAGCCGCTGCAGTATCTTGTGGGAGATTATATAAGTCTTTAGGAGTTAAAAGTGAAAATATTATAATGACTGATAGCAAAGGGGTAATTGATATACATAGGAAAAATATTTCTTCTGAGAAAACAGAATTTGCTACAAAAAAAAAATTAAAAGGTTTAGAGGATGCAATAAATGGAGCAGATGTTTTTATTGGACTTTCTAAACCAAATATATTAAATAGAAAAATGTTGTTGTCAATGGCAAAAAGCCCGATAGTTTTTGCTTTAGCAAATCCTGATCCAGAAATTAATTATGATCTTGCTTGTTCAATAAGGAAGGATATAATAATGGCAACTGGAAGATCTGACAATCCAAATCAAGTTAATAATGTCTTAGGATTCCCTTTTATTTTTAGGGGTGCTCTTGATGTTAGAGCTTCAAAAATAAATGAGGAAATGAAATTAGCTGCAGTTAAGGCAATAGCTGAATTAGCAAAAAAACCTGTACCTGAGCAAGTAAATATTGCTTACAAAAAACGGCGGTTATCATATGGGAAAGACTATATAATCCCTAAGCCTTTTGATCCTCGTTTGATTGAAGAGATTCCTATTGCAGTTGCGAAAGCTGCAATTTTATCAGGTGTTGCAGGAATTAAGGTTGATGATTGGGAAAAATATAGATTAAAATTATCTGAAAGAATAGGTGGTAGTCAAAAGACAATTCGTCTTATTCATGACAGAGCAAAGCAAGATCCAAAAAAAATAATTTTTGCAGAGGCAGATCAGTTAAATGTATTAAGGGCAGCTCAGATTGCAGCTGAAGAAAAAATAGCTAAACCAATTCTATTAGGTAATAAAGATATTATTCTTGAATTAATGAATTCTATTGATTTTGTGAGTGACATTCCTATTCTTGATCCTAAAGATGACGACCAAAGAAAAAATAGAGAAAAATATTCTAAAATTTTTTGGGATGAACAAAAAAGGAAAGGAATTTCTGAATATGAGTCTATTTCAAGATTAAAGGAAAGAAATTATTTTGGTGCAATGATGGTTAAAAGTGGTGATGCTGACGGAATGTTAACGGGATATTCTAGAAGTTATCCTTCAGTAGTAAAACCAATAATCGATATTATTGGAAAAGCAAAAGGAGTTAGTAGAATTGCAGCCTGTAATATAATGCTTACAGAGCGGGGACCAATTTTTTTATCTGATACTTCTCTTAATATTGATCCGGATTCAAAAGAATTGGCTATAATAGCAAAAATGACATCCGATTTAGTTGAAATGTTTGGTTTAAAATCGATTATGGCTATGTTATCTTTTTCCAATTTTGGGTCATCCCGTTTTTCTCAGGCAGAAAAAGTATCAAAGGCAGTGAAATATTTACACAAAGTTTTACCTAATTTGGTTTTAGATGGACCTATTCAATCTGACTTTGCATTAAATAGTGATATGTTAAAAGAACGTTTCCCATTTTCGACATTGGTAAATAAAAAAGTTAACACTTTAATTTTTCCCAATTTAGATTCTGCTAATATTACTTATAAGTTAATGAAAGAGTTAAATAATAATTTATCTATTGGTCCAATTTTACTAGGACTTAACGAACCAATTCATGTACTTCAATTAGGAGCAAGCGTGGAAGAAATTCTAAATATGACAGCAGTTGCTGTTATTGATGCACAACAAAAAAAGGAATAATGATAAATCAAATAAAAGGAAGATTAGTTGAAAAAAATCTTACAAATGTTGTAATTGACTGCCATGGAGTTGGATATTTCATTAACATATCCTTAAATACTCATAGTCAAATTGGTAATAGTGAGGAACTATTACTTTTTACACATCTTCATATAAAGGAAGATTCCCATACTTTATATGGATTTGTTTCTCAAAATGAGAGATCAATTTTTAGGCTACTTATTTCAATTTCAGGAATTGGTCCAAGTATAGCTAGAACAATGCTTTCATCAATGGACCCATATGAAATTCAAAAGTCAATATTAGAGGAAAACTTAGATGCAATTAAATCAATTAAGGGTATCGGATTGAAAACGGCACAAAGAGTTTTAATAGAATTAAAAGACAAAGTTCAAAAAATTGAGGGATTTGATGAAATTATTCATCCTAAAAGCAATACTATCAAAGAAGAAACGTTATCAGCTTTAGAAGTTCTTGGATATTCAAGAAGACAAACTGAAAAAGTAATTGATAACATAATTCAAAGTCATCCTGAAGGCTCAATTGAGGAGTTGATCAAATCGGCTTTGAATAAATTATAGTAGCTTTTGATTAATTTATTGAAGAGATATTTTTTTTCTTTCAAATTAAATTTAATTTCATTTTCTATAATTGGAATTTTATTTTTTAATATTTCTTATGCCCAAGAGAAAGAAAATTTTCCATTTGAAATGGGAAAAATTCAGCTTCCATTACCTGAAAGTGTAATTACCAATTATGTTTTTGACTCTAATTCAAACTTATATATTTACTCTAAAAATATAGGGGATTACCCAATAGATGTTCCTTTAGTTTTGACTATTGAAGAATTTAATAATCTTGTAATAGAAGAAAAAATTAGTGGTTATTTTAAAGAGAAGCTAAGTTTATTAAGGGGGGACAGTGAAAATTTAAAAGAAATTCAGAAAAATTTATTACCAGAGCTTTATGTAAATTCAAATTTTTTCCAGTCTATTTTTGGGAGTAGTTATATTGATATAAAACCTCAGGGCTCTATTGGAATTGATCTAGGGGCTAGGTTTCAAAAAAATGATAATCCCACTTTTTCTCCTAGAAATAGGAAAAACTTTGCATTTGATTTTGACCAAAGAATCACTTTAAGTTTACTCGGAAAGATTGGAGAGAGACTTCAAATTACTGCTAATTATGATACAGAATCCACATTTGATTTTCAAAATTTAGTAAAACTTGAATTTAATCCACCAAAATATAAATTGCCTGAGGATTATTTTCCAAATGATTTTAATAGTACCCTATCCAAAGCTATGGATAAAATTGATTATCTAAAGTCAAAATCAGATGAAATTAAAGGGTATGAAGATAAAATTTCAAATTTTATGAGTCTACCAGTTTCAGAAGACGCAATAATTCAAAATATCGACATAGGAAACATTAATATGCCATTAAATAGTTCTTTGATTTCTGGAGCTCAAAGTTTAATGGGTGTAAAAACACAGTTGAAATTTGGAAAAACTAACATAACTGCAGTATTTGCAGAACAAAGATCACAATCTCAGTCAGTCATTGCCCAGGCAGGAGGTAAACTGCAAGAATTTTCTGTTTTTGCATTAGACTATGAATCAAATAAACATTATTTTTTAGCTCATTATTTTAGAGATAATTATGATTTATTTTTAAAAAATTATCCCTACATAAATTCTCCAATTAACATTACAAGAATTGAAGTATGGGTAACCAATCGGCAATCTCTTACAAATAACATTAGAAATATTATTGGTTTGCAAGACTTGGGGGAAAGTCAAACTGAAAATACAAGATTAGGGGTTTTAAATGAAAATTTTTTTAATAATGTAGGGGAAAGAAATATCCCTAGAAATGGAATTAATAAATTAGATCCCAAATCTATTGGAGAGGGATCTTATATAAATAAAGATATTAGAGATATTTCAAAAACCTCAAATGCATTTGGCCCATTAAATTCAATAATAAAGGAGGGAATTGATTTTGTTACTTTGGAAAGCGCAAGAAAACTTGAGTCTAATGAGTATAAAGTTCATAATCAACTAGGATATATTTCTTTAAATCAAAGATTAACAAATGATGAAATTTTGGGAGTAGCATTTCAATATACCTACAAGGGTAAGGTATATCAAGTTGGTGAATTTGCAAATGGAGGAATTAATTCGAATAGTAATTTTGAAGATGATCAAAATAATGAAATTCAAAATTCAAATAATCTAGTTGTTAAATTACTAAAAAGTAGTTTGACAAACATAAATCAACCAATTTGGGATTTAATGATGAAAAATATATATAATATTGGTGCATTTGAATTATCTGAGGAGGATTTTAGATTGAGTATTTTATATTCAGATCCATCACCAATAAATTATATTTTACCAGTTAATTCTGAGATTTGGCCTGAAAGTTTTAAAAATAAAATTTTATTAAATTCATTTGATTTGGATCGTCTTGATAAAAATAATAATCCTGAGCCGGAGGGTGATGGTTTTTTTGATTTCATTCCAGGAATAACAATTGACAAAAGATATGGGAGAATTATTTTTCCCTCAGTAGAGCCTTTTGGAGAATCCTTGTTTAATAAATTATCAAATAAAGATTCTCAATCTGAATTTTATAAAAATAAACTGACTTATAATGAAAATCAAATAAAATATGTCTTTAGTGAAATGTATGATTTGACTCAGTCTGCAGCATTAGAGTCAACTGAAAAAAATAAATTTAAAATAAAAGGTAGGTATAAAAGCTCAACAGGAGACGGTATTTCAATTGGAGCATTTAATATTCCAAGAGGATCAGTTAAAGTTACGGCAGGAGGAAGAGTATTAAGTGAAGGTATAGATTATACTGTTAATTATCAAATCGGGAGAGTTAAAATATTGGATAATGCATTAAAAGCTTCAAACATACCAATAAATATTTCTGTTGAAAATAATTCAGTTTTTGGACAGCAAAATAAAAGGTTTTCTGGATTTGATTTAATTCACCAGTTTAATGAAAAATTAGTTGTAGGAGGAAATTTTATAAACTTAAGTGAAAATCCTTTAACTCAGAAAGCTAACTATGGGAATGAACCTGTTAACAATACTATGGTTGGTTTAAATTTGAATTACTCTACTTCAATTCCTTTTTTAACAAGAATTATAAATAGAATACCTAATATTAACACTCAAACTCCATCTTCAATTTTATTTAGAGGTGAAGTAGCTTCACTAATATCTAAAACTCCTAAAAATACCAACTTACAAGGAGATGCTACTGTGTATATTGATGATTTTGAAGGTGCTCAAACAAGTATTGATATTAAAAGTCCATTTGCATGGAGTCTCTCAAGTGTTCCGATAAAGGGATTTAAAGGCTCTTCAGCAAAAAGTGACGATTTAAGTTCAGGTTTTAATAGAGCTCAATTATCTTGGTATACAATAGATCCAATTTTTTATTCAACTCAATTGAGGCCTGCTGGGATTGATAATCAATCAATTTCTTTAAATACAACTAGAAGGATTTTCATCAAGGAAATTTTCCCTGAACAAGATCTTGTTCAAGGTCAGACTACAGTTCAAAATACTTTAGATTTAGCTTATTTTCCTGGTGAGAAAGGGCCATACAATAATAATACTTATCAGGAATTTCAAAGTGATAAAAAAAGCAATTGGGCAGGAATAATGCGTGCAATTAACTCCACAAATTTTGAACAATCAAATGTAGAATTTATTGAATTCTGGTTACTTGACACTTTTTCTGATTTAGAAATAAATGATGAAGATCTTGGGACTCTTTCATTTCATCTTGGAAATATATCTGAAGATGTTCTAAAAGATGGTTATAAACAATATGAAAATGGTCTACCAGTAAGTGAATTAGATAAATTCAAAACTTCTAATTGGGGTAGAACACCATCAAGTCAATCTCTCATTTATACATTTAACACTTTAGAGGAGGATAGGTTAAGGCAAGATATAGGATTAGACGGATTAAATGATTTTGATGAAAAAAACATCTACACAAATAATACTTCCGAAGATCCAGCTGGAGATAATTATGAATATTTTGCACAAGCATCAGGGGGAGTTATAAATAGATACAAGCGTTACAACGGGACTGATGGGAATTCCCCTATTGCTTTTAGTGATTTTAACAGAGGGAGTAAATCTGATCCTGACACTGAGGATATAAATAATGATCAAACGATGAATACTATTGAAAGTTATTTTGAATATAAGATCCCTATAAGAAAAAATATGACAGTTGGTAACCATCCATTTGTTTCTGATGTAAGAGAGAATGTTAATGTAGATCTTCCCAATGGCAGTAAAATTAAGACTAGATGGATACAATTTAAAATCCCAATTGACAAAAAATATTACGAATCTACAATCTATAATAAATATTTTGATAATATTAATAATATTCAAGACATACGTTCAGTTAGGTTTTTAAGAATGATTTTGAATGATTTTAAAACTCCAGTTGTATTAAGATTTGCAACACTTGATATGGTTAGAGGGGATTGGAGAAGATATAATAAACCTTTAAATGATAAAATAATTGATAATGGTGCTACAACAATTGATATTAGTACAGTTAATATTTTAGAAAATGAAAATAGAATCCCGATAAATTATGTATTACCTCCTGATATTGTTAGAGAGCAAATAAATAATAATAATACTGTTATAAGGCAGAATGAACAATCCCTTTCATTTAAGTTTTGTAATCTTAAACCCATGGATTCTCGTTCAATATATAAAACCATACAATTAGATTTGAGGCAATATGAAAAATTAAAAATGTATATTCATGCAGAATCTCAGGCGGGTAGAGATAAATTACCTGGAGAGGGGACTAATGATGATTTTGATAAAAGATTAGTAGCATTTATTAGATTAGGCTCAGATTTAAACAATAATTATTATCAAATAGAAATTCCTTTAAAGCCAACATCTTATATTTCAGGTTCTTCAAACAGAATTTCATCAAATGATGTTTGGAAACCAGAAACTAATTCAATTGATATCCCAATTTCTTTATTGTCAAGGCTAAAGGCAAAAATGATAAATGAAGGCATTGATGGATTAGGATATTTTGATGAGGATTTAAATTTTATTAATGAGTTTGAAAAAATTAGTTCTTTACCTGGATTAAAAAAATATAAATTTTCGGTTAAAGGGAATCCTTCTTTGGGATCTATCCAATCAATGATGATTGGAATTAAAAATCCTTCAAATGTAATAGGAGATAATTTATGTGGTGAGGTTTGGTTTAATGAATTACGAATTGCTGGAATAAAAAATCAAGGCGGATGGGCCGCGATTGGTTCATTGGACGGCAATATTGCTGATTTAGCTAATTTTTCTGTGACAGGTAAATTATCGACAATAGGTTTTGGTTCAATTGACAATTCTCCTAATCAACGAAGTAGGGAAGAATTTAAACAATATAATTTTGTTTCAAATATCAATTTGGGAAAGTTTTTACCAGAAAAATGGGGTTTTCAAATACCCCTTAATTATAGTAATGGAGAAACAAAAATTACTCCAGAATATGACCCTTTTTATGATGATATTATTTTAAAAGATAGAATAAAAAATATAGCTAATTCTGACTTAAGAGATTCAGTACAAAATCAAGCAATTGATTTTACTAAAAGAAGGAGTATTAATTTAATTGGGGTCAAAAAAATAAATCAAAGTGATAAGTCTAATTTTTACGATTTTCAAAATTTTTCTTTTTCATATTCTTATAACGAAATATTTCATCATAATTATGAAATTCAAAACCAATTAAATAAAAGGTTAAATTTATCTGGAGACTACAGTTACTCTTTCAGGGCAAATGAGATCTCACCTTTTTCAAAAAATAAATTTTTAATTAATAAAAAATATCTAGAATGGTTAAGGGAGTTCAATTTTAATTTGATTCCATCATCTTTCTCATTTAATACTAGAATAGATAGGGTACTTAATAGGCAAAAATTTAGAGAAGTTTTTTATGATAATGTCAAATCTGAGAATCAAATTTCAATGCCTGAATTACAGCAAAGAAATTATCTTTTTGATATTACTTATGCTTTAAATCATAATATTAGTAGGTCACTAAGATTAAATTTTACTTCTTCTACAAATAGTATTGTAAAAAATTATTTTGAAGAAGTAGATGAAGGGGTATTTAGGGTAAATAAAAGTAAAAATATTTGGGATGGAATATGGAATATTGGAGAACCTCAAAATCATTTTCAGTCTATTAATTTAAATTATAACATTCCTTTTAATAAATTTCCTTTATTAAGTTTTATTGAAGCTAATTATAGTTATACTGGAGATTTTAGTTGGCAGCGCGGATCTGAAATACTTCAGCAAGTAACCTCAGAAAATGGGGAGGTTCTTGGGATAGTCAATACTATTCAAAATGCAAATACAAAAGCTTTAAATGGATCAATTTCATTTAATCAACTTTATAGAAACCTTGGATTAGATAATAAAAATAAATCAATATTTGAAAAAATAGTTAAAGGTTTAACTACATTAAATAGGATTCAATTTACTTATTCTGAAAATAATGGTACAATCTTACCAGGGTATCTTCAAAAAATTGGAATTTTTGGATCAAAAGATCCTTCTTTAGACTTTATTTTTGGAAGTCAATCAGATATAAGATATGAATTGGCTAGAAAAGGATGGTTAACATCATTTCCAAATTTTAACCAACCAATAAATCAGATTCATAGCAATCAATTTAATTTAAATGGGCAATTAAATTTTGGAGGGGGTTTCATTATAGATTTAAATTTAGAAAAAAATTATTCTGAGAATAATTCTGAAAATTTTATTATTGAAGATGGAAATTATAATTCACTAAATCCATATGAATACGGAAATTTTGGAGTTTCAAATATGATTATTATGACAGCCTTTAAAAAAAGCTCAGAATTTTACAATGCAACTTTTGAAGATTTTAGAATTAATAGAAAAATCATATCAAGAAGATTAGCAATTAAAAATAGAATAGATATAAATGATCTTGATAAGGAAGGATATGTAAATGGATATGGTAAAAATCATCAGTCAGTTATAATTCCAGCATTTATTGCTGCTTACTCCGGTCAATCAGCGGAAAAAATCAATTTGAATCCAGTTAATAAAAAACCTCTTCCCAATTGGAATATTAATTATACTGGATTGATGAAAATTAAATCATTCAAGAAAATTTTCAACAGATTTTCTCTAGTCCATGGATATAGATCAAGTATGACAATCAATAATTTTCAAACAAATTTAGATTTTCAAATTAATACTCCTTTCAAAAAGGATGATGGAGGCAATTATTTAGTTCAAAGATTATTTGGTAATTTAAATTTAGTTGAACAATTTAATCCTTTATTAAGGGTAGATTTAGAATTTAAAAATTCTTTAAAATTTTTAGCTGAAGTCAAAAGAGATAGGGCTTTATCTTTAAGTTTAGATAATAATATTTTAACTGAATCATTTGGAGATGAATTTATTTTAGGGTTAGGTTATAGAATAAAAGATTTACAATTTAGATCAAGAGTTGCAGGAAGGCAAAGAACTTTAAAGGGTGATTTAAATATGAAAGCGGATCTTTCTTACAGAAATAACATTACCGTCTTAAGAAATATTGAAATAGACAATAACCAAGTAACTGCAGGACAGACATTATGGTCAATAAAGATTTCTGCAGATTATAACTTATCTCAGAATTTAACAGCTTTATTTTTTTATGATCATAATTTTTCGAAATTTGCCATATCTTCTGCTTTTCCTCAAACAAGTATAAGGTCAGGAATAACAATTAGATATAATTTTGGCGAATAATTAGAACTCAAAAAAAGAAAAAATTATATTTGTTTATTAAATTTTATTTTATGAACATTCCATCAGAATTAAAGTATACTAAAGACCATGAATGGGTTAAAATTGAAAATGACATTTTAGTAATAGGTATCACTGATTTTGCTCAGGGTGAATTAGGTGACATTGTATATGTAGAGGTTGAAACATTAAATGAGAATTTAAACTCAGAACAGGTTTTTGGTACTGTTGAAGCTGTAAAAACAGTTTCAGATCTTTTTATGCCTGTTTCTGGTCAAGTTATTGAATTTAACAATAACCTAATTGAAAATCCAGAGTTGATAAATAATGATCCTTATAATGAGGGATGGATTATTAAAGTCAAACCAGGTGAATTGAATGAAGTCGATTCTTTAATTAATTTTGATGAGTATAAAAAAATTATTGAAAGTTAATTATCTTTTTTCAATACTATCAATTAGTGATTTAATTTTTATTTCTTATTTATCTTTTGAACAATTTAATTTTAAAAAAATTGGTTTCACAATTATATCAAGTTTCACATATGAATTTTTAGTTCATATTATTTTTTATTTTTCACTATCATTATTTTTGTATTTTTCTTTTAAATTAGATTGGAAGATAAAATCTCCGGTTTCTATAATAATATTTATAACATTTATTTTAAGTTTATTAATTGAATTGGTTCAAGAAATATTTTTAAGTTACAGAACTTTCCAAGCAATAGACCTTTTAGCAAATATAATTGGGATCCTTCTTTTTTGTATTTTTATAAAAAGCTTAAGATTTTTTTTAAATAAATAATGGTTTTTTTTAAATTAGCCAGATATATAAAAATTTATGCAACCGAAAAAAAACCCAAAAGCTGACTTATCTAGAAATAGCTCATTATATTTTTCCATTGGTCTAGCTCTAGTTTTATTTCTTTCATGGCAATTGATTGAATGGAAGACATACGACAGATCAAATTTTTTATATGAATCTTTAAATGTGGAAAATGAAGATGATGAAGAGGTTCCAATAACTGAACAGATTAAAACTCCACCTCCACCTCCACCTCCACCAGCTCCTGAAATAATTGAAATTGTTGAAGATGAAGAGGAAATTGAAGAGACAGTTATTGAATCAACTGAGTCTGATCAAGAAGAAATTGTAGAGATAGAAGAGATTGAAGTTGAGGACGATTTTGAAGACGTTGATGTCCCATTTGCTGTAATTGAGGATGTTCCAATTTATCCAGGTTGTGAAAGAGTTGCTAAATCTCAAAGAAGAAATTGTTTCCAGGAGCAGATTAATAAACATATTAGAAGAAACTTTAGATATCCTGAAATCGCACAAGAAATGGGAATACAGGGTAGAGTTTATGTTAATTTTATAATAGCTAAAGATGGAACCATTCAGAATGTAAGAATGAGAGGTCCAGACAAGAATCTTGAAAAAGAAGCTCAAAGAATTATTTCAAAGTTGCCAAAAATGACCCCAGGTAAGCAAAGAGGTAGAGCTGTTAGAGTTCCTTTCAGTATTCCAATAACCTTTAGACTTCAATAATTTTTCGATTAATTCTCATTTATATTACTATTAATTATAAACTCTGTTTTATCTTTGCATCGTATGGTTGATGTAAGAAAATGAATTTTGAAGTAACCCAAAAATCTCAAAAATTTTTTTTGTTAATAGATAACTTAAAACAGCTTACAAAAATGCGTCTTGCATTAAGTGTTGTTTTTTCATCATTAGCTGGATACCTTTTGGCCTCAGATAATATTCAAATTCAAAATTTATTTCTATTATTGGCAGGGGGGTATCTTATTGTTGGGGCTTCAAATGCCTATAATCAAATTTTAGAGAAAGACTTAGATTTTTTAATGGATCGAACTAAAAATAGGCCTTTGCCTGGGAAAAGGATTTCAGTAAGTAATGCGATTTTCATTGCTGTAATTATGACATTTTTAGGATTATTTTTATTGTATGAAATTAATTACAGGACATTTATTTTTGGGGCTATTGCTGTTTTATTATATGTATGCTTTTATACACCTTTGAAGACCAAAACTCCTCTCAGTGTTTTTATTGGAGCCATTCCTGGAGCCATTCCATTTATGTTGGGGTGGGTTGCTTTTTCTAATAAGTTTGGAATTGAACCTGGAGTTTTATTTATGATTCAATTTTTTTGGCAGTTTCCTCACTTTTGGGCTATTGGGTGGATGTTAGATGATGATTATAAAAAAGCAGGTTTTAAAATGTTACCCACAGGTAGAAAAGATAAATCTACTGCATTTTTAATAGTAATGTATACAGTTTGGATGATCATTATTTCATTATTACCACTTGGATCATTTACTGGTGAACTTAATTTGAGTATCAGTGGTGCAATTATAGTTTTATTTCTGGGAATAAGTATGTTATATTATGCAATTGATTTAATGAAAAAACTTTCAACAATTGCAGCAAAAAAACTTATGTATGCGAGTGTTGCTTATATAACAATTCTGCAATTAGTTTATGTTTTAGATAAATATTTTATGATATGATTGAAGAGAAAATAAAAAATATCAGAGCAAAAAAAATGATGTTGTGGTTTTCAATGATTAGTATGACTATGACTTTTGGAGGTTTGACAAGTGCATATGTAGTAAGTAGCAATAGGGACGATTGGTTAAAGGAGTTTGATTTACCTCAGTCTTTTTTTATAAGTACTATAATTATAGTATTAAGTAGTTTAACCTTTTACTTGTCAAAAAAAGAGTTATTAAAAAACAATTTGAAAAATCAGATTCTTTATCTATGGATTACATTTTTTTTAGCAACTGCTTTTTTATTTTTTCAGATAATTGGTTTTGAAAATATTGTAAGTCAAGGTTATTATTTTACTGGAGCAGAAAGTTCAATAACAACATCTTTTATTTACGTTCTGGTTTTAATTCATTTATTTCATTTGATTGGTGGATTTATAGTAATAAGTATTGTTATTTTTAACAGTTATAAAAAGAAATATAATTCAGATAATAAATTAGGTTTTGATTTAGCATTAACTTTTTGGCATTTTCTTGATTTTCTATGGTTATATTTGTTTGTTTTTCTCACAGCATATAATTAAATTATATTAAATTTGCATTAATTTATTTTTAACAAATTCTATGGAATCAGTAATTTCTAACCAATCTGAAGAAACAAGTGCTTGGGGTGGTGGATCCAAACCAATGAATGCTAGTTATGGTAAGTTGATGATGTGGTTTTTTATTGTTTCTGACGGACTTTCTTTTTCTGGTTTTCTAGTTTCTTATGGTTTTTCAAGATATAAATTTATAGATTCTTGGCCTATTGCTGATGAAGTTTTTACCCACTTCCCTTTTATGCATGGAATAGAGGCTCCAATGTATTATGTTGCACTAATGACTTTTATTTTGATTATTTCGTCTGTAACAATGGTCCTCGCAGTTGACGCAGGCCATCATATGAAAAAGAACAAAGTAATTTTTTATATGTTTCTCACAATTATTTTTGGGGCAACTTTTGTTGGTTCTCAAGCTTGGGAGTGGAATACTTTTATTAAAGGAGATTATGGAGCATTAAAAACTAGGGGTGGTCAAATTTTACAGTTTGTTAGTACAGAAACTGGAAAGAGAGCTGCCATAAAAGATTTTTCATTTGAAATTCCCACAGATAGAGAAACCCATGAGTCTAGTAGTGGTGTTTGGTATAAATCTGAGTCTAGTCTTCCAAGCTATAGCTTAAATGAAGTAAAATATGGATTTGAAATGAATGAAGATCTTGTAATAAGAATTGAAAAACTTGATGAAAAAGGTAAAAAAATTATTTTATCAAGGGATGAATCATTATTGCAAATTGAAAATGCTGTAGGTGTTGTGGAAGGAGCTAATTTAATTGAAAATGAGTATGGGAATCCTCTTTTTGCAGACTTTTTTTTCTTTATCACCGGGTTTCACGGTTTCCACGTTTTTTCTGGAGTTATAATTAACATAATAATTTTCTTTAATGTAATAATTGGTACTTATGAAAGGAGAGGACATTATGAAATGGTTGAAAAAGTAGGTTTATATTGGCATTTTGTTGATCTAGTTTGGGTATTTGTATTTACATTCTTTTATTTGGTTTAAAAAAATGGGAAAAGAAACACATAATTTAGCAATTTTTAGAGGGTTTTTAAAATTTAAATCTAATGTTCAAAAAATATGGGGAGTTTTAATTTTATTATCTATATTAACAACAGTTGAGGTTGCACTTGGTATTATTAAACCTGATATTTTAAATGTGCCCTTCTTGAGGGTTAAGTTACTTAATTGGATTTTTATTATTTTAACAATAGTAAAAGCTTATTATATCGCATGGGATTTTATGCACGTTAGAGATGAAAAATCTTCTTTGCAAGGATCAGTAGTTTTTCCTTTAGTTTTTTTGATACCCTATTTAGCATTTATTTTACTTCTTGAAGCGGATTATATATTTGATGTTATGAGTGAGGGATTTGTTAGTTGGAATTTTTGAAAGTGATTAATGAAAGGTGAACCTTTGAAAAAATATTTGGTTTTAGGAATTTTATTCGTTTTTCCAATTGTAGTATATCTTTTTTTTGCAACAGGAGTTAATAATTTTGCTAAACTTCCTGTTTTAACTGAGTCAGTTGATATAATTGATAATTGGGAATCATTAAATGGAGATAAAGTAAATTTTAATAATCAAATTTCAGTTCTTTGTTTTTGGGGAGATGCTGTAGAATTAAGAAAAAGTGACGGATTTAATCTAAATCAAAAAATTTATAAAAGATTTTATGAGTTTAAAGATTTTCAATTTGTTGTTGTTACAAAGAAAGGAAATAAGGATTTGATAGAAAAATATAAAGCTGAACTATCTCAGGGCGTGGGAACAGATTTAATTAATTGGAAATTTATTTTTGGAGACGAAATTCAAATTAAAAATCTTTTTAAATCACTTAACTCAAACGATACTTTGTCTGATTTATTTTCTACATCTAATGTATATATTGTGGATAAAGAAGGAAATTTAAGAGGAAGAGACGATGACGAGGATAATATAAATGGAACAATGTTTGGATATAATTCATCTTCAGTTGCTGAAATAAATAATAAAATGGTTGACGATGTAAAAGTTATTCTTGCTGAATATCGTCTAGCCTTAAAGAAAAATAATAGTTTCAGAATTAAATAGAATATACTCATATTTGGTTTCGGATTTAAGTATTAATTTTGTAGAATGAAAAAAACTTCATTTTTTGGTTTAATTATTATAATTGTAATTTTTTCAATTATTTTCATTCCTAAAATTTTTGATAGAATTTTAAATAATAAGACTGTTTCAAGCAGTAGAACATTTGATATAGAAAAAACCTTAGCATATATTAAAATAGATGATGAAGCTAAAAAAGTACCTGACTTTTTATTATTAAATCAAGATAGTTTATATATCTCCAATGAGGATTATTTAGGTAAGGTGTTTTTGGCTGAGTTTTTCTTTAGTAAATGCCCAACAATTTGTCCTATTATGAATAGAAACATGAAGCTTTTACATGATATCTTTAAAGATAAAGAATTTGGAATCGCCTCATTTACGATTGATCCAGAATATGATACTCCATCAGTTTTAAAATCCTATTCGGAATCTATTACAAATAATTCTATTAATTGGAATTTTTTAACTGGAGAAAAAGCAGAAATTTTTAATATTGCAAACAATGGATTTAATATTTTTGCAGGTATAAATTCTAATGCACCAGGGGGTTTTGAGCATCAGGGATATTTTGCCTTGATAGATAAGAGTGGATATATTCGTTCAAGAAATGATAAGTTTGGTAATCCAATTGTTTATTATTTAGGAATTGAAAATGAGTTGGCAGAAAAACAAGGAGTCGAAATGTTAGAAGAAGATATTGCACTTTTACTAAATGAAAAATAATTTTTTAAAATGAAAATAACTCAAGATTTAAAATATAAAAATTTAATAATTATTGTTTCAATTGCAATACCTGTTGTAGTTGCAATATTATTTCGATTTAGGCTTGAAAATGTTATGGAACTAACTTTTTTACCTCCTATTTATGCGGCAATTAATTTATACACATTCTTTGTTCTGTTAGTAGCTTTGTGGGCAATTAAGAACAAAAAAATTAATTTACATAAACAATTAATGAAGATTGCTATTGCATTATCTTTAGTCTTTCTTTTAATGTATGTAGCCTATCATTTAACTACAGATCCAACTTCCTTTGGAGGGCAAGGAGCAATTAAATTTTTGTACTATTTCATATTGATAACTCATATTTGTTTATCTGTAATTATTATTCCAATGGTTCTAATTTCTTATGTAAGAGCGATTTCTAATCAATTCGCAAATCATAAAAAGATAGCCAAAGTCACTTTACCAATTTGGTTGTATATAACCTTAACTGGAGTAATTATATATTTAATGATATCTCCTTATTATTCTTAAGAAATGAGAAAAGTTATTGCATTTTTAATTTTATTTTTTTTGATCTTTATTGAAAGTATTCATTCTCAGTGTTCAATGTGTCGTGCAGTAATAGAATCTGAAGAGGGTCAAGCTACAGCAAAAGGAATAAATGATGGGATTGTTTATCTTATGGCTATTCCATATATACTAGTTGCTATAGTGGGATGGAAAGTTTATTCAATATTAAAAAAAAAGAAAAATACATAATCGATTATACATTTTGTATATTTGCTAAGGTAAAATTAGTACCCTATGATTGATATAAAATCCCTTCACAAGTCATACAAAATGGGGAGTTCATCATTACATGTTTTAAAAGGTATAAACTTTAAAGTTCAAGAGGGAGAGTTAGTAGCTATAATGGGTTCATCAGGATCTGGAAAATCAACTCTTTTAAATATTTTGGGAATGTTAGATGTATCAGATGAGGGTGAGTATCTTTTGGATAAAATTGAAATTAAAAATTTAGATGAGACTAAAGCAGCAAAATATAGAAACCAGTTTCTAGGATTTGTTTTTCA
>CAJPUR010000033.1 GCA_905381055.1 uncultured Flavobacteriaceae bacterium
TAAGCTCTGAGTTCTCCCCAATTAAAATTTTTTACCGGAATTGGTGCATTTTCGGGTAAGAAATAATTTGCCGCAATTTCTATACTGTCCCTATCATACAGATCCCAATATTTTTTTGGAGCATTAAATGGTAAATGAGGTTTTAAAAATCCAACTGCTAGAAAAAATGGCTTTTTTTGATTACTAAACTCATTTAGGTATTCAATCGTTTTTTTTGCATATTGTCCGTCATAATAGGGGTTAGATTCGGATTCTATAGATTCCCATGGCCATCCCATTGCTTTTCCATCACTTATGTCATTTGATAGATCAATATTCTCTTTTGTTAAATAATTATACCATCCTTTGTCTGACCATCTACCGTCTTCTTCTTTAAAGTGATCTTGTCTTATTGGAGTTTTTGACCAAGCTTTTTCATTATCTCCTCCTGTATGAAATATTTTTCCAATTGAAATAGTTTCATATCCGTTATTTTTGAAATGTTCAGGGAGAGTGACTATTTCAGGTAGTTCTATTTCTGCAGAGGAATAATAATGAAAAAATCTATTGTAGGTAGGTCTTAGTCCAGTTAGAATACTGGCTCTTGAAGCACCACACACAGGAATATTAGCATATGCATTATTAAATTCCACTCCATTTTTAGAAAGTTTTCTCATATTTGGAGCAATTACTTGATCTCCTCCATAATCTCCTCTTAGATCATCAATTGAAATAAACAAAACATTATAAGGCTTCTTTTCCTTTATTATTGAACATTGGAAAAGTAAAAAAATTGAAAAAATTGATACTATTTTGTATAATGATCTCATTCAAAATTTTAAAAATTATTATCTCAAACATAAAAATATTATATTTAGTATAAAAAATTAAACAATGAAAAATCTTATATTCTTATTTTTGACTGTTATAGTATACTCCTGTTCTTCAGGAGACGATACTCCTCCTGCCATAATTGCACCTGTTGTGGAAAATAATTCAGAAGTAACTTCTGAAAATACAGAAACTGCTGAGTCTGCTGATTCAGAAACTACTGTTGTAAAATATACTCTCACTGTAACCTCAGGTGATGGTGGTTCTGTTTCCTCTAGCGGAGGTTCCTATGATGAGGGTACAAGTTTAACGATTACTGCCAGCCCTAATGAGGGATATGAATTTATAGGCTGGACTGGAAGTGATGAAACCTCCTCGAGTTTGACTTTATCTTTAAATTCTGACACCACTATTACTGCAAATTTTCAAAAAATAGCTTCAACTGAAAATTATTACTTAAAAGGCAAATTAATACCAGATTCATCTAATGGTGAATGGTTTGACAGGTCACTAACTGTCAATGGTCTTAAGCTTGTTGTTGCAGGAGCAGTTGGTGGTCAATTAGCAGTTCCAGATATTTGGGCATTTAAAGTTGCTCGATTAGTTACACTTTTAATGGATCCTTTAGCTCCAGGGATAGATAAAAATTCTCAAGAAAACATGATTAAAACGCTAAAAGGTGATCCTGGTACTTGGCATGAGGGATTCCCTACTGCTCAAAGGGTTGGCTATGGTGGTGGAGACACTTATTCACCAAATCCTCTAAAAGATGAGGGGATATCGTCCTATTCAGGATATCAGGAATTTTTAAACACTCATTTCGCAAATGATATGGTATGGTATAAAAATGTTGATAGTACATTTAAGGGGGATGATGATATTAATGAAGTGGTAGAACATATTTTTCATACAATTCATTTGTATGGAGTACCTGGGGGAGTTGATGGATCAATTAATGCATTAAATTCCAACACTGAAGTTGCTGGATTTACTGAGACTGAATTATGGAAAGCAATGAAAGAGGCAATAGATAATTCTGTTTTTGGAGTTAGCGATTATGGTAACGGTGATCCTACTAATCCAGAATTTGCAGGAATTATGTTAAAAGAGTATATGTATTTACTTAATTACTCAATGTGGGAATTTGGGTCAACTTTTTGGGATGGTGGCTCTTTGGCTCCTGAGTGGAATGACAACAGTAGAACTCCTCAAGGGATTGAAACAAATAATCCTCTTGGATTTGCTCTTTTTAATAAGTATTTTGCCCCAGTTCTTAGCAAACCAAGTGTAGAAACCTTGAGAGAGATTTTTAAGGATAATGATCAAGGAGAATCGGGATATATTCCAGATTAATTTTTTTTATTAAATTTATTAATATGGATAAGTTTTTAATTTTTCTCCTTTTTATTTTTACTATTTCTTGTTCAATTGATATTCCAAAAGAAATAGTTAATGAATATTCTAGTATTCCAGAGGAGATTGATTTTAATTATCATGTAAAACCAATATTATCTGATAGATGTTTTCAGTGTCATGGTCCTGACGAAAAAACGAGAAAGGCAGGACTTAGACTTGATATCGAAGACATTGCTTTCTCTAAATTAAAAAGTGGTAAGACCGCTTTTTCTAATTCAAGTATCTATAATAGTGAGGTTGCTCACAGAATCTTAAGTCAAGATAAAGAGGAAGTTATGCCTCCACCAGAATCAAAACTTTATTTAAATTCGAAAGAAAAAGCAATTATTTTAAAGTGGATCGACCAAGGGGCTGCATGGAAAGAGCACTGGTCCTTTATAAAACCTGTCTTACCCAGAGTTCCAGAAAATATTTTTGTTAATTCTAAAATAATTAATCCAATTGATTACTTTATAAACAGAAAATTAAATGAGAAAAATCTTGAATTTTCTGAAAAGGCTGATAAACAAAGACTGTTAAGAAGAGTAAGTATGGATTTGACTGGTTTGCCTCCATCAATAGATGAAATAAACAATTTTATTAATGATAAAAGTGACAATGCATATGAAAAAGTTGTTGACAAGTTACTGAATTCTGTATCACATGCAGAGATGCTTACTCTTGACTGGTTAGATCTGTCAAGATATGCTGATTCTCATGGTTTACACGCTGATGGAGCAAGAACAATGTGGCCCTGGCGAGATTGGGTTATAAATTCATTTAAAAAAAATATGCCTTATGATCAATTTGTTACCTGGCAAATTGCTGGTGATTTATTTCAAAATCCAACAAGAGAACAAAAATTAGCTACAGCATTTAATAGAAATTCTCCTATGACAGCTGAAGGTGGTGCCATAGATGAAGAGTGGAGGCTTCATTATGTTTTTGATAGGACAGAAACATTAAGTACTGCATTTTTAGGATTAACAGTAGCATGTGCAAAATGTCATGACCATAAATTTGATCCAATTTCTCAAAAAGATTATTACCAGTTAGCATCTTTTTTTAATAATATTAGAGAATTAGGGATGACAGGTGATGATGGAGATTTTGGTCCGCTTATGCTTTTACCAACTGAAGAAAAAGAAAAAGAAATTGAGGAGATAAAAACAAAAATAAGAGTTAAAGAAAATGAAATTAATTCTAAAAAAAACGAGCTAAAAAAATTTTATAGTTATGCTGAAAATCTTCGAAATAAAAGTTCTGATCAGAAAATTATTTTTAAAAATTTAAAATCAAATCATTTGATTGGTTACTATCCTTTGGATAAAATAAAAAAATCTTCTAGCTCAAATAAATCTAAAAGATTTATAATTGATAACAATTTATTTTCAACATCCGAGTCCAATGCTGATCTTGTAGATGGAGTAAAAAACAAGGCATTAAGATTTTCAACGGACATTGATTATTTAAACTTAGAAAAAGTTCCAAATTTTGAAACTAATGATTCTTTTTCAGGTTCTTTTTGGATTAGTACTAACGATATAGATCCTGAAAAAACACAACATGTTTTGGGAACTACTGGTCAAAAAAATGATTTTTGGAGAGGTTGGGATATTTATCTTGACAATCAAAACTTCATTAATATGAGACTTATAAATGTTCTTCCAACTAATCTAATTCATGTAAAATCTACCGAGGTTTTAAAAAAAGATGTTTGGACACATGTAACTTTTTCTTACGATGGATCTTCATCAGCAAACGGAATTATAATTTATATTGATGGTAAAAAAAGTAATCTTGAAATTAAAGTTAATAATCTCTATAAATCAATACATCCAGTACCTGTTGGCAAAAAATCAGAATCGGGATTTCCTTTAAATATTAGAAAAAAAGATAAGAGGCCACTGAGAGTAGGAAGATCAGGAATGTACCACTCAGGTGACAAAGGGTTATTTTCCGGAAAAATAGATGATATTTTTCTTTTTTCAAAGGATTTAACTTCTCTTGAATCATATAGCATTTATAATTCTTACAATATTTCAAAAATTAAAACCAATGATAATATTTTAAAAAACCATTGGATTGAAACTGACGTCAATATTCTAAAAAACAAAAAAAAGCTATCTGATTTGAGAGAAAAATGGTTGAAAATTATGGAACCAGTAATTGAGGTAATGGTAATGGAGGAGATGAATAAAACCAGAGATAATTATCTTTTAAATAGGGGAAGTTACATGGAACCTTCATATAAAGTAGGTATTGGTGTCCCAGAAAATCTTCCCCAATTAGATTCAGATTTACCAAAAAATAGATTAGGACTTGCCAAGTGGTTATTTTCTGACGAAAATCCCTTAACATCAAGAGTTACAGTAAACAGATATTGGCAAATGATATTTGGTTATGGTTTAGTTAGAACTCCTGAGGACTTTGGTGTTCAAGGAATGTTGCCTACTCATCCTGAACTTTTAGATTGGATGTCAATTTATTTAATTGAAAATAATTGGGATATTAAAAAATTATTAAAGTTAATGGTGATGTCTTATACCTATCAACAAAAATCCTCTTGGACCAACGAGTTGAAAGAATTAGATCCAGATAATTTTTATTTAGCTCGATCTAATTCATATAAACTTCCAGCTGAAATCATTAGAGATAATGCTCTTGCCTCCAGTGGGCTGTTAGTCAAAAAAGTTGGTGGTCCAAGTGTTAAACCATATCAACCAGATGGATTATGGATAGAAAAGAATAGTTTTTCTGCTGATTTATATAATTATAAAAAAAATTCTGGGGATAGTCTTTATAGAAGAGGAATCTATACTTTTATTAAAAGAACCTCTCCTCCACCATCAATGATTGCTCTGGATGCAACGTCAAGGGAGGTTTGTACAGTTAAAAGAGAAAAAACAAATACTCCATTACAAGCATTAGTTTTAATGAATGATCCGCAATTTTTTGAAGCTTCAAGGGCATTAGCTGAAAGAGTTCAAAAAGAAGGAGGGGAAAGTATTTCTGATCAAATTGCGTATGGATTTAAATTAGCAATTTCAAGAAATCCGAAAAAGGAGGAATTAAATTTATTAGAGGATCTTTATAATTCTCAATTAAAATACTATAAGTCGAATCCAAAACAAGCTTACAGAGTATTAAATGTAGGAGACAGCAAATTTGATAGATCACTTAGTAGATCTAAAACAGCTGCCTTAACCATGGTTTCAAATACTATTTTGAATCACGATGAAACATATCTAAAAAGGTAATAATGAATTGTAACGATCATAAACATAATTATAAATTTTCAAGGAGAGATTTTCTTACTAAAACATCGCTTGGATTGGGTGCTTTAACCCTAGGATCACTAATAAGTCCTACAAATTCTTATGGAAATTTTAATGTTTTAAATAATAAGATGCCTCATTTTCCAGCGAAAGTTAAAAGAGTTATCTATTTACTTCAGAGTGGTGCTCCATCTCAATTAGATTTATTTGATTATAAACCATTATTAAATAAACTGAATGGAACAGAATTGCCTGATAGTGTAAGAGGCGGACAAAGATTAACTGGTATGAGTTCTGGACAATCAAGTTTTCCATTAGCAGGTTCAATTTTTAATTTCAAACAGCACGGTAGCAGTGGTGCCTGGATGAGTGATTTGATGCCTTTCACATCAAAAATTGTTGATGAGTTATGTTTTATTAAATCCATGTATACTGAGGCAATTAATCATGACCCTGCAGTCACTTTCCTTCAGACTGGTTCAGAGTTACCCGGAAGACCATCTATTGGATCTTGGGTCAGTTACGGACTTGGAACAGATAATAAAAATTTACCTGAATTTGTAGTATTGGTTACAAAAGATAAATATGGACAGCCACTGTACTCTAGATTGTGGGGTAACGGTTTTCTTCCATCTCAACATCAAGGAGTTCAATTTAGGTCAGGTAAGGACCCAGTATTATATTTAGAAAACCCTCCAGGAGTAACAGCCGATTTAAGAAAAGAACAATTAGAATATTTAAAAAAATTAGAGAATATAAATCATGCAGATATTGGTGATCCTGAAATTTTATCTAGAATGTCTCAATATGAAATGGCTTTTAGAATGCAATCTTCTGTTCCTGAAGTAATGGATGTATCTAAAGAACCAAAATATATTTATGATTTATATGGGCCTGAAAGTAAAACACCAGGTACTTTTGCAGCAAATTGTTTACTTGCTAGGAAATTAATTGAAAAAGACGTAAAGTTTGTGCAACTTTACCATCAAGGATGGGATCAGCATGGGGACTTACCTAATGCTATTAAGGTCCAATGTAAAGATACTGATCAGCCTACAGCTGGACTCATTACCGATCTTAAACAAAGAGGATTGTTAGAGGACACTCTTGTTATTTGGGGAGGTGAGTTTGGCAGAGGTTCATACTCTCAAGGTACTTTAACAGCAGATAATTATGGTAGAGACCACCACCCTAAGTGTTTCACGATTTTTATGGCTGGGGCTGGAATTAAAAAAGGAATTACAATTGGTTCAACAGACGATTTTGGATACAATATAAAAGAAAGGCCTGTCCATGTTCATGATTTTCAAGCCACTTTAATGCATCTTTTAGGAATTGATCATGAAAGGTTAACATTTAAACATCAGGGAAGGCGATATAGATTAACTGATGTACATGGAAATGTTGTTAATGAAGTTTTATCATGATGGGAGAGGAGCAGAATTCAAGAAGAAATTTTTTGAAAAAATCAAGTTTATTTGGAATAGGTATAACATCAAATATAAATTCATTTAATATGAATAATAATTTTAAAAAGGATGATCTCATTCTAGGCCATGATGATTTTAAGTATAAAATTGATAAAAAATGGGGTGTTCAGAATCCTAATATTTTTCCTGTAAATGATTGTCATGAAATGGTTATGGATAAGAAAAATAGAATATTAATGACAACTACTCATCCGAAAAACAATATTTTAATTTTTAATACATCTGGAAAGATATTAGATTCCTGGAGTATAAATTATAATGGAGCACATGGGTTAAGCATATTTGATGAGGGAGGTGAAGAATTTTTATTCATTACTGATCCAGAAAACCATAAAGTTTGTAAAACTGATTTAAATGGTAAAAAGATATTGGAAATAGGATATCCAAAAGAGATTGATGAATATAAATCTGAGGATCAATTTAAGCCGACTGAAACTGTTGTATCATCAAATGGAGATATATATATCGCTGATGGATACGGATTGGATTATATTATTAAATATGATTATAAAGGTAATTACTTATTTCATTTTGGAGGTCATGGGGAAGGTGATGAAAAATTTGATTGTTGTCATGGAATTACAATTGATCAAAGAGAAGTAAATAATCCCTCTCTTTTAATTACCTCTAGAACTAAGAATGAATTTAAAAGATTTTCTTTAGATGGAGATTATATTGAAACAATCTCTCTACCTGGATGTTGGATCTGTAGGCCAGTTATAAAAAATGATTATTTGTATTTTGCTGTTATTGTTACCAGTAGTTGGAATCAATATGATGGAATGTTAGCTATTCTTAATAAGAATAATAAATTAATTTCTTTACCTGGGGGAAATAAACCTATGTATTTTGAGGAAAAATTAGTTAATCCACTTTCAGATAAAAAATCTTTTTTTAATCCTCATGATGTATGTATTGATAATGATTTGAATATATATGTGCCACAATGGAATTCAAAAAATACATACCCATTAAAATTAATTAGAATTTAAAAAAAATAATTTTGGAAATTTTTTCATTTCTTGGAAGGTTACATCCTTTGTTTGTTCATTTACCAATTGGATTTATAATTTTGTCAATACTGTTAGAAGTATATATCTCTATATCAAGAATTAAAATTAATCCAAAAATTATTTCTTTCAGTTGGTTTTTGAGTTTTATTTCAACTTTGTCAAGTGCCCTTTTTGGATGGCTTTTATACAGTGATGGTCTTTATATAGAAGAGAAAATAAATTTGCACAGAATTACAGGTTTTATTCTTGTTTTTCTTGTATTTATTGCTTGGTTTTTTCGGCAAAGTTATTTTAGAAATGCATTCAATAAAAATTTAAGAGGAATACTAAGTTTTTTTATAGTCTTAAATCTTTTTGTTACAGGGCATTTTGGAGGAAATATTACTCATGGTCAGAACTATTTAATAGATTATGCTCCTGAAGAAATTAAAAAAATATTCCTTGAAAAGGAAACATTATATGATGAAATATTAGTTGATTTAGACTCAATAAAACTTTATAATGATATTGTAGAACCAATACTTTTAAAAAAATGTGTTTCATGTCATAACAACAATATTTCTCAAGGAGATCTAAACTTTTCATCTTTTTCGTTACTCACAAAAGGAGGAATTAGTGGTTCATCAATAGATAAAATGAATCCAAGGAGGAGTTTGATTTTTAAAAGAATTACTCTTCCGGAAAATAATTTAAAAGTTATGCCTCCCGACGGTCCGAAAATGTCTTTTGATGAAATTAATACAATTTTATGGTGGATAAAAAATTTTGACAAATCTGAACAGGAATTATCATTATTAGAAATCCCATTAGACATTCAATATTCATTAAATAATATTTTCAATATAGATTTTCAAGAAAAAAAATGGTTTGATAAAATTGATATTTCTAATCTAGATGATTCATCAATTTCAAAGTTAAGTGATTCTATTTTTAACATAAAGTTTATTTCTGATAAGAAAAAATTTTTATCCATAAAACTTTTAGAAAAGGATTTAAAATTAGATGAATTTGATAAGTTGCAAATTGTAAAAAATCATATAGCTTATTTAGATATTAGTGGAGTTAATGTATCTGATAATTTATTTGAAAAAATAATAGAATTTAAAAATCTTATAAGATTAAATTTAAATAATAACAATATTACTCAAAAAGAAATTAAAATAATTCAAGGTTTAGATAATCTTCAAGTTTTAAATCTATATGGGACGAATGTTTCCTCAGAAATTTTAAATATTTTAAAGCAATTTAAGAGTTTGAAAAGGGTTTATGTATGGAATACAAAAATATCTGATAGGCAAATTGAAAACTTTAATAAAGAAAATAATGGGATTAAATTAATTGGAGGAATTTAATTGTATTTTTTTATATTTAATTAATAAACTATAATTAATTAGAACTTTTATGAATTATAATTACATAAAAATATTTTCAGGTTCATTAGTTGATGTAATTTCTATAAAAAGTCTTTTAGAGGATGAAAATATTTCACCAGTAATTAAGGACGTATCTGAGTCAGCTAGACTTGCAGGATTTGGAATCATAACTGATTTTAATCAAGAAGTTTTTATTCATTCTGACCAGTTGAGTATAGCAAATCGTATTTTAAAAAATTATTTAGATAACTAGAGATAATGGGAAATTATAATAGAAGAAAATTTTTATCTGCAGCTCTTTCTTCAGCTGCAATTTCACTTTCACCGGAATTTATTCATGCTCAAGATCTAAATAAAAACTTATCAATAACAAATTCCAATTATATGGGCGATTTTGCAGCTCCTAAACTAAAAAAAATTCGTATTGCAATTATTGGTGTTGGGGGTCGGGGTCATGGACTGATTAGACAACTTGCTTATATTGAAGGGACTGAAATTGTAGGAATATCTGATCTTTATGAGGATTTGGTTAATCGTTCTGTTTCTTCTTGTATCGAGATTGGAAATGGAAGACATCAAAATATTGTAAAATATTTTGGGGATGAGAACAAATGGAAGAAAATGCTGAAAAAAGTAAAGCCTGACGCTGTAATTATTGCAACTAATTGGAATAATCATGCAAAAATGGCTATTGAATCAATGAATAGAGGGGCCCATGCTTTTGTTGAAGTTCCAATTGCAGTTACCATTGATGAGATGTGGCAAATTGTTGATACTTCTGAGCGAACTCAAAAGCATTGTATGATGATGGAAAATGTTAATTATGGTAGAGAGGAACTCTTATTCCTTAATATGTGCCGAAAAGAAATTATTGGAGATTTACTTCATGCTGAGGCTGCATATATCCATGACCTTCGCGATCAAATGGATGACGAAAAAAAAAGAGGGGAAGGTTTGTGGCGACCTTATCATTTGGCTAAAAGAAATGGTAATTTATATCCAACCCATGGCCTGGGTCCGGTTGCGCAATACATGAATCTCTCAAGAACCGAAGATCAGTTTAATACAATTGTCTCATATTCAACACCTGCTATTGGGAGAAATTTATACGCCAAAAAAAAGCATGCAAAAGATCATCTTTGGAATAAAACATATTTCAAAGGAGGTGATTTAAATACATCAATAATTAAAACCAATTTAGGAAGGACAGTTATGGTTCAGTGGGATGAGACCAGCCCTAGGCCTTATTCAAGACTAAATCTTATCCAAGGAACAAAAGGAACATTAGCTGGTTTTCCAACCAGAATTGCATTACAAGGTGGTGTTCCAGGTGCAACAGAAGACCATCATAGTTGGGCAAAAGGAGAAAAACTAGCAGCTATTTACGAGCAATATGATCACCCAATGTATAAAAGATTAGAGACCTTAGCAAAAAAAATGGGGGGTCATGGAGGAATGGATTTTATAATGTTATACAGAATCGTTGAATGCTTGAAAGAGGGTATCCCTTTGGATCAAAATGTATATGAAGGATGCCTTTGGAGTGTAGTTTCACCTTTAAGTGAAATCTCTGTTTCTCAGGGTGGAATGCCTCAAAAATTTCCAGATTTTACAAGAGGGAGATGGGTTAAAACAAAACCTCTACAAATAGTAAAATAAATTACAAGAAAATGAAAAAATATTTTTTTTGTTTTGGACTGTTTTTTTTATCCTATGTATTTTGTCAGGAAAATAACGAATTTATAAAACCTGAATTTCAAATTGATTTTATTGAAAAGGAACCAAATATAGATGGTGAAGTTAAAAACGAGTCTTTATGGTCAAATATTCAACCAATTACAAAACTATTTCAAATTATACCTAATTATGGATCTCCAGTTTCTGAAAAAACCGAAATAAGAATGGCATATTCAAATAAAATGCTCTATTTATCAGTAATTTGTTTTGATACTGAAGTTGATAAAATAGTAGTTTCTGATTCAGCTAGGGATTCAAATTTAAGTGATGAGGATAGTTTTTTGTTTATAATTGATACATATAATGATGAGCAGAATGGTTTTTTGTTCGGAACTAATTTGAATGGAGTTGAATATGATGCTCAAATCTCAAAAGAAGGACAAGGAAATTTTGCCGGTGGATTCAGACAACAGGGAGGATCAATTGGTGGTACAAATTTAAATTGGGATGCAACATGGAAAGTTAAATCAAAACTTTTTGATTACGGCTGGAGTGCTGAATTTGTAATACCATTGAAATCAATAAGATTTTCCCCCGGAGACAATAAAACATGGGGGATTAATTTTCAAAGAAACATAAGTAAAAATAGTGAAACTGCTTTTTGGTCAAAACTTCCTATTGGTTTTGATATAAAAAGGGTTTCAATGGCAGGAAAACTTAATGGAATAAATCTTAAAAATCCTAAAAATCTTAAATTTACTCCTTATTTACTTTCAGATAACAATTCTGAAAATAAATCTAAAATAGAAACTGGTGCAGACTTAAAATACAGTATCACTCCTGCATTAACTTTAGACCTTACCTATAATACTGATTTTGCTCAAGTTGAAGTTGACGAGCAGCAAGTAAATTTGGATAGATTTAATTTATTTTTCCCTGAGAAAAGACCTTTTTTTTTAGAAAATGCTGGACAATTTTCTGTTGGAAGTCCAGGTGAAGTTGATCTTTTTTTTAGTAGAAGAATTGGAATAGGAAGTGAGGGAGAAATAGTTCCAATAATAGGTGGTTCTAGGTTGTCTGGTAAAATTAAAAATACAAATGTTGGATTTTTATCAATGTTTACTGATGAAGTTAGGTCATCTAATATCGAAAAAAATAATTTTACTGTTGCTAGAGTTAACCATGAATTTTCTGGCACTAGATCCTCATTTGGAGGGATTATTGTAAACAAATCCGGATCAGGTACTTCAAATTATAATAGAGTGTTTGCGTTAGATGGTAATCTTGGATTAGGTAAAAAGGCTCAAGTTTTTGGATTTATTTCTAAAAGTTCCACACCTGGTATTAAACTTAATGATTATGCATATAAAATTAAGGGAGAATACAAATGGGATGGATGGAATATTGCTGCTGGATATACTGAATTAGGAGACGGTTTTAATCCAGAAGTTGGTTTTTTGTCAAGGAAAGCATTTAAAAAACCTGAGTTCTTGATTTTTAAAACTATTAGAGTCAAAAATATGGGAAAGCTTTTAGAAGTTAGACCCCATATTTGGGCAAATTCTTACACAAACTTTAATAATCAACTTATTTCCAGTTTTGTTCATGTTGATAATCATTGGGCTTGGGAAAGTAGTTTTGAAATCCATACTGGTGTTAATTTTGTTGCAGAAGGTGTTTTTGAAGAATTTTCAATTAAAGGTGTAAAAATTCCACCTGGTAATTATAAATGGGCAGAATTCATGCCTGTTTTGATGACAAATAAAAATAAAAAGTTTTATTTCTATAGTAGAATTCGAATTGGAGGATATTTTGGAGGTAATCGTTTTTCAGCATCAAATAGAGGAACAATACAATTTGGAAAAAAATTTAATTCTGAATTTAATTTAGATTATAATAATCTTAAACTTCCAAACGGAGATGTTACTGCTATTGCAACTGGAATTAGATTGATTTATTCATTTAATCCAAAGACCTTTATTCAAAGCTATTTACAATACAATAATATTACTAATTTAGTTTCTTTAAATGCTAAGTTTGGATTGATAAAAAGTGCAAATACAGGGTTATTTATTGTATTTAATAGTTTTAAGGATAATGATTATTTTGACAATCTTAATTCCAAAAGCTTTTTAATAAAATATAGTTATCAATTAGATGTTTTATAAAAGATTTAAATTCCAAAAAAATAGCTCAAAGCAATACTAAAGTATGAGTTTATTTTATTATTTGAGTCTGAGTTTGATAAATTTGGAAAGTTTAAATTATATGAAGCTTCTATCTCTAAATAATTTAAATTATATCTAATGGGTAATTTTATTTGAGTATTAACAATTCCAAAGGCCGTTTTATTATTAACAACAAAGTTTTTTGATCCAAATAATACAAAACTATCATCGAATTCAATAGTTTCTGAATTAAAATAAAAATTTAAGATTGGAGAGAAGTTAAATTTTTGGTAATTATTTTTTAAATAATCTTTATTAATTCCAGAATCTTCTAATGAGTTTTTAAAGTTTCTTTTTTTTGAGAGGTTAAAAGAATATGAAAATGAAGAAACTAGCTGAAATAAATTACTTTCTCCTGAATAAAAGTTTCCACTATTAGAAATATATAATTTATCATTTGATGAGTTGAAGCTTAGACTAAGTGAAATAATATCATTATATAAGTTTTCAGTTGATTTGGCATAAAAAAGTTTATTATAAAACCCATGGACACCAAAATTTTTATCATTCCCTCCAAAATATTTTGAATACCCAGCAGATAAACTCATAAGGTCCCATTTATTTTCAAATTCTTCTAGATAAACAGCAGAATAACTTAACGATAAACCATTAGAGTTTAAATATGAAATTTGAGGAGATAAATTAAATTGTCTTATTTCTCCCTCTTTTCCTTCATAGAATGTATTAGAGTTGAAATTAATAGATGTATAAATTATATCAATTCTTTCAGAACCTGAATTAAATTCATTCTCTTCAAAAAACAGTTCAGTTATTAGGTCTTCTAATTCTATTTCATCCATTTCTTGAGAATACAAATAAGAATTAAATGTTAATACAAATAATAGAATAATGTTTTTCAATTAATTTTTTATTTGGGAGAGGTATTTTTAATTTTATTGTTTGGAGATGTTCTTTTAGGATAATTTCTAAAATTTTTATCTTTTACTTTATTTCCTCTTGTGTCTCCAGATTTTAATTTACTATTTTTAAATTTTAAATTTTTCAATTCCTTTTTTTGATTGTTATTAAGAGATGATTTAATGTCAAAGGATAATTTTTTTAATCTATTTTCCGTTTCTCTAATCATTTTTTTTTGATTATTAGTAAATGTTGTAATTAGTGCTCTTCTTTTATCCAATTTTGAAAGATTAGAGTTTTTTAGAATTTCAAGTTGTTTTGAAGTTAAGCTCCCCCTAAATTCTTCTCTTGAAGCTTTGATCTTTTTTCTTTGTTCCCCAATTAAATTTTTTTGTTCTTGGGATAAAGATTTTAAGTTAAATATAGTTGAATTTTCGTCCTGCCCCATGGCAAAATAACTTGAAAAAAGTATTAAAATAAAAAGTGTTTTATAAAGTATTTTAAATTTCATAATTTCAATCGTTTACTAATTCATTAATTACATAACTATTTAAATAGTCATCTAGCTCACTATCCTCTATAAAAAGTGATTCAACTATTGCAGAATCAGAAAATTCTATATTATTGTCTTGAACCGGATTTTTTATTTCATTATCTAATATATTATTATATATCAATAAACCACAAATTAATAAGGCTGCCATTCCAATAATTAATTTTGAATTAAAATTGAAAATATTGTAGGTTTTAGATTCTTTTTTAGAGGTATCTGATTCAACAACTTCATTAAATGATTCATTCCAAACCTCATCTTTACTTTTATCAAAACTAATTTGTATGTTATCTAACAATTTGTCTACTTCATGATTTGATTTATTAATAGTCATTTATTTTATTTGATTTTTTAAATTTTTTATAGCTTGTGTCATTCTTTTTTCAACCGCTTTAATAGATATATTTAGATAAACACCAATTTCTTTATTAGTATATCCATCAATTTTTTTCATTAATAATACTGATCTTTGTTTTTCATTTAACTTAGATAGTGCTAAATTAAATTTATTTCTTCTTTCTTCACTTATCTGATCATTATTATATTCAACATTAAAATTTATATTTTTCAATAAATTTTCGTGATTTTTTTTTTGTTTTATAAAGTTTAAAAACATTTGGTTAGCAATTTTATATATTAAATTTTTTAATCCCTCATCAGTAATTTTAAATTTTTTTTTCCAAATCTGCATAAATGTTTCTTGAGCTAAATCATTAGAAAGTTCTTTGTCTCCAGACCTATAATAAATATATCTTCGAATTGAATCAAAATATTTATCATATAAACTTTTAAATTCTTCTGATCCCAAATAGCATATTTTTAAAATTCTCCTTTTCAAAATTGACGAAAAGGAGAATTATAAATTAATTATTTTTTTTTACCATTTCTGGTTTTCTTCCTTTTTTTTAAATTTTCACGAAGAGCTTTCATTTCCTCTTCACTATTAATTGTAACAATTTTATCACCAAAGTCAAGATCAACAGGAAATACAATTTCACCTTTTTCCTCTGATTCTGGATTAGCATCATGCCAAGCTTTAAGTTTGGACTTGAGATCTTCATCAT
>CAJPUR010000034.1 GCA_905381055.1 uncultured Flavobacteriaceae bacterium
AAAGTCAATGGCAGAGAAATTAACGCCGTTACTTGTCTTGTTTCCTCCTCCAACTACTAGACTTATTTGCCCCTCACTGGTTGATGTTGCATTATGCGTTTCTGAATAAATAACGCTTCCACCAGAAGAGTCATACCTGAGACTAAAAGTGACCACCATAGTGGCATTTGAATATACATTTCCACTTGAATTTTTAATTATTGCTTGATAATTAATTCCTGTTTGACTAAATCCGTAGGATAAAAAGAAAAACGCTAAAATTGTTAATATTTTTTTCATGACCATGTGTTTTAATACCTTCATTTGAATACTTGTTTGTTCGTAATTTGTTAACAAATTACGAAAACTAAGTTAATTCAAGACTGAAACAAAAAAATGATCTAAAGATTAATTAAATTAATCACTAGCTTTTAATTACCAAATGTTTTTATTCACAGGTTAATAATTATACAGCTAAAGTTTTTGAAGTTTAATGCTCATGACTATTATAACCAGATATTGCCTATAATGACAAAATCCAGTCAACCAATAAATTTGACCAATTGTCGACAGGAGAATTTTGAATTGTCATACCAAATCCATGACCCCCCTTATCATACATATGTAATTCAGCTTTGGCATCAGCCAAAATCCAATCTTGATATATTTTTACACTAAGTGGGGCTAATTCCAAGATATCATTATTTGCACAAGATATGAACGCAGGAGGTTTATTACTTGGAACTTTTTGATCCTCCACTATTAACATCCATGGGTAAATTGGAGCAATAAAATTAGGTTGATTTTTTTCAGTCGCTTTGTAACTCGCTTCCATAGTTACTGCCCCGCCTGCAGAAAACCCCATTAGTCCAATTTTATTAGGATTCAATTTATATTCTGAAGCGTTTTTTCTAACATATTCAATTGCATTTAATGCATCATTTGTTGAAAAAGGAAGTGTTTTTTTTGCTTTTTTGATTATATCATCTTGAAAGCCCCAATTCTCATTTAACCACTTTTGAGCATTCCCATCGATTGGGAAAAGAGTATATTTTAAGACTATTGCATTTATTCCATTATTGCTAAGTTTTTCTGCTAAAAGAGTTCCTTCCTTTTCATATGCACTAAAAAAAAGACCTCCCCCAGGACAAATAATCATTACTTTATCTGTAATATTTTCCCCTTTCGCCTTATAAAAATGCATTTCTGGTTTTGTAATATTATCAATAAAAACTCCTTCTCCAAAAAAACTATCAAATGTTTTTTCTGGATAGATCTGAAGACCTGTTTCTGTGTATGGAAGCCCTATTCTTGTTTGAGCATTTATTACAACAAAAAACATTATAAATAAAAGACTGGTGATTTTTTTCATAGCTGACAATATAATAAATCTTATAAACTATTTCCCTTTTTTTAAAATTATCATAAATAAAAACCCAGTTAAAAAAATTATAGTTGTTCCTATAACAATAACCAGATAATTATGGAAAGGATTTTCAACACCAAATAAAAATTTAAATAATTCTGGAATTGATAAAACTAAAATTGAAAAAAGGCCAACTATAACTCCAATTATGGGGCTTAAATTATCTTTAACTTTAGTTAAAAAACCTAGTAAGAACAATCCTAGCATACCTCCACTAAAAATTGATGCTAATTCCCACCATGCATCAAGGGCACTTTTAATATTAATCATAGCAAGGGCGACTGAAATACCCAAAATTGCAATTATAATTGTTGAACCATAAAGGATATGCATTTGCGAAAAAAATACTCTTTTTTTATTAAAATATTTATTGTAATAATCAATTAATAAGATAGTAGCAGAACTATTATAGCTTGTAGATAGAGTACTCATTCCAGCTGCAAATATTGAAGCAATTAATAAACCCTTAAATCCAACAGGTAAATTATTAACAATAAAGTAAGGAAATACCTTGTCAGCAGATTCTGAAATTTCCATTGGAAGCAATCCATTAGATTGATAATATCCATATAAAATAGTTCCAATAAATAGAAACAAAGCTGATACAGGAACATAAATCAATCCACCTAAAAAAGCTGAGTATTTAGCTTTTTTATCACTATCTGTTAAAAGATAGCGTTGTATGTAATTTTGGTCCGTTCCAAAATTTTGAATATTTATAAATAATCCGTAAACAAGAACAATCCAAAAAGTTGGGACAGATAACCTGGTTGAAAATTCTCCCAAGCTAAACTTATTATTTTCATATGAAATCTTCATAATCTCGTCAGGCCCTTGCCCTGAATTATATAAAATAAAAATAATACAAACAATTGCTCCAAAAATTAAAATAATACCTTGTATAGCATCAGTCCAAACCACAGCTTGAATCCCTCCAAAGATAGAATATACAGCCACAATCAAACCAGTTAAAATAATTATGATGGATAGATCAATTTCAATAAAAGCATTAAGAGTCAACCCTAATAAATAAAGGATTGTTCCAATCCTCATAATCTGAGTTAATAAGTAGCAAGCTGAAACATATATCCTTGCCCATGAACCGTATCTTTTTTCCATGTAAGTGTATGCTGAAGCACTATTAATATTTCTGTAAAGAGGGACAAAATAAATTGCTGCAATTATTGCAGCAATTGGAAGTGATAAGCTAAATGCAAAAGCATTCCAATTCGAAGAAAATGAACTTCCAGGTAAACCTAAATAGCTTATGCTGCTTACAAAAGTTGCAAAAATTGAAAAAGAAACAACCCAACTAGGAATTTTACCACCCCCTGTAATAAATTTATTGGAAGTTTTATTTGAACGATAAAATGAAATCCCGTAAAGACAAATTCCAAGGATGTAAATTATAAATACAGTTATATCAATGACTTCAAATGAGCTCATTTTAATCTAATTCAATTACAAGATGCTTTATATTTCTCCTATTGAATGTATAACTAATATGAACTAATCCATCAGAAGCTTCTATTATTGCTGGATAACTAAATTCTCCACTTTCCTCATCTTCAAGAGTTAATTTTTCAAACCAATTAATTCCGTCGTAAGATTCTGATAGAACTAGCTTTGACCTCCCATTAATATTTGGATTATACACTAATAGATGTCTACCATTTTTAAGTGTAACTCCATCAATACCTGAATTAGGATTATTTAATTCTAAAGGCTTTAAATCTGTCCAACTTTCTCCTAAATCATATGAAAAAGATGAAATAATTTTATTTTCTCTACTCCTGTTTAAAACTTGAATAGTATCATTTGAATGAACTAGGATAGTGGGCTGAATAACATTAAATTCTGAATTATGATCAATTGGTATTTTGGTCCAATTTTCTCCATTATCTGTCGACTTTTCAATATGAGATTTCCAAATATAATTGTCAAGAGTTTTGGTTTCAGTACTGGAAGGAGACAAAATTATCCCTTCATTTATTTCAACAGGTTTATTTTTAATTGGGCCTAAAATCGAATCCGGCAACCTTACTAATTCACTCCAATTTTCGCCTTGATCATTTGAAAAAATATATTCTCCCCACCATTCTCTTGGTGATGGGCCTACCTTATAATATAAGTACAAAATATTTGACATTGACCTGTACAGAACTGGATTCCAAGTTGGATATCTTAATGTGTCATTTATAATACCGTCTGCAATTAATTTTGGGGATTGCCACATATTAGAGTCTTTTTTTGAAAGCCAAATAGTGACATCCTTGTTTTTTTCTTTAGTACCTCCAAATGCAGCGATTACAATACTACCATCAGATAACTCTTCAATTGTTGATGCGTGACATTCAATGAAAGGTGGTTTTTCATATATAAAATTACTTTCAATAATTTTAATTTTTGAGCTTTCCTCACAAGAGAAAAAAAACATTAAAAAAACAGGAATTATAATATTTATGAAGTTTGATTTTATTTTCATTTAGTTTGATTTTTTAGTAAAGTTATTTAAACTCTTTTTAACATTAAAAGCCTGAAGTCCATCAATTCCTTACCAGTCTTTTTTATACCTTTTAACCTCAGGGTACCTTTACCCTTTTTAAGTTGAATTATCCCTAAACTAAGTGGTAAAAAGTCTTTAACATAAGATTCAATTCTTGGAGAACGATCTTGATCTTGACCATATTCCTCGGGATCATGAAATTTATTAATTTGTCCAATAATTTTAGATTCATTAAAAGTCAATTCAAATTGAGAACCAATTGCATCCTCAGAACAAGTGTAATAGATTACAACTTCAAAATCTCCTTCTTCTGCCACATCTGCCTCCCACGCAATAGAATCATCCACATTAATCCAGTTTGTCATAAAACTACAATTTGGGTAATAATTTGATCTTTTAATTTCACCATTTGGAGTCGCATCTCTAGCTGGAATTTGGGTGTTTTGCATTTTCGGATGGCCAATAACAAAAGGTCTTTCATCATTTTCTGGTAATTCAGCTAAAATATTTTTATTCCAATTTAACTTTTCATTTTTCATTGATTGGAAAATTTCAGGATACTTATCAGATACATCATTTCGCTGATTTGGATCGTTTTCCATATCAAAAAGTTTATTATCAGTACCTAGTCTAAATTTTTGATTCCTAACACTTAATCTCCCTCTCCAAAAACTATATATATTTCTGTCGTTCCATTTAATATTTTCTTCATTAATTAAAAGCTTAAGGCTTATGCCATCTAATTTATTTTTTGGAGGGTCTTTAATATTAACTAAATCTTTCAAAGTTGGAAGTAAATCTATCCCAGCGCTAATTTGATTTATAATTTTCCCCTTTGGTAAGTTCCCTTCCCATTTAATAATCATTGGTGATCTAACACCTCCTTCATCAGTTGATCCCTTTCGGCCTTTCATCTGATCATTCCACCTATTCCCATTTGGACCATTATCAGATAGATATATTATAATTGTATTTTCTAATAACCCTAACTCCTTTAACTTCTCATTTATTTTTCCAACATTTGAATCAATATTTTCACACATTGCAAGAGCAGCTCTAGTGTGATTTAAATTATTTTTATTATCAACTCCAGAATCTTTAGAACTTTTTTCAGCTGTTTTAACTCCGCTTTGAGTTAAATTTTTATTTTCAAATTTTTTCCAAAATTTATCTGGAACTTGCATAGGGCTGTGAGGAGTATTATAAGGAAGATATAGAAAAAAAGGACTTTCTTTATTTCTCTCAATAAATTCTAATCCCCGATTAGTAAAATCATCTATAATAAATCCTTCTCCTTTAACGATCTCTCCATTATGTTCTAAAATAGGATCAAAATAATTTCCCCAGTGTCCCGAACAAAAACCATAAAAATCATCAAATCCTCGAGTATTTGGATGATATGGAGCTTGCATACCATTATGCCATTTACCGTATGCTGCTGTTTTATATCCGTTATTTTTAAGAACTTCAGCAATGGTTTCCTCATCTAAATCAATTCTTTCTCCCCCCTTGGAAACATCATAAACACCAGCTCTCACATGATATCTTCCTGTAAGAATTTCAGCACGAGTAGGAGCACATACAGGGCTTACATAAAAACGATCAAACCTCACTCCATTTAAAGCTAACTGATCAATATTTGGAGTAGAAATATCCTTATTACCATTAATGCTCAAATCTCCCCACCCTTGATCATCTGTTAAAATTAAAATTATATTTGGAGGATTACTTTCTGATTTAGAATCACAACTAAAAAAATAGGTTGAAATAATACTTAAAAATAAAAGCTTAAAACCTTTAGATATTGTCATCACTTTGATAATTGTTTTTATAAATATAATAGAAAAGCTTATTTTTTTGATTAAATTAAAAAAATAAACACAAAACAAAAATCTAATAATATTTTGACAAAAAAATATCACATAAAAAAGCTCTACAAAGAAAATGAAATTCTTGAAAAAGTTTGTGTAGTAACTAGTAATGAAAAAATAATTGGATTTGATAAAGATTTATTCGATCCAAAGCTTGCTTTCGAAATTATGATTCCAGGATTTATAGATCTTCAAATCTATGGAGCATTAAATTCATTATTAATGGTAGATAGTGATTACTTAACTATAAAAAAAATAAGTGCTCATAATACTAAAAATGGAACATTTTACTTTCAACCTACTATCGCATCAGAATCAAATTCAACTATACTTAAAGCAGTAGATGCAGTTAAAAATTATTTTTCTAATGGAGGTAAAGGTTGCATTGGACTTCATGTTGAAGGCCCCTGGATTAACCCATTAAAAAAGGGAGCACATTCATTAAAATATATTCATTCCCCAGAATTTGATGAGGTAAAAAAGATAATAGATTATGCTGATGGAGTAATTAGTATGATTACCATAGCTCCAGAAGTAGTAAGTAATCAAATTATTGAATTTTTAATAACAAAAGGAATAGTAATTTCTATTGGGCATTCAACTCTAGATTTCAAATCAGCAAACAATTACTTTAATAAAGGGATAAATACCTGTACCCATTTATTTAATGCAATGCCTCAAATTCATCACAGAAAGCCTGGCTTAATTGAAGCCATTTTGAATAATCCAAATGTTTTTTCAAGTATTATTTGTGATGGACATCATGTTGATTTTAATATGATAAAACTTGCTCACAAGCTCAAAAAAAATAAACTTTTTTGCATTACTGATGCTGTTACTGAATCTAATAAAGGTGAATATGTTCATAAACTTGAAGGAAATATTTATAAAAATAAGGGAGTCTTGTCAGGATCTTCAATAACAATGCTACAAAGTTTTAAAAACCTAATTCAAGAAGTTGGTTTAAGTGTTTCAGATGCTGCAAAAATGTGTTGTTATACTCCCTCGAAAGTAATATCTCCTGTTATAAAAATTGACCAACTTGAAATTAATTCCAATTGCTCTTTTAATATTTTAGATGAAAATTATGATTTAATTAAATAACTTTTTAAATAAAACATCTCCAAAATAAAAGCTTAATCCCAATAAAAAAGGATAAACAATAAATAACCAAAGAGCATCCAAAAAATTTATTAAAGATTTTAATGGAATTTTTTGAGCAATGCCATTTAAAAAATCATACCATGTTTTAATCCCTAAAGAATTTGCAATTATATTGAAAATTATAGCAGAGAATAGTATTATAATCCCAATAAAATAGATCCTTATCATATGTGTATTTTATACATTAATTCAAGTTTATGCCTTCTTTTTCCAAATTATTTTTTTGTAGCCATCCAAACCCTTTTTTAATTCCTTATAATTAATCTTTTGTTGATTGTTTAGTTCTTCAAGATTAATTGGATTTTTTTCATAAAAATCATCTATAACATTATAAAATCTTCCATCTGAATATAATTTAAATGTTTTATTTCTTGTCCATTCAAATTCCTTAGTACCCCAATTATTATCTAAATTTTTATAATATGGCCTGGGATAATACCAACTGTGAATAAATTTCTTTTTATTATTTATTAAACCCAAAATTTGAGGTAAAAAACTTATACCGTCAATACCAGTATTTTCCGGTAAATTTGAACCTGAAACTTCACAAAGAGTTGGAAGAAAATCACTAAAATCAATAAGACTTGAGTCTAAAGAGCCTGGCTTTATTTTATCTTTCCATGAAATTATTAAAGGAACATGAGTGCCGTTATCAGTAGTTTGCCCCTTCCCCCACAAAATTTTGCCTTCAGAGTTCAATGAAACTATTGGAGAATCATTGCCGTTATCAGAAGTAAAAATAATTAGTGTATTTTCAAGTAAATTTTGTTTTTTAAGATTTTCAAAAATTTTCCCTACCATTTTATCCATATAACTGACCATATCACCAAAATACTTTGGATTACCCATATATATTTTACTTCCATTATCATTTGGATCAAAATCATCAGAATCAGGAGTGGGAACAAATGGGCAATGAGTTAATAGCATTGGATAATAGACAAGAAATTTTTCATGCTTATTTTTATTTACAAAATCGTTTATATAATCAACTATTACATTAGGCCCGAAAGATCCATTTTTAAATTTCTTATTCTCTCCATTCACCTCAAGAACTGGATTAGGATATCTAGTATCATGTCCAAGAGAATCTGTTCTAGTTAACTTATGTTGCCACAAAATATGTTCATCAAATCCAAAATGATAAGGTAAATTTTTCTCTTTGCCCAACTGCCATTTACCAGCAATTAATGTTTTATATCCATTTTTTTTTAATAGTTGACTAAAAACAATTTCTTTTTTATCTAAGACGCCAAAATCTAAATAATTTTTTTTACCGGTTTTACCTGTCATTAATCGAACTCTTGAGGGAGTGCATATTGGTTCAGAATGACAATTGGTAAACCTTATTCCTTTTGATGCAAGTTTATCGATATTTGGAGTATTATATGATTTTCCACCATTAACTGAAATAGATTCATAACTTAAATCATCAGCCATAATTAAAATTATATTGGGATTGTCTTGGGAGTAGACAAAACTTCCTAAGAATATTAAAAATAATAATCTAATCATAATGTGATTAAATTTAGTGTTTTTTTACAAAAAAAAATCCTGCTTCAAAAAACAGGATTTTTATCAATTCATTAAATGTTAAAATTAATTAGCATTCCAGAATTTAATTTGGTCTAGGTAAAGCTCCCGCTTTTTTTGCCCACGAATTCCACATCAAAGCCATTTTTTTTACTTTTTCAGGATATTCTTTAGATAAATTATTAAGTTCTGTTCTGTCTTTTTCCATGTCAAACAATTCCCATTGATCAATTTCTAAATTATCTACTTTATCCCAAGCACTCCAATTATTTTTAATTACTTTTGAAACTAACTTCCATTTACCCATCCTAACAGCCCTATTCCCTTCATGCTCCCAGTATAATGCCTCCCTTTTTAAATTTTTATTTTCAAACACTGGGGTTAAACTTAGCCCTTCAAGAGGAATTATTTCATTACCATTGAATTTTTTTGGATATCTCGCTCCAGAAACTTCAATACAAGTTGCCATAATATCAATTAAATGAGAGGGCTCATGCCTAAAATCGCCTTTACCCCTGATACTATTTGGCCAATGTACAACCAAAGGTGAAGCTATTCCTCCTTCATGAACAAAGTGCTTGTATTCCCTAAATGGTGTATTACTTGCATTTGCCCAGGATGGGCCATAAGCTGAATAACTTTCAGGTCCACCTGCCAAGGATTTTTTCATCATTTTTACAGGAATTCCTTCTCTTGTTTTCAATGGAATCATTTGAGTTTGAATTTCCATTGGATCCATTGGAATCTGGGCAACTTCCAATTCTTTTCTTTCAGAAGTCGAATCCAATTCTTCTGAACAAGCACCATTATCTTGTAAATAAAAAATTAATGTGTTTTCATAAAAACCATCCTCTTTTAACTTTGTAATTATTTTTCCAATCCCATAATCCATTCTGTCAATCATTGCGGCATAAACTTCCATATTTCTTATTTCCCATTCTCTATCCTCAATTTCAGATTCCCAATCTTTTACATTTGAATCTCTAGGTGAAAGCTGCCACTCTTTTTTAATCAATCCCATTTCCCTCATTCTTTCAATTCTTTCTTTTCTAATTTTGTCCCAACCCTTATCATATTTACCTTTATACTTAAGAATATCCTCAGGCAAAGCATGAAGAGGCCAATGGGGAGCTGTGTAAGATACATACATAAAAAATGGATCCTCTTTAGAGTTTTGATTAATAAATTTTACTGCATTTTCAGTGACATTATCTGTAAAATAAAAATCTTTTGATGGAGGAATATATTCATTATCAATTGCCAAAGACCTTGGATCAAAAAAACTTCCTGCCCCAGAAATCATTCCAAAAAATTTATCAAAGCCCCTTTGTATTGGCCAATTAGTTTTATCTGGATTCTTAATCCCAGAAGGTGAATCGTCATAAGGAGTTATGTGCCATTTACCTGACAAATAAGTTGAGTATCCTACCATTTTTAGTACCTCAGCTATAGTTACAGCATTTTTACTTAAATCGCCTTTAAAAGCTGGAGTACCTCTGTCGCTAACCATGTGTCCAATTCCTGCTTGGTGAGGATAAAGTCCAGTTAACAAAGAAGCCCTTGTAGGACAACACCTGGCCGTATTGTAAAATTGGGTAAATCGAAGCCCATTCATGGCTAAATTATCAATATTAGGAGTTGGTATTTCACCTCCATAGCAGGACAAATCAGAAAACCCCATATCATCTGACATAATGATTACTATATTAGGTTTTTGAATTGAATTATTATTAGTTTCACATTGTGTAAATAAAAAAATAAATAAAATTGAAAAGAAAGTAAATTTTATATATTCCATTTTTAATTCTTAAGTGGTGGATATATTTCTAGTTCAGTTATACTCGTAAAATAAGAATTTTTACTCAATTCATGCCAATGGTCTCCTCCTCCAGCATAACCAGTAATTCTGATTCCTTCAGTATTAATTGGACTAAAGTGAATCAAATAATTCACAAAATGGGATTTATTTAATGCAGAATTTGAATTATCAAATTCAGGACTTATACTAAACCCATCATTTAATTTTATCCAATCCCCTTTATCATTTATATATTCAATCTCAATATTTTTAAACCATCCTCCATTTTCTTCCATACTTCCAGTTCTGAAAACTATATTCCCAATTAATTTAGGATTATCCCATTCATATCCGTAATAATCTATAAAAGATTTATTGGAGTCATTTATACTGTAAAAAACGGAATTATCTCCAAGATATTTCCCATCATTAATAATAGAAACATCATTTGAAAAAATTTTTTTCCCAACAGTAATCCACATCTTATCCCTAGTTAAAGTATCGGTTTTACTTATATATGAAACGATTTTATCAGCTTCAAGTGCAATATTTTTTTCAAAAATTGTTAGATTAATTTCTTTAAAAACTTCTTGGTTATCTCGCCTTAAGTAAACCCCAATTTTAAAATTACCGGTTACTTCTGGAATACCTGAAAAAGTTCCATTTTCAAATACTACCCCCTCAGGTAATTCCTGATTGTATATATCCCACTCCAAATCATTATTATCATGAGAAGTAAAGAGTTTGTATTTAAACGAAGTCCCTTTTTGAAAGATAGGGTTTGGTTCAAATGAAATTTCTAATTTAGGATTAAAATTAGATTCTTTGCTTATTTTATAAAAAACTTGTCCTTCATCTTCATATATTTCTCCCCCATTAGATACTATAATTTTTTCAGCTTGATCTACCGTCATTTCTACCATTTTTGAAATTTTTATATCTGGTAAATCATACCGAGAAACATTTTTATAAAAATCATTGAAAGGTTTATCCCAAGTGTTTTCTTTAAATGGGTACAGTAAGTTTTCAGGTAACCCGTCAGTTCCGTTAATAATTCCTAATAATCCAGACATTGTTGCTGTTTGATTGTCAGCATCAAAACCCAGTCCTGCAGCTATATCAAGTGTTTTTATGAAATCTCCATCACCATATAAAAGTGCTAAAATCCCACATGCTCCATTTAAATTTGCATTCCACATTGTTTTTGTCGTTTCTGGCTCGTTAAAATAAAATTTATCTGATAATTCTTTTCTAGCTTTTTTCCAATCCTCAATATCAGGATATTTATTAAAAATATTAATTACTTCTTTTACAGTATTATAAAACACTCCGTTCTCAGGAATATGATCAAGACCTATTGAAATTAATTTTTTAATATCTTTTTCAAAAAAAGCTGACGAATACATTGCAGCATAATGAATTGTAGGTTCAATTCCCCAATCATCATTGGTGATTTTTGCTGCCCAAGCAGACTTACCACATGCATAATTAGTCATACCAGGAGATGTTACAGCCCAAATCTCATTTACTAGTTGGGGGTCTATCTGAAACCAATGGGGATTTTTATTTTTTGACCCAGTTAATGGTGGAGTTAAGCCAATTCTCATTGCTCCTATTGCTGCCCTATTAGCAAGCCAAACTCTGTCTCTTACATGATATTTCCAAGCATCTACTAATTCAGAATAAGATGGCTCAATTCCATGCTTTTCCATTTGAAGTAAATACATGTACTCTATATCTGTATCGTCATCTGAAAATGAACCCCCTATATCTTTCATACGATTTAAGTAATAATCCTGGTAAAACATTATACCAAAATTTTCGGGTCTTGGCTCATCTATATATTGACACTCATGAGGTAATCCATAGATGTTACCTATAATCTGCCCCAACCAAGAAGCGTATGCTTTATCAGTATATTCTGATTTTGAAATAATATAATATTGATTAAAATATGAGTTTTTAAAAAATTGAAAAATTGAAAAAATTGAAAAAATTGAAAAAATAATAGCAATTGTAAAAAATATTTTTTTCACTGTATATAAATTATTAACTAATATAATTAAATTAATAATTTTTGCTATTATATGGTTAAATTAGTAACTAAATTCAGATGTATTTAAAATTTTTTTATGAAAAAAATTTTATGCTTAATATTTTTTTGTTTACTATTTCCCTTACAATTGAACTCTCAATGGAATTGGGAAACAATTCAAGCTAAAGGAAAACCCACAGCTAGATCAGAAGCCGGAGTTTTTGCGTATAAAAATAAAATTTATCTTATTGGCGGAAGAAGAATAAATCCAACAGATGAGTTTGATGTTAATACAAAAACATGGACCCAAAAATCTAAACCTCCTATTGAAATTCACCACTTCCAACCATTAGTGATTGGTAATGCAGTCTATATTATTGGGGCCTTAACTGGTCCATTCCCAAATGAAAAAGCAGTTGATAGAGTTTTAATTTATTACCCTGATGAAGACAAATATATATTTGGAGACTCAATCCCAAAAAATAGGAAAAGAGGTGCTGCTGGGCTTACTTACCATAAAAATAAAATATATATGCTTGGGGGGCTAACTAATGGTCATATGGATGGATTTCAGTCATGGTTTGATTCATATGATATAAAATCTGGTGAATGGGAAATTTTAGATGATGCTCCAGATAAAAGAGATCATTTCCAAGCTTTAGTTTTAAATGAAAAACTATTTGCTTTTGCTGGAAGAAATACTTGTTTTAGACACAATAAAGCATTAGACTTGACAAATAATTTTGGAAATATTTATGATTTTAAAACTAAAAAATGGATGGCTTTTTCTCCAAAATATGAAATCCCAACAAAAAGAGCTGGTAACGGAGCATTTGTATGGAAAAATGAAGTTATTTTTGGAGGTGGAGAAAGTATTACTCAAATAAAGGCACATAATGAGGTTGAAGCTTTTCATTTTAATGAACTAAAATGGAGAAATTGGCCATTTATGAAACAGGGAAGGCACGGAACAGGATTTTGTATTATAGATAAATTTGTATACACAGTTTCAGGAAGTGGAAATAGAGGCGGGGGTCCTGAACTATACTCAATTGAAAGGTTAAAATTACCTTTATAAAAAATTATTTTTTTGATTTAATCCAGAGCCATTGCCATTTTAATGGTTTATCATTTGGCTCTAAAACTAAAGTAACTTGATAAACTCCACTTTTTTTTATTTTAAAAGAACCTAATTTATTAGAATTGAAATTATCAATAACCCAATTTTGAAGAGGTTCACCAACAGTTTTTCCCGTTGATTTAAATTTTTGTTTTAATTCGATATCATTAATTTCAAAACTTATATTCCCTCCATCATTATTCTCTTGAAAACTATATGAGCTATCAACATTATATTCGCCAGGTTCACTAATAAAAATTTTCCATTTTAATATTTGTTTTTTTTGTACCAAAATATTTTTTGGTATAGTACCATATCTTTTAGATTCATTAATTTTACCGTTACCACTTATAAAATCATAATTTTCAAGATTTAATGAATATCCCCCTTCGACACTTTCAGCAACTAATCCCTTTATTGCAATAGGTTTTTTGTCATATTCTAAAACAATAACAGAAACATATTTATCAAATGGATTCTTTGGAAGTTTTATTTCAGTTAATACGGTTTTATGTTTAAAATTTAAAGAATTCATTTCTGTATCAGATAATGAATATATTTTTTTTGGTTCAGAACTTATCCCTGTTAATTTAAGCACTCTATTTAATGGCCAATTAAAGACATGTAAAAAAATATAATGTTTATTATTATTAATTTCTTTATAAGTTAAAGTCCCCCAATCATGAAGATTTGTTCTTAGATCAAATGCTTCACTTCCATAAATTGAATTTCCATTTTTTTTAAGCCAATCACCTAAATCATTTAATCGAGATAGGGCTTCATAAGGTAAACTACCATCTGCTCTTGGTCCAATGTTAAGCATTAAATTACCGTTAAGGCTAACATTGCCAATCATAGATTTTAAAATAGTTGAAGTGGATTTCCATTTATCCTGTCTTGAATTGTATCCCCAAGAATGAGCAATTGTGGCTGGGGTCTGCCATGGATATTCATATTTTTCTTTCCCTAATTGATTATCACCAAGAGTTCTAAAATCAACATCATTATCTTCTTCTATAGAAAGTCCTAATCTGGAATTAATTAAACAATTTGGTTGAAGTTTTCTTATTAAATTTTTAAGTTGAAATAATTGTTCTTTACTGACGACAGTTCTTGAATGATGAATCCACATATCAAACCAAATTATTGATATTTCACCATAATTAGTTAATAATTCTGTCATTTGAGGAATCACTTTTTCTTGCCAATATTTATCATAATTTTTATAATTTATACCATATACTTCTTTAGTATGATCCCATGATCTATCATCCTCCCAGTCTATCCAATGAGAATAATACAATCCCATTTTTAAACCATGCTTTTTACATGCTTCCGATAATTCTTTTACAATATCTCTACCTTTATTTGATTTATTGTAAATATTATAATCACTTGATTGGCTTTCCCAAAGAGCAAAACCGTCATGATGTTTAGCAGTTAGAGTTATATATTTCATGCCCGATTCCTTTGCAAGAATTACCCATTCCTCAGGATCTATTGATTCCCAATCAAATCGATCTAAGAGAGTTAGATATTCAGGCTTAGAAATTCTATTCCTATACTGTATCCATTCAGCATATTGATTATTATTTCTAAGTTCTTCCCCTTTCCATACACCCTCAGCAGAGCTATATACCCCCCAGTGAATAAACATTCCCAATCTATCATCTACAAACCATTTTGCTCTTTCTCCTGTATTTTTCTGAGCCGAAACAAATGGAGCAAAAGCAAGTATTAAAATAATTTTTTTAAATTTTAACATATATTATTATAGATTTTATTCAAAAAAAAAAGCTCAATAATTTTTTACAACTTAATATTTTTTTAAATTTCAATTCTAAATATAAATTATAATGAACGGCAAAAAAAGAAATCAAACAGAATATTCATCTAGAAGAAACTTTATTAAAAAAAGTATTGCAGCCTCCTCAATTTTTATAATCCCGAGAAATGTCCTTGGAGGTAAAGGATATTTAGCCCCTAGTGACCAGTTAAATCTAGCTGCAATTGGATCAGGAGGTAAAGGTAACAGTGACATAATTAATGCTTCTGTTAATGGAAGGGAACGAGTAGTGGCATTATGTGATGTTGATTTCTCTGGAACAGCATCTAAAACAGTAAAAAAGTTTCCAAAAGCAAAACTTTATGCAGATTTTAGAAGAATGTTGGACAAAGAAAAAGATATTGATGCCGTTACAATATCTACCCCTGACCATGTTCATGCACCTGCAGCAGTTTATGCAATGAACCGTAATAAACATGTTTATGTTCAAAAGCCAATAACTCATAATATCAGAGAAGCAAGATTATTAACTGAATTAGCTAGAGAAAAAAATGTGGTTACGCAAATGGGAAATCAAGGAGGTTCAAATCCACTTCTTAATATGGTCCAAAAATGGGTTGATTCTAAAGTAGTTGGGAAAATTTCCAAAGTACAAGTTTGGACTAATCGCCCAGTTTGGCCTCAAGGAATACAAATGCCAACCCCTAATCAATCGATGAAACCAGAAGCATTAAATTGGGACCTATGGTTAGGTCCTGCAAAAGAAAAACCATTTACTCCAAACATGCATCCGTTTAATTGGAGGGGCTGGTGGGAATATGGTACTGGAGCTTTAGGGGATGTTGGGTGTCATTTAATTGATATTCCTTTTAGGACTTTAGGTTTAAAATATCCTAAAGACGCTGAATGTAGTGTTGGAAGTGTTTTTACTAAAATGTGGACCCCTGAATATATTCCTGAGGGGTGTCCTCCTTCATCACTTATTACTTTACATTTTGATGCAACTGAGAAAAACCCGTCTCCCATTGAAATGACATGGACAGATGGAGGAATTCGACCTCCTCATCCAAGTATAATCCCTGCAAACTCAGATATTGGTGGGCCTGGAAGTGGAAATGGCGTTTTAATGATTGGCGAGAAAGGTATAATTTCAACTAATATTAATGATAGTTCACCTTTAACACCAAAGCTATATCTTAATGATGGTACTACAGAATTTGGTCCTGAAATTGAAAAAAACTCTGAACCTGAGTATGGTCATCAAAGAAAATGGGTAGATGCATGCAAAGCTGGTTTTAAAAGTAAAGAACATTTGGAATTAACATCTTCATTTGATTATGCTGGTCCAATGACAGAAACTGTCCTTATGGGTAATCTTGCTATTAGAAGTTACATGCTAAGAAAACAAAATTCAAAAGGAAGATTTGATTTCTTTGCTCGAAAAAAATTAATTTGGGATGGAAAGAATATTAAAATAACTAACTTAGAAGAGGCAAATCAATTTGTTGGAAGGGAATATAGAAAAGGCTGGGAAATCTAAAAACTTAAATTTATGAACAGAAGAAACTTTATAAATAAATCAAGTATGGGATTAGTTACTTTACCTTTTTTTAATTTTGGTTTGTTTAAAAATGTAAAACTAACAGACCCAATTTTTTTTAAACTCTCTCTTGCTCAATTTTCATTATTTAGACCAATACTAAACGGTGAAATTGATGTTTATGATTTTGCAAAAGTTTCTAGGGAGGAAGGTTTTGAAGGTCTAGAATATATGACAACTTTATATAAACCTGGTGGATGGGGTCAAAAAAAATCTACTTTTGGGCTAAAAGAAGCCAAAGATTTTGCTAATAAATCAAATAAAAAGGCTAATGAATTTGGTCAGGAAAATGTTTTACTAATGATTGATGGTGAAGGTGATTTATCAAGACCCGGTAAAAAAGAAAGTACTGAATCTATTGAAAATCATTATAAATGGATTGATGCGGCAGCTGAAATGAATTGCCACTCTGTAAGAGTTAACTTATATGGAAGTACTGATAAAGATGAATGGAAAAAAAGCTCCATAGAAAACTTAAGTAAATTATGTGAATATGCTAAAGACTATAATATTAATGTAATTGTTGAAAATCATAATAATTTATCATCTGATGCTGACCTGCTAGTTGAAGTAATTAAAGGTGTTAACCATAAAAATTTTGGAACCCTCCCTGATTTTGGGGGATGGTGTTTAGAATTTGATACAGAAATTAGAAATACATTATATGGAAGAGCTAGGGGAAAAGATGCTAAAAACAAAAATGAGAAACCATTAACTATTGCTGATGCATGTAAAACTTTATATGATCGTTATGATGGTATGGAAAAAATTCTTCCTTTCGCAAAAGCTGTTAGTGCCAAATCCCATGTTTTTGATGAAAATGGGGAAAACATGACTTTTAGTTATAAAAAAATGATGAAATTAGTTAAAGACTCTGGCTACAAAGGATTCATAGGAGTTGAATATAGTGGGATGGGAGGAAATATTAGCGCTCTTGAAGGAATTAGATTAACTAAAAATTTAATCATTAAATACGCTAAAGAAATATAAATATTTCAAATAGTATTCATAATAAAAATTAATTGTGACTAAAAAAAAATTTGAAATCATTTCAAAAGCCCCCGCGCGAGTATGCCTTTTTGGAGATCATCAAGATTATTTAAATCTTCCTGTTATAGCATGTGCTATTGACAGATTTATTGAAATCAAGGCTAATAGAAACAATTCTGACTTTCTAAAGATTTATAAAACAGATTTAAATGAAATTGAAAAAATTAATATTAATGATCCACTTGAAAATATTGAAAATGAAGATTATCTAAAACTTGCACTTAAAGTTCTAAAAAGATATAACTGCAAGCCAAAATTTGGTTATGATATTTATATTTCTGGTGATATTCCAATAAATGCTGGACTTTCCAGTTCATCAGCATTGACAGTCGCGTGGATTCAGTTTCTTATATTAGCCTATGAAATTGATATTCCCGTTTCAAAATTAGTTTTATCAAAATTGGCCTATGAAACTGAAGTAATTGAACAAGGATCCTCAGGAGGTAAAATGGATCAATATACAATAAGCCATGGTAAAACTATTTTCTTGGATACGTCAAATGATAAAATAAAAATTTTTTCTAAACCAGTTAATTATTTAATAATTGGAGTATCAGGTGAATCAAAAGATACTCTTGGTATGTTGTCATCATTAAAAAGCAAAACCTGGGAGGCAATAAACAAAGTAAAATCAAAAGTTTTAGATTTTGATCCTAAAAATATTGACTTAAAAAAAATTAATATGTATCTAAAAATTTTAGATGAAAAATTACAACCTTATTTAGAGGCTGCAATTATTAATTATAAAATTACCCAAAAAGCAAAAAAAGAATTTCTAAAAAATAAAATTGAAAATCAAATTATTGGAAAACTTATGAGCGAACATCATAAATTACTTAAAAATAATTTAAAAATTACAACACCAAAAATAGACTTAATGATTGATATTAGTTTAAAATCTGGAGCATTTGGAGCTAAAATAATTGGCTCTGGAGGAGGCGGGTGTATAGCAGTATTATCTGATAAAAAAAATGTTAATCAAATTATCAGTAACTTAAAGGAGGGTGGAGCTATTGATGCTTTTAAAGTAAATGTTTCAAATGGTCCTGAATTACACATAAATTAAAATGATAAAAAAAAATTTAACCTTAGTAATTCTAGCTGCTGGAATTGGGAGTAGATATGGTGGCCTAAAACAGCTTGATACATTTTCAAAAAATGAAGAAACGATTCTTGATTTTTCTATTTATGATGCATTAAGATCAGGGTTTAATAAAATTATTTTTGTTATTAGAAAAAACTTTGAAAAAGAATTTAAAAAAATTTTTAATAGAAAACTCTCTAGGTTAATAAAGGTAGAATATGTTTATCAAGAAGTAGATTACATTCCAAAAAAGTATAAAACAAACCAAAGATTAAAACCATGGGGAACAGGGCATGCTATTTTGATGGCTAAGGAATTAATAAATGAAAATTTTGCTGTTATTAATGCCGATGATTTCTATGGATATGAAGCATTCAAATTAATGGGTAATACTCTTATTAAAATTAACTCAGACACCTTAAATTTTAATATGATTGGATATAAACTCCAAAATACAATTTCAGAAAATGGATTTGTTTCTAGAGGAGAATGTAAAGCTAATGCCAAAGGTGAGTTAATAAGTATTGTCGAACGTACTCATATTGAAAAAAGTAAAGACAAAATTTTAAGAAAAGATATTAATGGCAATAATTTTGAAATGGATAGAAATACAATAGTGTCCATGAATTTTTTTGGATTTACTCCGAACTTTTTCAAATATTGTGAAAAATTATTTGAAGATTTTTTAGAATCAAATTATTTAAACCTAAAATCTGAATTCTATATTCCCTCAGTCGTAGATTATTTAATAAAAAATACTGATTCTAAAATTAAAATACTTATGTCAACATCTAAATGGTATGGTGTAACATATAAAGAAGACAAAAAAAATGTTGAAATTGCTATTGAAAATTTTAAAAAAAATAATATTTATCCAAAAAAACTTTGGTAAATTATTATAAATTTTTAAAATTATGGAACCTAACAATAAAAGAAGGGGAGGATTAAATTTTTTTCTAACTAAAGAAGAGATTAATCAATTTAATAATCAGGGATATTTAGTTCTAAAAAATGTTTTGACTGAGGAGGAAATGTTAACCATTGATCCTGTCTTTGATCATTTTATATCTGGTAAGGAACAAAAAAAAATGAAGAAAGATTTTTGTGACATGTCTCAGCCATATGGAACCCCTTTTGAAAAATTTCAATTAGTAAATGCTATGTTGCCTGGCAAATACATGCCATCCTTTAAAGAAAATATATTTTTTAAAATTGCTAAGAATATTTCAAAGAAGCTATATAGCTCAGGTATTCCAGAAATGGACTATGAACAATTTTTAGCAAAAAAACCCTCAAAAAAGGAAGCAGAATTTTCAATGCATCAAGACTTGGGTTATTGGCCAAAAACAAAAAATACTTGGACTGCAACTTTCTCTTTAGCTCTTTCAGATGCAGAAATAATAAATGGCTGTTTACATGTTATTCCAGGATCAAACAATGAAAAAAAATTAAGAGAACATAAACCCAAGTCTTATTCTGAAACTGAAAAGGAATCAAATGAAAAACGTGACGACTCCCATACTCTTGTTATTGAATCGAACCCAAATGATAAATTAGTTTATTTACCAGTTAAAAGAGGAGATATAACTATTCACGATGAAAGAATAGTTCATGGCTCAGGAGGTAATAATTCCGATAAATGGCGTAAAACCTATATAATTGCATTTAGAGATTCCGAAACAATAAAAAAGGAAAGGGAGATTGGATTTACTCATTCCCATAATGACCAAGTAGATTGGGAAAAGATAATTTCAATATGAATTAGTTTTTTAAATAAGTTCTATTTGATCTTTATTTATTTTTATAATTTTTCTTTTGTACAAAAATCCTAATGCTTTTTTAAAAGCCTTTTTACTCATTCCTAACTGAAATTTTATTTCATAAGGAGAACTTTTATCTGATAAAAATAAAATCCTATTAATTTTTAATTGTTCAATAATTATATCACAATCATTTTCTATTGAATAAATGTAACCTTGAGGTTTTAATGTAACATCAATTTTGCCGTCCTCTCTTATCTTTTTTATATACCCTTTTAACTCTTGATTTTTATCTACCCTTTGATAAACATCATTATTAAATAAAAGTCCTTCATGTTTTTGATCAATTTTAACTACAAATCCAAGATCTGTTTTCCTCAATATCAATAAATTTACTTGGTCACCAACAGAATAACTCATCTATAATTTTACTAATTTTTTTGATTCAAGAATTTCAGGTAAATCAGCAATCGAATTTATACAATAGTCGGGTTTAATATTTGATTTTTCAAAAATATTTTTTCTAAACTTGCCAGTTTTAACTAAAAAGGTTTTGTAACCCATTTTTTTTCCCCCAAAAATATCATTATTAAGGTCATCTCCAACCATTCCAATTTCATTAGGCTTTAAATGAAATTTTTGACTGGCTAATTTAAAAAAAGTAACCTCAGGTTTTCCAACAACAATAGCATTTGTTTGAGTCGCATATTCAAGTCCTGATACAAATGGGCCACTATCAATAGTTAATCCTGATCCCTTTTGAAAATATCGCCCCTTATGAAGAGCTATTAATTTTGAACCATCTAAAATCTGATTCATTAAATCGTTCATTAAATTATAATCCCAAAGATCTCCTATATCTCCAACAACAATTGCTTCGGGGGTTTTTTTATCGATTTTAAAAACTTTATAATCTTCTTGAGCTTTTTCTGATAAAACTAATCTACAGCTTTTTATATTTAATTTTTTAAGTAATAACACCCCAGCATAATTTGCACTAATTATGTCATTTTCATGAAGCTTAAGGCCAATTGTATTTAATTTAATCGTTAAATCTTTTCTAGAGAGGGTAGTATTATTGGTTATAAATTTAAATTGTATATCATTAGATCTAAACCAATCAATTACTTTATTAGCTCCTTTAATAATAAAATTATCTATATAAAAAACACCATCTAAATCAAATAAAAAAGCTTTAATCATTAATCAAGATTTACTCAAGTTAAATTTAATACATATTTTTATCAAAAGAATTAAATAATCATTATGAAAATTAAAATTTTAATGAATAAATGCATTGGTTGGTTATTTTTTTTGATTGCACATACTAGTGTTTTATCCCAAGAAATAAATGAAAATACTAATTACTCAAATTACTTTGAAAAGGTCAATCCTGAGTCAGTTGGGATTAAATCTGAAACCATTTTAAATTTCATTAATTCAATTGAAGAAAATATTAATGAGCTTCATAGTTTGATGATTTTAAAAGATGGAAAAAAAATAGCAAGTGGTTGGTGGGCTCCTTATTCAAAAGAGTTCCCTCATATTTTACATTCATTAAGTAAAAGTTTTACATCTACTGCCATTGGAATTGCCATTGATGAAGGTAAATTAAGCTTAAATGACCGAGTAATTTCTTTTTTTCCGGAATATAAAACTGATAATATTGATCCGAAATTCAAAGAAATGAGAATCAGAGATTTATTGACAATGACAACAGGAGAAAAAAAGGAAATCTCTCCGTTTTTAAATAAAAATCAAGATTGGGCTAAGTTATTTGTTAATTCAAAACTCGATTTTCTACCAGGAACTTACTATAAATATAATAGCTATGCGACATATATGTTGTCATGTATAATTAAAAAAATAACAGATCAGAATTTGGAGGATTATTTAAATCCACGTTTGTTTATTCCTTTAGGTATAAAAAAACCTTCATGGGGTAAATGCCCTAGAGGAATAAGTTATGGAGGATGGGGTTTAAAGCTCAAAACACAAGATATAGCAAAATTCGGTCAACTTTTATTACAAAATGGTAAATGGGAAGGAAAGCAAATTATTTCCGAAGATTGGGTGAAAATGGCAACCTCAAAACAAGTGGAAAATAAATACAGCCAATTTGCTGTTGACTGGAAACAAGGTTACGGCTTTCAATTTTGGAAAAATAGATACAATAGTTACAGAGGAGATGGTGCATTTGGTCAGTATTGTATAGTACTCCCTGACAAGAAAATGGTTATAGCCATAACTGGGAGTGTACAAAATATGCAAAGAGTACTTGATATTTTTTGGAAAGAACTTTATTCTAATTTAAATTCCACTGAAATTAAGATTGATAACAATACCTTTCAAAAAAGGTTAAAGGATAAGCTTATTTCTTTAAAAATTAAGCCACATAATACTGAGGAAAAGGAAATTAAATCAAAAATTAGATTAGGTGGAAATTACTTCATAAACCCTAATGAACTTAAAATTAAATCTATCAAGTTTGAAAAAATTGATAAAAATTATAAACTAATTATTTATTCAGATTTTGGAAATGAAGAAATTATTATAGACGAAAAAACCTACCATAAAAATTTTCTTTCAAATTTCAATTTTATTGATAATTATTCTAGCGAAGGCTTAAGTTACTTTAAAAAAGAAAAAATTATTCCAACACCAGTTGCAATAAATGGATATTGGAAGGATAAGGAAACTTTTTCAATAAAAATCCTATATCTTGAAAATACAGCTAAAGCAAATTTAGATTTACAATTTAATTCCAATGAAATAGAAATGGAGATCACTTTAAAAGGTATTTTTGCTTCAAAAACAAAATTTAAACTTTCTGGCTCAAAATAATATTTACTCTAAGGAGTGCCAATAAGCAATTGCAATAAAAACTAATTGAAATGGAGCTCTTATTATTGCCATATTTCTTGAAATATCTAATGCAATTTGAGCTTCTTGACTGGAAATTAAATATATATTCGCAGGAAATACAAAAATCAAAAGTAATATAATTCCTTTAGCTGCATAACGTCTTAATTTTGTCAATAATCCAAAACCCAAAATAATTTCAAATGCTCCCGACAAATATACTAATTCAAGATGCCAACTTAAATATGGAGGCATTATATTAAGAAAAAAATCTGGATTTGTAAAATGTCTTACCCCTATCCATACATAAGCAAAAGACATAATATAAATCGTAATCTTTTTAATCATCTGAATCAGACAGAGGGACAAACCTAACAGAGAGATCTGGAGTTTCCATATCTATATCTTTGGGATACATTGGTCTTTTAATCCTTTTATAATCTAATCTTTCCAAATCTTGGTCAACTCCCCCTGGAGTTAAAGCCATAATCCAATCAGCTCTAATATTATAAAGTTCAGGAACTAAGTATCCAATTTTTACTACAACAATATCTGATTCTCTGGGCTCTAATTTAAGATCTGTAAAGTCTTTTTCATAATGATATGGTTTTCTTTTTTTTGTAACAATAACATTAACACTTCCTACTTTTACTACTACTTCAGTTTTAGCATGAATATCACCATGCTTTATTGATTTAACTATTCCAGATAATAGAATTGGAGGAGAATACCTTGAATCAACTTCTGCTCCAACATAACCCTCTACTCTTGAACCAACTCCAACTTTAATAGCTTTTTCAATTAATTTAGGACCAGGTATTGAGGCATAAATTAATGATGGTCCATTTATGTTTTTGAATTCATTTCTATTTAAAATTTTATTTAAAGTCCAAGTTACATCTCCTGCTCCTCCAGCTGTTGGGTTATCTCCCATATCACTTATAATATATGGTTTCACCTTACTTTTTAAGGCTAAATTTAAACTCTTTTCAAGAGTAGCAGTAGGGGCAACAAAAACAAACTGATCTCTGACATCCCAGAAACTTTTAGCCAAATATTCAGCAGCTGATTTAACAGCTTCTTTTTCATCACCAGTTACCATAACAACTCCATGATTTCTCGGTTCATCTGCCCAAGGATAACCTACCCAAATAGCTGCATCAATTACTCCTTCGTTCATAGTAACAGGATTAACCTTAGCATATAAACTTTTACCCGGTTCAATTCTAGTGCTTGTCTTCTCACCAGGCAACAAAATTGGCACAGGAATCCAAGCTTTATATTTTGGTTTCCCTTTCCCAGATTCTAATCTATCTAATAAATTATCTATTGCCCTTTTATCAGATTCTCTTGCATCTTCATGAGGAGCCATTCTATAGCATGTAATTAAATCTGAATTTTTAGCTAATCTCCAAGAAACATTACCATGGAGATCCATGGTAGTTGAAATTATTGTTTTCTTACCTACAACCTCTCTGACCTTTTCAATATAATCCCCTTCTGGATCATCAATCCCTTCAACACTCATAGCTCCATGAATATCAAATAAAATTCCATCATAAGGAAGGTTTTCTTTTAATAAAGAGAGAGATTTATTAACTAATGAATTATAAGTTTCTTTAGTAACTATTCCACCAGGAAGAGCATATCCAACCAAGGTTGGAATCCAATCAGCTCTTTTCCGATTAATTGAATCTATTGAAATTTCATACCAAGAAAAAAGGTCTTCACCAGTCTTTACAATAAAATCCTCTTCAACAGTTTTAGCAGGTGAAAAAGTACTTGACTCAATACCCAATCCAATTAATGCAATCTTAGGAATTTTTTGACTATTATCGTTTTTACATGAAAACATTAAAAACAAAGCAAAGACTAAATAAAGTTTTTTCATCGGTTATAAAATTTTCACCAATATAAATATTAATAATCAGTTTTACAATTGAAAATTAATACTCAAAAAAATTAGATTTAATACCTTTATTAAAATCATTTTAATTATGAAAAAAAGAACTTTTTTAAAAAAACTCAGTGCAATTGGTCTTTCAGGATTTATTCCAAATAAAATTAATAATACTAACCTTGAGGATTTAAATCATGGAAAATATTATTCGGAAAATAACTTTTGGAAAACAGTTAGATCTCAGTATAAACTAAATAGTGAATTCATTAATCTTGAAAATGGATATTATAATATAATCCCAAACCCTGTAATGATAAAATATAAAAAACTCATCAGCAAAATTAATTACGAAGGATCATACTATATGAGAAATAAATTAGAAATTGACGAATCTAAAATTACTAAAAATCTTGCAGAATTTATAGACTGTAATAATGAAGAATTAATTATAACTAGAAATACCACTGAGTCATTAGATTTAGTAATTTCAGGATACCCGTGGAAAAAAAATGATGAAGCAATTTTTGCGGATCATGACTATGGCGCTATGAAAGATATGTTTATTCAAGTCTCAAAAAGATATGGAATAAAAAATAAAATTATTTCTATTCCACTTCACCCAAAATCTGATCAAGAAATTGTAGAATTATATGAAAAACAGATAAATTCAAAAACTAAACTCATAATGGTTTGTCATATGATAAATATAACTGGTCAAATTTTACCTGTAAAAAAAATATGTAAAATGGCAGCAAATTATGGAGTTGAAGTAATGGTTGATGGGGCTCACGCTGTTGGTCAATTCAATTTATCTATTAGAGATTTAAATTGTGACTATTATGGATCAAGTCTTCACAAATGGTTAGCTGCTCCATTAGGAACTGGATTATTATATATAAAGAAAAAAAATATTCCCAAAATATGGCCATTATTTGCAACTTCAACAAAAAACTTAGAAAAAATAAAAAAACTAAATCACAAAGGAACTCACCCTGTTCATTCAAAATTAGCTATTTTATGTGCAATAGAATACCAAAATTGGTTAGGAATAAAAAAGAAAGAAAAAAGATTAAGATTTTTAAAAGATTATTGGATTAACAAAATAAAAGGGGTGAAAAATGTAAAAATTAATACTCCTTTTGATAAGCTAAGAGCATGTGGAATTGGGAACTTTGGAATAAAATCAATTGAACCTTCAAAGCTTGCAGATATTCTATTAAAGGATTATAAAATATATACTGTGGCTATAGACGAAAAAGGAGTCAAAGGATGTAGAGTGACTCCAAATTTATTTACAAATACCACTGAATTAGATCGATTAGTTTATGCTATTAAAAAAATAGCAAATTTTTAAAAAACTATACGGTACCCAATAAATATCCAATTGCTAAGCCTAAAACAAACATTATAATGACTTTACCACTAAAAAGCCATTTAAAGTTCTTTTCCCAACTATCAGGAATATAATTTTGATTTTCATCTTCAGTTATACCTTTTGAAGTAGCATAAATTGCATACATATAAACCGCTGCAAGTAAAACTGCTGTGAAAATTAATGTGTATAAAATTTCTTTCATTTTAACTTTATATTTTGATCTTAGATTGGTTTTAAAACATTTAATTCTCGAAATAATATTTGATAAAAACCAACATAAGGGAGATCAAAATACAAAAAAAAAATCTATTTCTGTATAAAAAAAATTTTTTATGGTTTTTTATATTGATTAAATATTAGAGATTAAATATATAAATTAAATTGCTTATTTATTCAATTATAAGCTGCTAACATGTTTAATAAACCTTCCTTTTCTGTCTCTAAATCTGGATCTCTTTTGAGCAATAGCAAATTCTTTTCTAGTATAATGCCTTCCATTTATATATACTGATTTGATCCTCTCAGGAAATTCAATCTCATGAATGTTTCTAAACATATTAAAAAAAATTGGATAACTAATTTAGTAAAAAAAACCTCAAAATAAAATATAAATTGTTAAATATCATCACTATTTCAATACTGCATTTAATATTTTAAATTTTAACACAATCTTTCTTCAAAATATATCAGTTAAGAAAAATAATAGGTTACATTTGCATATAATTAATAAATAAATATTTTATGAGTACTAATACTGGAACTGTAAAGTTCTTTAATAATGCAAAAGGGTTTGGTTTTATTACTAATGATAGTGGTAAAGACGTTTTTGTTCATGCAAACAATCTAACTGATCAAATAACTGAAGGAGATAAGGTAAACTATGACGTTGAAGAAACACCTAAAGGGTTAAGCGCTATAAATGTAAAATTATCTGAATAAGTAAATCATTTATCTTTAAGATTCACCCTGCTATTTTTATAGTGGGGTTTTTTATTTTTTAATCATTTACTTAAATTTGATTTATGAAAAAGTTTGAGAAAATATTAAAAGGAAATTCATATGCAGGAAGAATATTTTTTTACATAATAATAGTCTTCTATTCATATGTAATTTATAAAACTGCTAATAAAGAGATTTTATTTATTAATAAATTTTACGACAATATTATTGTCACTGTATTTTTCTTTTTTACACTCTACTTTTGTGGCATCAGTATCAAAATTATAAAAGATAAATTTCCTCCAAAAAAATAATATTAATTTGTGATTTTAAAAATTGAAAGTATTGATTTTATAAATGGTTTTATCCATTTTGATATGATTAGAATAGGAATTTTTATTTTAATCTTTTATTTAGTTTTAAAAAATATTTACTAAACTTTTAATTAATTACCTCTGGTGAAGTAAAAAGCATATAATTCATGTAGTTTTATGTAAATAGTAATCAGAGGTCCTTTTTTTGGCTTTGAAGCCTACAATTATAAGAAATCTATTGAAGAAGGAAAATAATAAATCCGATTAAAAGGGCAATGTAGATTATATACTGAAAAATATTATTTAGCATATTTTTTTAAATTAATTATCATTATTCTAATAATGTTAGTTGATGTTTCCAGATCCGTCATGCATATCAGAATAATCGTCTTTACCCTCTTTTTTGTTTTTAAAATAAAAGAAAACAATAACTACAACTAAAAATATAATTATTAATACTCCTAATATGTTTTCAGACATAATAATAAAAATAATAAGTTAAATTTATAAAAATTAAATTTTAGAAACGATAAGTTGGGGATGTAGTTCAGTTGGCTAGAATATTTGACTGGCAGTCAAAAGGTCGTGGGTTCGACTCCCATCATCTCCACTTTTTGTTTAATTTATAAAAAACTAATAAGTTTAAATTCCTCCTCTCTTGCAGGTCCTATAAAGTTATCGAAAATCCAAGTTGTACCAAAATACCAAATTGCATATAAGCTAAAAGAAATAAAAATTAAAGAAATCCCAAAAATTAATTTATTTATCTTTTTTTGTCTTGGAGAATTTAAACTACATGACTCCTTAATATTGAAACTGTATATCCCATAGCATAAAATGAGAAGGCCTATAAGTCTTATTATCCATGAAAAAATATTGGGTGAGCCATCGGTATCAACGTTATAAAATGAATCCGCAAAACTAAAAGCAAAGGTAGCAGATCCTATTCCAAGAATAAAAAATACGGAAGGTGCCACACAGCAAAATAGTGCTGTTACAGATGATATTAAACTGTATTTAACTATATCCTTTATCATATAATTTTCAAAAATAAATTAATTAAGATATAAAAACAAAAATCATAATTAGTTTAGTTTTTCAAAATCAGATTCATTTACCCAACCAGCGTATATTGAATCACCATTAGTATATCTTTTGTGGAAATTTCTTGTTTTTTTATCAGCATATATATAATCATCAAATGTTTTACCCTGTCCCATAACTCTTGGATCTTTTTGATAAATTAAATCCTGGAGTAAAATTTTATTTAAATCTGATTTTATATCTTCAAATGCTTTATTATCAGCAATATTAACTATACATCTTGGATCATTTTTAAGATTATATAAAGTCTCCTTTGGCCTCTTTCCAAATGCCAACTCCCAAAAATATGAATTAACGTTATCCCTTTTTAGTTTTAAAATTTCAGATTTTGTGGGACTACCATCTGTGTTAAGATATCCAGTCTCAGGATTACCCGCTGGCCATCTGTTTGGTTCAAAATTAATGGAATAAAAATAATTGTCCTTCAAAACTGATCGGACTGGATACCCCTTATCATCTTCTCTTCCTACGTCGTGTCTTTCTTTTCCCAAAATAATATATTCTCTTTGAAACTTTACAGAATTATTAAAAAATACTTCTTTCCAACTTTTACCTGAAAAATCTTCCATTCCATGTAGATCTTGATTAATACCAATTATATCTAAAAAAGTGGGAGCAAAGTCCGAAAAACTAAAATATTCATCAATAACCCTTCCAGGGTTTTTGATACCTCCCCCCCATCTAATAGCTAGAGGTAATCTATTGTCATCAGGGTATACTTGACCTTTAACCCTAGGAAAGGGCATCCCATTGTCTGAAGTCACTACAATAATTGTATTTTCAAGTAAATCCCTAATTTCCAACTCTTTTATAATCCGCTCCAAATGACTATCAAAATATTCAATTTCAAATGCATAATCCAACATGTCTGTCCTAACATTTTCAGAATCTGGCCAATAATTAGGAACACTTTTAATTTCATTTATAGTTTTATTTCCATATTCAATCCCAACTCTATATTGATATCTTCTGTGAGGTTCAAGGCCGCCAACCCAAAATAAAAATGGTTGATCTTTTACTATTTCCTCTAAAAAAAATTTAAAATTTTCAAAGTAATCAATGTTACTAATAAACTTAGCTGGAGGTATAGTAGTAATAGAGCTATAATTTTGACCAATTAAATCTCTTTTTTTACCATTTTTAACTGCTATTCCAGGAGCCCAACCCTTGCCAGTTTTTCCGGTTATATAACCTCTATTTTTTAGAACCTCAGGGAATGTTATAAATTTTTCAGGAAAATAAGGTACATGATTTGTTGCTTCCTCAAGCAACCAGCTATTCCTTCCAGTTAAAATTGTAGCTCTTGATGGTGAGCACTTAGCATTTGTAGTATAAGCATTATTGAACAACAATCCCTCCTTTGCAATTCTATCGAATCCTGGAGTTTTAATCCAAGAAGTTCCGTATATACTGGCATGAGGGAATGATTGATCATCAGAAATTACAAAAAGAATATTGGGGGGCAAATTTGAACTTTTTTCACATTTACAAAAAAAATTAAATGAAAAAAAAATTAAAATTATTTTAAAAGGCTTAGAACTTTTTTTAATGACTAGAGTTTTTTTAAAATTAAGATTTTAAATTTAAAACTTTTAAATAAAACTCTTTAGTTATCGTAAAAATAAATTCATCTTCAGTGTGAATAGAACCGTTTCCTTCACCATCGGTTGTATGGTGTTTTTCAATATGATCTATAAATCTAGTTAAATTTCTAATTTCGAAATCTTTACCAAAATCATCTTTAATGGTCATAATTTAAATACACTTTACAAATTAAGTAAACCATGAATGTCTTCCAAATTGGTTTTTTGAAACAGGAACTTTTTGTTCAATATACCATTTAATTCCTTTAAGTACCGATCCCAAATAACTCTTAAGCATTGGCTTTATATATATATAAAATATTATTGGGTATATTGAATTTAATATTTTACTGGATTTATACGGATATACAGTAATTTTTAATTTTAGTTCATTAGAATTTTTTAAAATGTACCACTTAACTAAAGATTTTTTACCATTTTTTTTTCCAATCCAAAGTTCATATCCTTTTTCCTCTTCCCATTTAAAAAATTCTCTGTAATATTTCATACCATTTAAATAAATTAAATAATCTTTTTTTTTTTCATTATCCCCCCAATCAATAGCTTTATTGACCTTACAAAAAGGATGAACAAGATTGAGATAGCCAGGACAAGTAATTAAATTCCATAATTCGCTTGAAGAATTATTAATTTTAATTATTGAGGAAACTGAATATTTCATAATATTGAATTTAAGAATTTTTTAACTTCATTTTTCCAAATATCATATCCGGATTTACTAAGATGAAGCCGGTCAATTAGGAAATATTCAGTTATTATCTTCCCTTTGTCATCAATGAATTTGTCGAAAATATTTATGAAAGCTGTATTAGATATGTTTTCTAATTCATTTTTCATCATATTGTTTAAAATTTTTATTGAATCCATTTTATCAATTCTATGTTTACTCGGCTTAATAGAAATTGAAAAAATAAAACAATTTGGAAATTTAATTCTTATTTGACTTAAAAGGGATTTAAATAATTTATTTATTTTATTCTCTGAATAACCAAGGGACAGATCATTACCTCCTACATATAGAATAATTACTTTTGGTTCAATATTATCAAATAAATTTTCAAAATGATTTATACAATCCTGAATAAAAGCTCCTCCAAATCCAAAGTTTAAAATATTAAATTTATTGAAATGATTTTCTATATTATCCCATAACCTTATTGAAGAACTTCCATAAAATACTACTAAATTTCTCTTAGATTTAATTTTTAAAGTTTTTTCTTTAATTTTTTTTATCTCATCCCTATATCCTGGGGCAATATTTTTTAATTCATTAACCCATTTTTTAAATTTAAGATTAAGTTTCTTTAAAAAGACATTAAGATCTTTTTTATTATTTAAATCTTTTATTAAATCCGAAAGTCGGAAAGAACTTTTAATTTCACACCGATAAATCGTTCTAGAATTTAATTTATCAAAATTTGAAAGAACTACAGGGACAAAAACAGGGTCAATTTTAGATTTAATTGCCATTCTAAAAATTCCCGCTTTGAATTCACCAGGAGAGTTTTCAGTTGACAAGGAAATCCCCTCGGGAGTAATAATTAAATTTTCATTATTTATTAGTGCTTCTTTTGCTTTTTTATAAAAAAATTTTTTGCTTTTTTTTATTTCATTTTGGGTTATATTTTCAGGTAAGTAGTCTTTAGAATATACTCTTATATAACCAAATTTTTTATAATAATTATTATGCACTATTTCATTAGGAAGACTATATCTTATAATTCTCATTCCTGGAGTTTTATAATAATTTTGAGATACCATACTACTTATAAAATGACTGTCTAGCGTAATTTGAAAATCCTCCTTTAATGTATAATTTTCATGGTTTGATAAATGATTATAAATAAATATATTACCGGAAGTTGAAGGTAAATTTTCAGTCCCTCTTAAATCAAATTTTTTAAAATTAAAAATTTGTTCAGAAAGTTTTGCTGACTCGGTTCGAGCATGAAAAGTATTTTTAAATTTTTTGGAAATTATAGAAGAATAATATTTTTTTAATATTTTAAAAAAATCATTTTCTGATTTCATTTGATTAAAGATTTTATAATTGTAAAATCGCTATATATTAGATGTTAAATATATAAAAAACTAATTCACAAATTTCAGTAATAAAAAATAAATAAAGCCATGAATTATATATTAAAATCAGGAGAACATTACAAATAATCTCTTATAAAGCCATTAAAATATAAGATAAAACTAAATAAATATTTTATTAATAAAATTTGCCGTAAAAAATGCCGTAAAAAAATATTTTCATTTAACACCTGTCACTTAAATTAAACTTTAGTTTAAATTTTTTTAGCTTTCTGAATTTGATCTTCAAATTCAACATTAATACTATTTAAATATCCTTCTGTTACCGATACAGAACTATGACCAAAATAATCTGATAATATATATGATGGAATTCCAGAATCCATTATTTGAGCAGCCATTGAATGTCTTGCCCAATTAATAGAAACTTTAGGGTTGATTTGTAGATCTTTTGCTAAACTTTTTAATTGCTTATTCAATACTCTATTAAAGTTTTTATAATCTTTATATTGATTTAATGGGCCTAAGGATTTAATTATATCAAAAACAAAATTCTCTAAACCTTTGTTTAAATTTTGATACTTATCCATTATGTATGTCATTTCTTTAGAGATGCTTATTTTAATTTTTTTTTGAACCGAATTGTTATTGTTTTTTTTATAAAATTCAAAATATTCTCTTTCAATTTTGACTTGATTTCCATTTGAATCCTTAGTTATAATAGTGTCTTTTCTAAACTGGTCATTTTGTAGAAAAGCAATATCTTTAATTGACATACCGTTTGAATAAAAACTAAACAAAAAAAAGTCTTTTGCTCTTTCTTTAAAATAGTCTTTGGGCTTGCAATTTTTAAGTTTTTTTAATTCTTCTAATGAAAGAAAATTCTTCTTTTTAGTTGTTCCTGAAATAATATATCCTTTATTCCCGAAAGGGTAAATATCTTTAGGAATTATTTTTTTCTCAATTGCTTCATTAAAAACTGTTCTTATATCTTTTAAGTAAAAATTTAAAGAGGATTTTGAAATATTACTTTTTATAATAAATTCTTCAAAATTTTTTAACCATTTCAAATCAATATCATAGAATTTCAAACTCTCTTTACTAATAAACTCCTTAATCTTTCTGATAGTAGTATTATAACTGTTGGAGTAAGAATACCTTCTTTCTTTATTATACTGAATTGTTTTATCATAAAGGAACTTAATAATATCATTTTCCTTAATCTGATTTTCAACTTGAAACGCATCCTTAAATTGTTTTAGAGAATTAACATTTAAATTTTTAAGAATAAAATTAATTTTACTTTCTCGTTCCAAAAGAAATTCCCTTAACCTATAATTTTTAATATTCTTTATTTTGAATTCTAAATTATTTTTTCTTCCCCAAACTCTTTCAAACTCCTCAGGAACAGAGTTCGCTTTTACTTGAAAATTATTAGCTTTAAGGATAATCCTTATATCTTTTTTTTCGGTTTTTGAATATAAAAACAACTGAATTGGATAATTCCCCCCTTTTAAGGCTCTTCTTGTATCAAGTCTAAAATGAAATCTAAAATTATTATTTATCATAAATTTAAGACCCTTTTTAAAAAAATAACAGTAGATTCCTTTACTTCAAGATAATTTTTATTTGCCATTCTACTTGCAATTTCATGTTTTTCTGCATTTGGAAAACTTTTTTGCTCTTTTAATTTTTTTTTTGTAGAAAGTTTAGTGAACATTTCTCTCATATGATAAACTGAAACTACTTGGTCTTGCTCTATTTCATTTTTATAATAAAAACCAGAAAATACAGGGCAGGTTACTTCATTAAATGTTGACTCAATCATTGAAGTTTCAAGAAGTTTTTGCATCTGAACTACTGCTTCCAGACGATATTTATGCGTCCAATATTTCTTTTTTTCAAGAGTCAAGTCATCAACATAATTATATTTACCCCCTTTAAATAATCTGATAAAATGAAGGCCCCAGGGTAAAGTCGCAACAAAAGCTAAAGGGTGTTTAACTCGAATATTTGGGGCATACATAACTAATGCAGCTACATCGGGGTCGTTAGCCAAATTCAATGCAAGTGAACAACCAGTTGATGTTCCCATTAAGATTATTTTTTTGCCTAAAATTTTACCTATAGCAATGGCTTCTCTTGCACTATCAAGAGATTTTTCGCCAGTATAATTTAATAATGGTTCTTCATCATTAAGGCCATGAGCATATAATCTTGGTAAATAAAGGTTAAACCCTAATTGATTAGCAACCATCTTATGAACGGGTGCTCCGTCATGTGAGCTACCAGAAAAGCCATGTAAATAAACAATACAATATTCTGTTTTTTGAGGAATTGAATCAAAAAAAATAACCTTTGACTGATTATCATCTTTTATATTTTTTATTTTATTTTCTTTGTTTTCGACCCATTCAGAAATTTCTTGAATTTCTATATTTATTATTGGATTTGGTTTTTTTAGTTTTGGTGAGCTTGGAGATGGACCTGAAAGAAAAATAATAAAAAAAACAGGTAATGCATATTTATAAAGGTATTTCATTGATCTTTAATAATTATAACTAAATTTAATTATTATATTTTATTAGTGTAGTGAATTCTATTAATAAATTTTTTTTATACAGAATCCTTGTACCAAAAGCTATAAGGACATTGATTTGGAAATCCTTTTTAAAAAAAAAAATAATTTCATTTTATTCTGACTCAGAAGATAAAGAAATAAAAAAGATAAAAAATTTTTTATTAAATAATAAAACTGAAATTTTCCCTTATGAATTTATTTACAAATACGACTTCAATAAAATTAAAGTACATTATGATATACAAAAAAAATTAAATTATGTTGATTTCTGCCCAAATAAAAAATTATTTTTTAAAAAATCGTGGTCAAGAAAAAGAATTCAAAAAGCATATAATCAACTACTAATTGAACAAGATAATGATAGCCCCCACAGATATCTTACTAAAAATTTTAATGTAGATAAAGACTCGGTTGTTGCAGATATTGGATGTGCAGAGGCAAATTTCTCTCTTGAAATAATTGATAAAGTAAAACATATTTATTTATTTGAAAGTAACTCGAATTGGCTAAAACCATTAAATGCAACATTTGAAAAATATAAAAACAAAATAACCATTATAAATAAAAAATTATCCAATTTT